>NZ_CEEDDZ010000004.1:0-338503 GCF_979253585.1 Pseudomonas sp. AC463 | reverse complement strand
TGTCCCCTTCGTCTAGTGGCCTAGGACACCGCCCTTTCACGGCGGTAACAGGGGTTCGAGTCCCCTAGGGGACGCCACGATTACCCGCTCTGCGGGATTTTTAAGGGTCATTCAATTATTGAATGGCCCTTTTGTTTGTCTGGCGTTTGGCCAACTCCCTCCTCAATCCCCATCTTCTGTTCTGACCGGCGGTCATGCTTCTCGCTTGCGAAATATTATTATGGTAATAATATTCAACCCATGAAACACGGAGGCAATGATGAACGATAAAAAAGCGCAAACCCGCGAACGTATTCTGCAGGCCGCCAGCGCTGCGTTGATCCAGCGTGGCCCGGCCGAGCCGAGCGTAGGTGAAGTCATGGGTGCTGCGGGGCTGACGGTCGGTGGGTTTTACGCGCATTTCGAGAGTAAAGACGCGCTGATGCTGGAAGCCTTCACGCAGTTGCTGGCCCGGCGTCGTGCGTCCATCGACGACATGGACGCCCAGCTGACCGGCGAAGAGCGTCGGGGCCTGGTGGCGGCGTTTTACCTGTCGCGCAAGCACCGCGACTCAACCGCCCAGGCCTGCCCGATCCCGGCCACCGTGGGCGAGATGGCGCGCCTGCCGGACGCCTTCCGTGAAGCACTCAACGAACACGTTGAGCTGATGGCCGCCCAGCTCGCCGCCAGCCCCGAGGACACCGACAAGGCCCTGGCGGACATGGCGCTGATGATCGGTGGCCTGGCATTGGCCCGCGCCTTGGGGCCGGGCGAGCTGTCGGACCGAGTATTGCGCGCCGCCAAGTCGGCCGTACGCTAACAGAGGGCTTGCACCATGGGCACGTTAACCTGGGTTCGTCGTTTCAACGGCACGCTGGGGCACTTGGCGCCGCACGCGGTGGCCAACAAGATGCGGCGTGCCTTCATGACCCCGCGCGACCTGCCGCCGCGTGACTGGGAATTGCCGCTGCTGGCGCAATCGGAGCGCATTACCTTGCGTTTCGGCCTCTCGGCGCTGCGCTGGGGCCAGGGGCCGGCGGTGCTCTTGATGCACGGTTGGGAAGGACGGCCCACCCAGTTCGCCAGCCTGATCACTGCCTTGGTGGATAACGGTTATTCGGCGATTGCCCTTGATGGCCCGGCCCATGGTCGCTCGCCGGGGCGTGAAGCGCATGTGCTGCTGTTTGCCCGCGCGATGCTGGAAGCGGCTGCCGAGCTGCCGCCACTGCACGCCGTGATCGGCCATTCCATGGGCGGCGCCAGTGCGATGCTGGCGGTGCAGTTGGGGTTGCGTACAGAGGCACTGGTGAGTATCGCCGCGCCGTCACGTTTCCTCGATGTGCTGCGCGGTTTCACCCGCATGGTCGGTTTGCCGGCGCGGGCCCGCTCGGCGTTTATCCAGGAGGTGGAACACACCTTCGGCATGCCGCTCAAGCACCTGGACGTGGCGCACTACCAAATGAACATCCCCGGCCTGATCGTGCATGCCGAAGACGATACCTTCGTGCCAGTCAAGGCCTCCCAGGCCATTCACGACGCCTGGTTCGACAGCCGCCTGCTGCGCCTGGAGCAGGGCGGGCACCAGAAAGTACTGGCCGACCCGCGAGTGATCGACGCTGTGCTTGTGCTGTTGGCCGGTTGTCGTCTACAGGCGCGGCAAACCGCCTGATACACTGCCCCCCGCCGACATTAATCGACTGGGAGCACCGCATGGGCTGGGATTTGGCAACGCCGTTTATCATCGATCTGCAGGTCGCCCCTGAAGACATCGACGGGCTGGGGCACGCCAACAACGCGGTGTACGTGTCCTGGCTGGAGCGCTGCGCCTGGCGCCACTCCCAGCGCCTGGGGCTGGACCTCACCGAATACCGTCGCCTGGACCGTGCCATGGCCGTGGTGCGCCATGAGATCGACTACCTGGCGGCGGGCTACGAAGGCGACGAGCTGCAACTGGCCACCTGGATCGTCGACTGGGACCAGCGCCTGAAGATGACCCGCCGTTTCCAGTTGGTGCGACCGCGTGACGGCGTGACCCTGCTACGCGCGCAAACCACCTTCGTCTGCATCGAACTGTCCTCCGGCAAACCCAAGCGCATGCCCGCAGAGTTTCTCGACGGTTACGGCCCCGCCCTGACAGGGGGTTAACGGTTGCCGTAGGAAACCCAGTAAACTGCGCCACGATTTTTGTTGAGTGTTTTCCATGCAAATTGCTTTGGCGCCCATGGAGGGGTTGGTCGACAACATCCTGCGGGACGTGTTGACCCGCGTGGGCGGTATCGACTGGTGCGTGACCGAGTTCATCCGTGTCAACGACCGCTTGCTGACGCCTGCCTACTTCCACAAGCTCGCCCCGGAATTGCTGCACGGTGCCAAAACCGCTGCCGGCGTGCCGCTGCGCGTGCAGTTGCTCGGTTCCGACCCGGTGTGCCTGGCGGAAAACGCCGCGCTGGCCTGCGAGCTGGGCTCCCAGGTGGTCGACCTGAACTTCGGCTGCCCGGCCAAGACCGTCAACAAGTCCCGGGGCGGTGCAGTGCTGCTCAAGGAGCCGGAGCTGCTCAACCAGATCGTCGAGCATGTTCGCCGTGCGGTGCCGGCGCATATTCCGGTGACCGCCAAGATGCGCCTGGGCTTCGACAGCCCTGACGGTGCGCTGGTGTGCGCCACGGCCCTGGCCGAAGGTGGCGCGGCGCATATTGTGGTGCATGCGCGCACCAAGGCCGATGGCTACAAGCCGCCGGCGCACTGGGAGTGGATCCCGCGCGTGCAGGAGGTGGTCAAGGTGCCGGTGTTCGCCAACGGTGATATCTGGAGCGTTGAAGACTGGCGACGCTGCCGTGAGATCAGTGGTGTCGAAGACATCATGCTCGGTCGCGGCCTGGTGGCGCGCCCGGACCTGGCCCGGCAGATCGCTGCGGCCCGGGCTGGGGAAGAAGTCGTGGAGATGACGTGGGCGCAGATGCAGCCGATGCTTCAAGAGTTCTGGCGCCAGTCAGTGGAGCAACTGACGGAGCGACAAGCGCCTGGCCGGTTGAAGCAGTGGTTGGCGATGTTGACGCGTAATTATCCCGAGGCGGTGGAGTTGTTTACTGCGATGCGCCGCGAAACGGACTTGATGCAGGTAGGACGTTTGTTGGGGTTGGATGCTCAACAACCCGAAGCGCTTACGTCGTAATACTTACTTTATATATACCTACGTTTCAATGCTTAACTTAAAGGGCGCCTTAGGCGCCCTTTTTCATGTCTGGAATAAGCTGTTCGGCGTTGCTTGAGGGTTGAGTGGTTTCTTCGTGTGTGTAATAAATGGTGTTGTAGCGGTTTTACTGATGCAAGAGTTTTATGGGTTTTTAAGTGTGTGTCGGAATGCGCTATGTGCGCACGCGATAACTAACATAGGTGTGTTGGGTTATTGGGTTTTACTGGTTTCAGTAAATTTCGTTCTAGCTGAGTGTTACTTGTTATATCGTCGATGCTTGTTCGCGCAGCAAGGCGGTTCCGGGTTTTTAGCGCTTGTTCATAAGGAAGGTTTCCCGGGTTCTGTATTGGTTTCCTGATGTGAAGTGGAATTGTCGGAACTCAAAGTCCTGAGGGCCCACGAAAGTAGGGAGTACGAACACTCGTACTTGTTTTTAAATCCCTATGGCGTCGAAGTTTCTCAGGTCGTTCGCCGGCTTGGAGAGACACTTAGTAAGGAAAACTGTATGTCTAATCTGCCCATTAATAATTCCGTTTCCATGAACCCTAACTATCTGCCCCAGGCTCAGGCTCAGGAGAAGCCCATAGTTGATAAGGCGCGGGACCCGCTATTGGCCCAGGCATTTGCCAATACACTGATTATTGATAAAGGCGACGGCTCGAAAGATGGCAAGGTTGTGGTGAGCAGGGAGGCACTGAATCAGTTGTTCGACATGATTGAGTCGGTTTTCCGGGCGCTCCGACGCTATTGGACGGGCCAGGGTGCACTGCCCCAGCCGATGCCTGACGCGGGGGCTTTGTCTAAATCGACGCCTGCAGCCAGCCCTGCTTCGACATTGGCTTCAGACCCTGCGGCAAAAAAACTTCCAGAAGCCGATGGGCAATTGAAAGGCGCGCCAAAAGCCGAGGTTAAAGCGCAGTTACGCAAGGATATTGTGTCGAGCCTGCCCACCGATGCGGGTAAGCAGCCGAAGGCTTCGTTGGCGGGCAAGCCTGGTGCGACATTGCCAGAAACGGCGACGCCGGAAAAAGCCGCGACGACAGCCCCGGTGTTGCCGAAGGTCGCGACGGAGACTAAGCCTGACCTGAAGCGGCCGGCGGAAATTAAATCCACAGTGCTTTCGCCGGCAGGTGCGCTGCCGAAGGTGTTGCCAGGGGCCAAGCCTCAATCGGCGGATGTCCCACGCAACGACCTCACACTGCGTCCAGAGGACGCCAGGGCGACAAAAACATCGCCCCGCGACGTGCCAGGAATAACTCAGGATGCTGGGCGGCGGAACGAACAGAAGTCCGACATTAATATGACGGTCCAGGTGATTAATTGTGGTTTGCATCATCCTGAGGTGAATGTGACTCGGCACAAACACACTGCCGACGGCCAGCCCACGTTGGTGGTGAGCACGCCGGATAAACCCAAGACCGACGGCCAACCCTCGTTGGTGGTGAGCACGCCGGACAAAGCCAAGACTGACGGCCAGCCCACGTTGGTGGTGAGCACGCCGGATAAACCCAAGACCGACGGCCAACCCTCGTTGGTGGTGAGGACGCCGGATAAAGCCAAGACTGACGGCCAACCCACGTTAGTAGTGAGCACACCGGATAAACCCAAGACCGACGGCCAACCCTCGTTGGTGGTGAGCACGCCGGACAAAGCCAAGACTGACGGCCAACCCTCGTTGGTAGTGAGCACGCCGGATAAACCCAAGACCGACGGCCAACCCACGTTGGTGGTGAGCACGCCGGATAAATCCAAGGCCGGCAGCCAACCAGCGATCGTGCCAAACACGCCGGATACGCCAAAACCCGAGAGCAAAACCCCGCTAGCGTCACGCTCGCCGGTTACGCCTGAGGTGGATACCACGCCTGCAACCCCACAGCCTGATGTAACGCCAGGCACTCGCCCCAAGCGCGACCTGACATCCCCCGGGCCTGCCGATGACAGTTCGAACGATGTTTTCAATAGTCGCAACCGCAACAGGTTCGACACGTTCGAGCGTTCCAGCCGCGGTCGCCGGACTCCGGCTTAAGTTGGCCAGGTCTTGATCAGGTCCCCTTTTGGCAGCCATTGTCGAGGGGGGACTTTATAAGGAGGAGTGTATGTCCGGTCTGACGATTAATAGTGGATCAGTGAGCGGTCACGGCTATCAACCACTTGATGCCTGCCCCGCGATAACAGTTAAGCGTGCCCCCGGGGAGGTCAATATATCAACCGGCAACAATGCGCCTCAGGTACACGCCGGCGCTGCTGGCGGCGCGGACATTTTGACTGTGTTCCAGAGCTTTTTTCACCGCCTCACTCCGATTTTTACCTGGCTGCGGAGTGTGTGGGGAGGCCGAGAGTCATGCGTCGAGCCTCAGGTTTCCCCTGTACCCAGCCCAACGGTGCAGACACTGCCAGCCAGCCTGCCAAAAACGGATCCCCAGGAAAGCGATCTTCCCGATCTCTCGAGCAAGCGTAATGGCGCCAAGCCCGATGACATTTGGAAAGGTTTTCGCCAGGGCCCGAATGGTAACTGCGTGACGGTTTCAGCCATTAAGGCTTCCATGGCGAAGTTTGGTCAAAGTCCGACGGATATCTTTAAGGAGGTTAAGAAAGAGGGGGATGGTTATCGGGTCGTTATGCGCGACGGGGTCACCCTGCATTTAAGCCGTCGCGAGTTGGCCGAAGGCGCGCGAAGTTCGAAGTTTGTCAGCCGTGATCAAGAAATGCTCAAGGACGCGCATTTTTTGTTTGCTGTAAGCGCCAAACGAGCCCAGTTGGAAAATAACGACGGTTATGCGAGGACTGGTTTCCGGGCTGCACTGCATAGCCTGAACGACGGTGAAGATGAATATCGCAACGGTGAAGGTTTATTGCGATTGGGATTAAAGCAGCACATAACCCGAGTTCCTGTGGGTACTTTAGCCAAAGGAATGGTGGGTATGGTCAATCGGCTGGGTCATTCAGTGGCTGTGATCGACGGTGTTGAAGAGATTTATGGAAAAAAGGGCAGGGCGCCGAGGCGCGGTGAAGCCATTGCATTGAAGTAATACCCGTCGCGGGTGTGTGTTCATTAACTTTTACGTAAGAGTATTGGAAATGATGAGTTCTATTTCAGCCGGCCTTGCGCCTGTAATAAAAATAATAAATACCGAAGGCTCGCTATCGACTGATAACAACCCGGGTGTTGGTGGGGCAAATTGTCCCAATGGGAATGTTCTGGCGCTGCATGCTTCTGCTCGCGGAAACAGGGAATACCCCGAAGGCATCATTAATGCATTTACCGCCACTGAACGCCGTTTTGGCGAGTATTTTGATGTCAGTACCCACGCGGCAGTTATCAAGATGATGATGCTCAGGTTCGGTCAAAGCCCAGTGGATGTATTTGATCACGTCACGCCTGTTGCGGGAGGGTATGAGGTGATCATGAAGGACGGTTTCAAAGTGCATCTGACTCAAGATGAGCTAGAGCTTGCAACGGGAGCCTCAAGGTTCGACGGCGATGACCCTGCTGCGATAAATGACGCCAATTTTATCTTCGCCGCGTTCGTCAAGCGCAAGCAGCTGGAAGGGCCTCGCCCCTCGATGAGCAATGGTTTCGATGCGGCCCTGGCCAAGACACTTGAGGGTGAAACGCCCCAGCGAGTCCTCAAGGGCATGGGCATGGTGGGTTTCATGCAGCACGTCGGCTCCGACCAGATGCGCGCCAAAGGCGCGGTGGGCGTGGTTGATACCCAAAGCTTCGCCGCCGCGCTGGTGTTGGAGGGGGTCAAGCATGACCGCGGGAAGCCCGAGCTGCTGGGGCGCACTTACGGTTACATGCTCACAGGGGATGATGTTGTCGATGATGACCGCTCGATTGCGCCCGGCAGCGTCAGCGTATCCGGGGTGGCGGTGGGTGTCCCGCCAACGGATATCTGGGTTGGCTTCTATCAGGGGTTCGAAGGCAATTGCGTGACCATATCGGCGATCAAGGCGGCGATGATGAAGTTCGGGCAGAACCCGACCAGTATTTATAAACACATCCGCGAGACCGCCGACGGCTACGAAGTGACCATGCGTGATGGCTACTCGCTGCGTCTGACTCACGATGAGCTGAAACAAGCCGAGCAAGGTTCCAACTTCAAAGGCTCTGACGAACAGCTGATCAAGGATGCGAACTTCTTGTATGCCGTGAGTGCCAAGCGGGCCCAGCGGGAGAATCACGAGTTCCGTGCCCAAGAGAGTTTTGAGGTGGCGATGGAGACGCTCAACAATGGCGAGTATCCGGGGGAGGCCTTTCGGCGCCTGGGGTTATATGCCTTCACTCGGCCGAGTACCGCCCAGGAGCTGGCCGACGGTGCGTTGGGCACCTTGGCAAGCAGCGAACACTCGGTGGCGGTGATCAACGGCAAACTTGACTTATATGGCGACAAAATGGCGCTGGCGGCGTCGCAGTGGAACAACTCCGGCTACCGGGCGATAAAACTGGTGGGAGGCGCTATACCAGTAGCCGCCTGAAACCTTCCACAGGCAACGGCCGGCTGTGCAAATACCCTTGATACAAATGGCAACCAAGCCCCTGCAGAAAGGCGAGTTGCTCCAGCGTCTCGACGCCTTCGGCAATCACCTCAAGGTTCAGGCTGCGGGCCATGGCCACGATGGCGCGGATAATTTCCGCGTCGTTCGGGTCGTGCGTCGCGTCACGTACGAACGATTGGTCGATCTTCAGTGCATCCACCGGCAGGCGCTTGAGGTAGGTCAGTGACGAATAACCGGTGCCGAAATCATCCATGGCAAAACTGATGCCGAGCTTTTTCAGGCGGCGCATTTTGCTGATGGTGTCGTCCAGGTTCTGAATCACGATGCCTTCGGTGATCTCCAGCTTTAACAGGCTGAAGGGCAAGTGGTGCGTGCGCAAGCTGCGTTCCACCCGTTCGACGAAGTCGTTCTGGCGAAACTGCCGGGGGCTGATGTTGACGCACAGGCTGAAATTCAGCGGGTCCACCAGGCCATCGGCGATCAGCTGGGCGAAGGTGGCGCAGGCCTCGTCGAGTATCCAGGTGCCCACCTCCAGTATCAGCCCGCTGTCCTCCAGCACCTTGATAAATTCAGTCGGCGACTGCGCGCCCAGCTGTGGGTGCTGCCAGCGCACCAGGGCTTCGGCGCCAACGATCCGATTGCCGCGTGCATCCACCTGTGGCTGGTAATGCGCGCTGAACTCGCCGCGCGCCAGGGCCAGGCGCAGGTCGGTTTCCATGCGCAGCCGTTCGCTGGCGGTTTTTTGCATGCTGTTGTGGAACATCTGCGTGGTGTTGCGCCCCGAGTCCTTGGCGCGGTACAGGGCGATGTCGGCGCGCTTGAGCAGGTCGGCCGGGGTTGAGCCATGGTCCGGAATCAAGGCCACGCCAATACTCGGTGTGACTTGCAGGCGGTGGCCATCGAGGAACATCGGCTCCGAGAGCAGCTCGCGCAGGGTATCGGCGAGTTCCTGCACCTGGTGGCTGACCTCGGTGCGTGTGCCGTCCAGGCCGCTGAGCAGGACCACGAACTCGTCGCCGCCCAGGCGCGCCACGGTGTCCTCCATGCGCACGCTGGCTTCCAGGCGCGCGGTGACGATTTTCAGCACGCTGTCGCCCACCGGGTGCCCGAGGGAGTCGTTGATGTGTTTAAAGTGGTCAAGGTCGAGAAACAGCAGGGCGCCGCGCAGGTTGTGGCGCTTGAGCAAGGCGATCTGCTGGCTCAGGCGGTCCATCAACAGCGCGCGGTTGGGCAGGTTGGTCAGCGGGTCGTGGTAGGCCAGGTGGCGGATCTGCGCCTGGGCGTTTTTCAGCAGGCTCACGTCCCGTGCGGTCAGCAGCAGGCATGGGGTTTCGTTGAGGGTGATGGGCTCCACCGAGACCTCCACCGCCAGCACGTCGCCACGTTTGTTGTGCCAGAGCATTTCCAGGTGATGAATGCGGCCCTTGATCTGCAGTTCGGCCAGCAGCGCCGAGCGTTGGTTTTCGTCGGCCCAGATGCCGATCTGGTAGAGCGTGAGGCCGATGGCTTCGTCGGCGCGGTAGCCGGTCAGGCGGCAGAAGCCGTCGTTGACCTCCACGTAGCGGCCCGTGTCGCGCTCGGTGATGGAAATTGCGTCGGGGCTGGAATGGAAGGCCTTGGCGAATTTCTCTTCGCTGGCCTTCAGCGCCGCCTCCGAGCGCTGTTGCTGGGTGATATCGCGCAGGGTGGTGACGATGCAGGGCTGGTCGCCCACTTTTATCATTCTGCTGGAGATCACGCAGGTCAGCGCCTGGCCGTCCTTGTGATGCACCACGATGGCGACATTGGCGAGCGCCTGTTCGCGAATCACCCGTTCGATGCGTTGCAGGCGTTTGCTGGACTCGTCCCAGAGGCCGATCTGCTCGGCGCTCTTGTCGATCACCTCGGCGGCCGTCCAGCCGAAGGTCTGGGTAAAGGCGGGGTTGATCTCGATAAATTCGCCGCTGCCCAGGCAGGTCACGCAGATCGGATCGGGGCTGGCCTGGAACAGGCTGGCGAATTTCTCTTCGGAGGCGCTCAGGCGTTGTTCGCGCTCGACCTGGTCGGTGATGTCCAGCAGGGTGCCGGCCATGCGCAGCGGCACGCCCTGGTCGTCGCGATAGAGGCGGGCGCGGCTTTCCAGATAGCGCGAGGCGCCATCTTCCATTTGCACGCGGTACGTCAGTTGGTAGTTGCCGGCCGGGCCTTCGCGCAGGGTGCGATAGGCGTTGCGCATGTTTTCGCGCTCTTCATTGGGCATGCCCTCGAAAAACGCCTCGAAGGATTCGTGGAAGGGCTCGGCGGGCAAGCCATGCAATTGGGCGGCGCGGGCCGAGCCGTAGAGCATGCCGCTGGGGATGTGCCAGTCCCAGGTGCCCAGTTGCGCGGAGTCCAGGGCCAGGTCGAGGCGCTCCTGGCTGTCCTTGAGGGCCTGCTCGGCGTTTTTGCGTTCAGTGGTGTCGAGGAAAGTGCTGAGCAAATACGCCTGGCCCTCCAGCTCGACCTTTTGCGCGCTGAGGGTGCCATCGTGGATCTGCCCGTTACTGGCGCAAAACTGCACCTCCATGGTGATGGGCTGGCCCTTGCGCTGGGTGGCCTTGACCAGTTGCGCGCGCTGCTCGGGGTGGCGCCACAGGCCCAGGTCCAGGGTGGTGCGGCCGATGGCATCGGCCAGCGGCCAGCCGAAGAGCATCTCGAAATACTGGTTGGCTTCGCTGATCAGCCCGTCGGACTGGCGCGTCAACAGGACCATGTTGGGGCACAGGTGAAACAGCGTGGCGAAGCGTTTTTCCGAGTGGCTGAGGGCGTGCTCGCGCTCGCGCTGGCGCGTGGTTTCGCGGATCACGCCGATCATGCGGCGCCGGCCGGCCTTGTCCGGCGCCAGGCTGCCGTTGATTTCCAGCCAGTGATGAGTGCCGTCCGGCCACTGGATATGGTGATGCATGGCCTGCTCGAACGGCTCACCCGCCAGCACGGCGTGAAAGGCCCGCACCACGCGGGCGCGGTCCTGCGGTGCGAGCAGGTCGAGGTAGTCGAGGTCCTTGGGCAGCGGCTGGCGCGGGTCGTAGCCGAACAACGCCTGGGTACCCCGTGACCAACTGATGCGTCCACTGTCGATTTCCCAGCACCAGGCGCCCAGCCGGGCAGCATTCAGGGCGGCCAGCAGCTGCGGGGCGCTGTCCCAGCTTTGCTCCGCCTCTTGGGGGTCAAGGGCGTAAATGCGGGGCAAGGGTGGGACGGAATCGACGGGGTTGCGCATTATCAAAGGGCCTTCGCTCAATGGGCGTTCGGCGCGGTTTTATTCAGAACTTGAGGCCGCACAGCTTCATGCCGGTATCCCTGGCAGATCGACCTGTGCATCCAATAGGCTCATGAAGGCCCGCGCAGCGTTCGACAGCGTCCTTTCGGTGTGCACGATATAGCCTAGCTGGCGACTGAGTTGTATGCCCGGCAAAGCGATACTTGCCACCTGGTCATCGAGCATGGTGCGCGGCAAAACGCTCCAGGCCAGGCCGATGGACACCATCATCTTGATAGTTTCCAGGTAGTTAGTGCTCATCGCGATGTTCGGCGTCAGGCCCTGAGCCTCGAACAATTTGCTCACAATATGGTGGGTAAAGGTGTTGCCCCCCGGGAAAACCGCCGGGTGGCCGGCAATGTCGGCCAGACTGATGCGGCCATTGAGGGTCAGGCTGTGTTCCGGCGCCACCACGAAATCCAGCGGGTCGTCCCACACCGGGGTTGCCCGCACCAGATGGTGCGGGTCGGGTGCCAGGGTAATCACGGCCACCTCGGCGCGGCCATGGAGGATTTCTTCGTAGGCCACTTCCGAATCGAGAAACTGAATATCCAGCGCCACATTCGGGTATTCCCGGGTAAAGGTACGTAGCACCGGCGGCAGGCGATGCAGGCCGATATGGTGGCTGGTGGCCAGGGTGAGGCGGCCGCTGACTTCGCCGGTGAGGTTGGTGAGGGCGCGGCGGGTGTCATCCAGCACGTTGAGGATCTGATAGGCACGCGGCAGCAGGGCACGGCCGGCCTCGGTCAAGCCCACTTCGCGGCCCAGGCGGTCGAACAGGCGTACCTTCAATTGTTGCTCCAGGCCGGCGATGCGTTTGCTTATCGCCGGCTGGGTCAGGTGCAGGCGCTCACCGGCGCCGGAGAAGCTGCCGGTCTCGGCGATGGCGATAAAGGCATTAAGGTTGGCCAGGTCCATGGTGGTATTCCAGTTGGTAATCCAAAGCATAAAAAATATGAATTTGAGTTATTTAATGTAGCGCCATACCATCAGCCTCACAAGCCAAAGGGTTATTGAAAAGCCCGGCGCATGAAATACCGCTGATGAGGACCGACTGATGGCCGGCAAAACGCTTTACGACAAGCTTTGGGATTCCCATGAAGTGAAACGGCGCGATGATGGGTCGTCGCTGATCTATATCGACCGTCACATCATCCATGAAGTGACCTCGCCCCAAGCGTTCGAAGGCCTGCGACTGGCCGGGCGCAAGCCTTGGCGCGTCGACTCGATCATCGCCACCCCGGACCACAACGTGCCGACCACCCCGGAGCGCAAGGGCGGGATCGACGCCATTGTCGACACCGTGTCGCGTTTGCAGGTGCAGACCCTCGACGATTACTGCGACGAATATGGCATCACCGAATTCAAGATGAATGACGTGCGTCAAGGCATCGTCCACGTGATCGGCCCGGAGCAGGGCGCAACCTTGCCGGGCATGACCGTGGTCTGCGGCGACTCCCACACCTCCACCCATGGCGCCTTTGGTGCCCTGGCCCACGGCATCGGTACCTCCGAGGTTGAACACGTGTTCGCCACGCAGTGCCTGGTCGCCAAGAAAATGAAAAACATGTTGGTTAAAGTCGAAGGCAAGTTGCCCTTTGGCGTGACCGCCAAGGACATCGTGCTCGCCGTGATCGGCAAGATCGGCACCGCCGGCGGTAACGGCCATGCCATCGAGTTCGCCGGCAGCGCGATTCGCGACCTGTCCATCGAAGGCCGCATGACCATCTGCAACATGTCCATCGAAGCCGGTGCCCGCGTGGGCATGGTCGCGGCGGATGAGAAAACCGTTGAATACGTAAAAGGTCGCCCATTCGCACCGGCTGGCGCCGATTGGGATGCCGCCGTTGAAGCCTGGAAAGACCTGGTCTCCGACGCCGACGCGGTGTTTGACACCGTGGTTGAGCTGGACGCCGCGCAGATCAAGCCGCAAGTCAGCTGGGGCACGTCCCCGGAAATGGTCTTGGCGGTGGACCAGAACGTGCCGGACCCAGCCAAAGAGGCTGATTTGGTCAAGCGCGGTTCCATCGAGCGCGCCTTGAAGTACATGGGCCTCAAAGCCAACCAGGCGATCACCGATATTCAGCTGGACCGCGTGTTCATCGGTTCCTGCACCAACTCGCGGATCGAAGACTTGCGCGCCGCAGCCGTCATCGCCAAGGGTCGCAAGGTGGCCTCGACCATCAAGCAAGCCATCGTGGTGCCGGGCTCGGGCCTGGTCAAGGCGCAAGCCGAAGCAGAAGGCCTGGACAAGATCTTCCTCGAAGCCGGTTTTGAATGGCGCGAGCCGGGTTGCTCCATGTGCCTGGCGATGAACCCGGACCGTTTGGAGTCGGGCGAGCATTGCGCGTCCACCTCCAACCGTAACTTCGAAGGGCGTCAGGGCGCCGGTGGCCGTACCCACCTGGTCAGCCCGGCCATGGCCGCTGCGGCTGCCGTCAACGGTCGTTTCATCGACGTTCGCGAATTGATCTGAGGAATACCCGATGAGAGCTTTTACCCAACACACAGGTCTTGTCGCGCCGTTGGACCGTGCCAACGTGGACACCGACCAGATCATCCCCAAGCAGTTCTTGAAGTCGATCAAGCGCACCGGCTTCGGCCCGAACCTGTTCGACGAGTGGCGCTACCTGGACGTGGGCTACGCCTATCAGGACAACTCCAAGCGCCCGCTGAACAAGGATTTCGTGCTCAACGCCGAGCGCTACCAAGGCGCCAGCGTGTTGCTGGCGCGGGAAAACTTCGGCTGCGGCTCCAGCCGTGAACACGCGCCGTGGGCCCTGGAAGAATATGGCTTTCGCAGCATCATCGCGCCGAGCTACGCCGACATCTTCTTCAACAACAGCTTCAAGAACGGCTTGCTGCCGATCATCTTGACCGACGCAGAAGTCGATGAACTGTTCAAGCAGGTGGAAGCCGATGTGGGCTACCAGCTGACCGTCGACCTGGCCGCGCAAACCGTGACCCGTCCGGATGGCAAGGTGTATCACTTTGAAGTGGATGCGTTCCGTAAGCACTGCCTGATCAATGGCCTGGATGATATTGGCCTGACCTTGCAGGACGGCGATGCGATTGCTGCGTTTGAAACCAGGCACCGGGCTAGCCAGCCTTGGTTGTTTCGCGATTGATGTAGGCAGGACGGCCGCTATCGGGGGCAAGCCCCCTCCCACAGTTGAAATGCGCTCTCCTGTGGGAGGGGGCTTGCCCCCGATGAGGCCAGTGTTAACAACACAAAACCCAAGGAAAACCACCATGACCACCACCGCCCACACCCAAGTCGTGCAAAAGCAATTCGGCGAGCAAGCCTCGGCCTACCTGAGCAGTGCCGTGCACGCCCAAGGCACCGAATTCGCGCTGCTCCAGGCCGAACTGGCCGGGCAGAGCGGTGCACGGCTACTGGATCTGGGCTGCGGCGCCGGGCATGTCAGCTTTCACGTCGCGCCGCTGGTTAAAGAAGTGGTGGCCTACGACCTGTCCCAGCAGATGCTCGACGTAGTGGCTGGGGCTGCACAGGATCGCGGCTTCACCAACATCAGCACCGTGAACGGCGCCGCCGAACGCCTGCCGTTTGCCGATGGCGAGTTCGACTTCGTGTTCAGCCGCTACTCGGCCCACCACTGGAGCGACCTCGGCCTGGCCCTGCGTGAAGTGCGCCGGGTACTCAAGCCGGGCGGCGTGGCGGCCTTCGTCGACGTGTTGTCACCGGGCAGCCCGTTGTTGGACACTTACCTGCAAACCGTCGAAGTGCTGCGCGACACCAGCCACGTGCGCGATTACTCAGCCGCCGAATGGATGCAGCAGCTCAGCGAATCCGGCTTGCATGTGCGCACCAGCAGTCGTCAGCGCCTGCGCCTGGAATACACCTCTTGGGTCGAGCGCATGCGTACGCCCGAGGTATTGCGCGCAGCAATCCTCGAGCTGCAAAAGGCGATGGGCCAGGAAGTACGCGACTACTACGAAATTCAGGCCGACGGCACCTTCAGCACCGACGTGCTGGTGGTCTTCGCTGAGCGCTGATCAATTTTTCCGGCCTGCCCACGGGCGGGTCGCTTGATGAAATGAGGAACCCATGAGCAAGCAGATTCTGATTCTCCCTGGCGACGGTATTGGTCCGGAAATCATGGCCGAGGCGGTCAAGGTCCTGGAACTCGCCAACAGCAAGTACAGCCTGGGCTTCGAACTGAGCCACGACGTTATCGGTGGCGCGGCCATCGACAAGCACGGCGTGCCCCTGGCCGACGAAACCCTGGACCGCGCCCGTGCGGCCGACGCCGTGCTGCTCGGCGCCGTGGGTGGCCCGAAGTGGGACAAGATCGAACGTGACATCCGCCCTGAGCGCGGCCTGCTGAAAATCCGCGCGCAACTGGGCCTGTTCGGCAACCTGCGCCCGGCGATCCTCTATCCGCAACTGGCTGATGCTTCGAGCCTCAAGCCGGAAGTGGTCGCGGGCCTGGATATCCTCATCGTGCGTGAGCTGACCGGCGGTATCTACTTCGGCTCGCCACGTGGCGTGCGCGAGTTGGAGAATGGTGAACGCCAGGCCTACGACACCCTGCCGTACAGCGAGAGCGAAATCCGCCGTATCGCCCGTGTCGGTTTCGACATGGCGCGCGTGCGTGGCAAGAAAGTCTGCTCGGTGGATAAAGCCAACGTACTGGCCTCCAGCCAACTGTGGCGCGAGATCGTTGAAGAAGTCGCCAAGGACTACCCGGACGTCGAGCTGAGCCACATGTACGTCGACAACGCCGCCATGCAACTGGTGCGTGCGCCCAAGCAGTTCGACGTGATCGTCACCGACAACCTGTTCGGCGACATCCTGTCCGACCAGGCCTCGATGCTCACCGGCTCCATCGGCATGCTGCCGTCGGCGTCCCTGGACACCCACAACAAGGGCATGTACGAGCCTTGCCACGGTTCGGCGCCGGACATCGCGGGCCAAGGCATTGCCAATCCGCTGGCGACGATTTTGTCGGTGTCGATGATGCTGCGTTACAGCTTCAACCTGAGCGAAGCGGCCGACGCCATCGAGAAGGCCGTGAGCCTGGTGCTGGACCAGGGTTTGCGCACCGGCGACATCTGGTCGCAGGGTTGCACCAAGGTGGGTACGCAAGAAATGGGCGACGCAGTAGTCGCCGCGCTGCGGAATCTGTAATCTCTCGGGCCCGCTTGCAGATGTTGCTGCAAGGCGGCCCACTTTTTAACAAGGTGTAGTTGCGATGAAACGTGTAGGTCTGATCGGTTGGCGCGGTATGGTCGGTTCCGTGCTCATGCAGCGGATGCTGGAAGAGCAGGATTTCGATCTTATTGAGCCGGTGTTTTTCACCACGTCGAACGTGGGTGGCCAAGGGCCGTCCGTGGGCAAGGACATTGCTCCGCTCAAGGATGCCTACAGCATTGACGAGCTCAAGACCCTCGACGTGATCGTGACCTGCCAGGGTGGCGACTACACCAGCGAAGTCTTCCCCAAGCTGCGCGAAGCCGGCTGGCAGGGTTACTGGATCGACGCCGCCTCGAGCCTGCGCATGCAGGACGACGCGGTGATCATCCTCGACCCGGTGAACCGCAAGGTCATCGACCAGCAGCTGGATGCTGGCACCAAGAACTACGTCGGCGGCAACTGCACTGTCAGCCTGATGCTGATGGGCCTGGGCGGCTTGTTCGAAGCCGGCCTGGTCGAGTGGATGAGCGCCATGACCTATCAGGCAGCTTCCGGTGCCGGCGCGCAGAACATGCGTGAGCTGATCAAGCAGATGGGCGCGACCCACGCCGCTGTCGCCGATCAACTGGCCGATCCGGCCAGCGCGATCCTCGACATCGACCGTCGCGTGGCCGAAGCCATGCGCAGCGACGCCTACCCGACCGAGAACTTCGGCGTGCCATTGGCCGGCAGCCTGATCCCGTGGATCGACAAAGAACTGCCGAACGGCCAGAGCCGCGAAGAGTGGAAGGCCCAGGCCGAGACCAACAAGATTCTCGGTCGCTTCAAGAGCCCGATCCCGGTGGATGGCATCTGCGTGCGCATCGGCGCCATGCGTTGCCACAGCCAGGCGCTCACCATCAAGCTCAACAAAGACGTGCCGATCGCCGATATCGAAGGGCTGATCAGCCAGCACAACCCATGGGTCAAGCTGGTGCCGAACAACCGCGATATCAGCATGCAGGAGCTGAGCCCGACCAAGGTCACCGGTACCCTGAATGTGCCAGTTGGCCGTCTGCGCAAGCTGAACATGGGCAGCCAGTTCCTCGGTGCGTTCACCGTGGGTGACCAACTGCTGTGGGGCGCGGCTGAGCCGTTGCGTCGCATGCTGCGGATTTTGCTGGAGCGTTGATCGCTGCCAGGTTTTGAAGAACCCCGTGCTCTGGTGACAGGCATGGGGTTTTTTATTGCCCTTGAGGCCCTCATCGGGGGCAAGTCGAATCGTCGCACCGCCCCTCCCACATTTTGAATTGTAAATACCTTCAAGTGTGGGAGGGGGCTTGCCCCCGATAGGGCCCTCAGCCCCACCACAAAACCCAGCTTAATTGCCTCACCCCCAACCACCCGGTAAAGTGCCGCTCCCCCCGCAATGCCCGAGGCAGCTCCCATGACCCAGACCTTTGAAATCGCCGTGATCGGCGCCACCGGCACCGTCGGTGAAACCCTGGTGCAGATTCTCGAAGAGCTGGCGTTCCCGGTGGGCACCCTGTACCTGCTGGCCGGCAACAACTCCGCCGGCGCGTCGGTGCCATTTCGCGGCAAGAACGTGCGGGTCAAGGAAGTCGATGAGTTCGACTTCAGCAAAGTGCAGCTGGCGTTTTTCGCCGCCGGCCCGGCGGTGACCTTGAGCTTCGCGCCGCGTGCCACCGCAGCGGGTTGTTCGGTGATCGACCTGTCTGGCGCCTTGCCTGCCGAACAGGCACCCCAGGTGGTGCCGGAAGCCAACGCGCACGTGCTCAAAGGTCTGAAAAAACCGTTCCAGCTCAGCAGCCCAAGCCCGTCCGCCACCAACCTGGCGGTGGTCCTGGCGCCCTTGCGCGGCTTGCTGGATATCCAGCGCGTCAGCGTCACCGCCAACCTGGCGGTGTCGGCCCAAGGCCGTGAAGCAGTCAGTGAACTGGCCCGGCAAACGGCCGAGTTGCTGAATGTGCGTCCGCTGGAGCCGCAATTTTTCGATCGGCAGATGGCCTTCAACTTGTTGGCCCAAGTCGGTACGCCAGATGCCCAAGGCCATACCTCTCTTGAGAAACGTCTGATTCACGAACTGCGCGCGGTGCTGGAAACTCCTTTGCTAAAGATTTCCGCAACTTGCGTTCAAGCCCCGGTGTTTTTTGGCGATAGCCTGACTGTGTCATTGCAATTGGGCCAGGCGGTCGACCTGGTCGCCGTCAACCGTGTACTTGATGCAGCGCCGGGTATCGAACGGGTGGAGGAGGGTGATTACCCCACCGCCGTGGGCGATGCGGTCGGCCAGGATGTAGTCTATGTTGGCCGGGTGCGCGCAGGCGTGGATGACCCGGCGGAACTAAATCTGTGGCTGACGTCAGATAACGTACGCAAGGGTGCAGCCCTTAATGCTGTGCAGCTGGCGCAGTTGTTGATAAAAGACCTTGCGTAAAAGATACTTGGCGGCAATTTGTAGATTGATTCTAGCCAGGCGCTATGCTTGGCCGGAAGCGGAACAGAAGCGTGTCGGTGACCTATCGGCTCGCCATGCCTTATGGCAGCGGTTACCAACCTTCTCGCAGGCCGGGGAGTGTTCAAACAAAGGATGAGGCTATGGTTCAAGTTCGCAAACTGGTGTTAGCAATAGCGGCCGCCTCGGCGCTGTCCTCCGGTATGGCGCAGGCGCTGCAGCTGGGGGAGATGACCCTCAAGTCGAAGTTGAACCAGCCGTTGTCGGTGGAGATCGAATTGCTCGATGTCGGTGGCCTCACGGCTGCCGAGATCACGCCGAGCCTGGCGTCCTCCCAGGCCTTTGTGGATGCAGGTGTGGACCGCCAGGCGTTTCTCAATGACTTGACGTTTACACCGGTGGTCAACCCCAGCGGCCGTAGCGTGGTGCGCGTCACCTCCAGCAAGCCTCTCCCCGATTCCTATGTGCGTTTCCTGCTGCAGGTGCAATGGCCCAATGGCCGCCTGATGCGCGACTACAGCGTGCTGCTTGATCCGGCCAAGTTTGATCAGTCGGCACCTGCATCGGCACCCACTCCTGCCGCCAGCGCTTCGGCGCCGGCACCGCGTTTGACTGCGCCGGCCGCCGCCAAACCTGCCCAGCACACCACGACTGCTCGGGATACCTTGTGGGAAATTGCTGAAAAGAATCGCAACGGTGCGTCGGTCCAGCAAACCATGCTGGCTATCCAGGCGCTTAACCCGGATGCCTTTATCGACGGCAATATCAACCGCCTGAAAACCGGTCAGGTGCTGCGTCTCCCCGATCGCGTACAAGCCACCAGCCTGCCGCAACCCGAGGCGATTGCCGAAGTCTCCGCGCAGAACGCCGCCTGGCGTCAGGGCCGGCGCACGGCGACCAACCAAGTGGCGGGCAAGCAGCAACTCGACGCCACCCGGCGCACCGAGGCCGGCAATGCACCGGCCACTACCAATGCCAAGGACAACCTGAGCCTGGTCTCGGCACAAGCGGCCAAGAAGGGCGCGAAGGGCAATGCCGGCGACAGCCAGGCCCTGAGCGACAAGCTGGCAATGACCCAGGAAGAACTCGACACCACTCGCCGTGACAACGCCGAGCTGAAAAGCCGCGCGGCCGACCTGCAAAGCCAGTTGGACAAACTGCAAAAACTGATTCAACTGAAAAACGATCAACTGGCCCGTCTGCAAGCGGAAAAAGTTGACCCTGCTGGGCAGGCCACAGCGGCAATGCCCGCTCAATTGGCTGGCGCACCTGCAACGAGCACTCCGGCAGCGCCCGAAACTGCACCGGCTGCAGCCGCCCCCGCGCCGGAGCCGATCAAGCCGGACGCCGCACCTGCTGCCACTGAAGGTAAATTCAACGACCTGCTGACCAATCCAGTCGTACTGGGTGTGGTGGGTGGTGCCGCAGGCCTGCTGGTGCTGTTGCTCCTGCTGTTGTGGGCGCGCCATCGCAATGCCCGCCGCGAGGAAGAAAAACACCTGCGCATGGCGCGGGCGCTGGCGGAAGAGCCGGTGTTCACCTCGAATATCGACCACGACCTGCCGCCAGACAGCTTTGAAGGCCTGGAAGTGCCGCCGCCGAGCGTCAAGCTGGCTGCCGCACCGTCGCCGGCACCGGTGATTGAGCCGGCAGTGGTGGTGCCGACCGTTGCTTCCGTGCTCGCGCCGCTGGCTGTCGCCGTTGCGCCGCAAAACGCCAACGATGCGCTGGCGCAAGCGCAGTCGCTTATCGACCGTGGCCATTTGAACCAGGCCGCAGACGTGTTGGAGCAGGCGATCAAGCATGAGCCCAAGCGCAGCGACCTGCGTTTGAAGCTGATGGAAGTCTACGGTCTGCAAAACGATAAGGACGGCTTCGTCACCCAGGAGCGTCAACTGGTGGCCAATGGTGAAAACCATGCCCAGGTCGAGCAGCTCAAGAGCCGCTTCCCAGCCATGGCCGTGCTGGCGGCGGGTGTCAGTGCCGCCGTCGCCGCGGCTGCCCTCGACGCCCAGTACGTGAAGGACTTGCTCGAAGACAAGCCGGCTGCCGCTGAGCCGGATGCGTTCGACACCGATTTTGATTTGAGCCTGGATGATCTGGAAGCGGCGTCACCAGCCGAGGTCAAGGACGATCAGCCGACGTTCGAGTCGCTGCTGCAGGAACAGACCGAAGCCAAGGCCACCCCGGATGAGCTGTCGGACTTCGACCTGGACTTGCAGCTGGATGCGCCGACGTCTTCGCAGTCCGACGACGACTTCCTCTCGGGTCTTGAAGACCAGATGAAGGACGTGCCGGCGGCCGAGCCACCGACCCTGACGCCTGCGGCACCCGATGACTTCGAGCTGCCGGAGGATTTCGATCTGTCCCTGGCCGACGAGCCGCAAACCGCCGCCGAGCCTGACGCCTTTGCGTCGGAGCTGGACGATGTGAATGCCGAGCTGGATCGTCTGTCCCAGAGCCTGGAGCATCCGCCTATCGAGCCGTCGTTCACCGCTGAAGACGCAGCGATGGGCGGCGATGAGCCGGAATTCGACTTCCTCTCGGGCACCGACGAAGTCGCCACCAAGCTCGACCTGGCCCAGGCCTATATCGACATGGGCGACAGTGACGGTGCGCGGGATATCCTCTCCGAAGTGCTGACCGAAGGTAACGAGGTACAGCGCGGCGAAGCCAAGGAAATGCTCGGCCGCATTTGATGCGCATTGCAGGACCAGTGTGGGAGGGGCGGTGCGACGATTCGCCTTGCCCCCGATGACGGCAGCACAGTCAATGATGTGTCGACTGGCAAACCGCAATCGGGGGCAAGCCCCCTCCCACATTTGCATCGCATCAATCCTTAACAAAAGCGCCCGCCATGCAGTCGCCGCCTTTATAATGGCCGCCTTTGCGCAACTCATCAGGCTCTCAGTTCTTGGCAAATATAGATAACGCGGCCGCCGAAATGGCGGCCGCAGGCTTTTATCGCATCGCCCTCGGCGTGGAATACAAAGGCTCGCGCTATCGCGGCTGGCAGCGTCAGGCGTCTGGCGTGCTGACGGTGCAGGAAACCCTGGAGAAGGCCCTGTCGAAAGTCGCCGACTCACCGGTGTCGCTGATGTGCGCCGGGCGCACTGACGCCGGCGTGCATGCCTGTGGTCAAGTGGTGCACTTCGACACCCAGGCCGAGCGCACCATGAAAGCCTGGGTGATGGGCGCCAATATCAATTTGCCCCATGACGTCAGCGTCAGTTGGGCCAAGGTCATGCCTGCGCATTTTCATGCGCGCTTCAAGGCCATCGCCCGGCGTTACCGCTATGTGATCTACAACGACCAGATCCGCCCGGCGCACCTCAACCAAGAAATCACCTGGAACCACCGCCCGCTGGATGCCGAGCGCATGGCCGAGGCCGCGCAACATCTGGTCGGCGTGCATGATTTCAGTGCTTTCCGTGCCGGCCAGTGCCAGGCCAAGTCGCCGATCAAGGAAGTCCACCACCTGCGTGTAACCCGCCACGGCAAGATGATCGTGCTGGATATCCGCGCCGGGGCATTCCTGCACCATATGGTACGAAACATTGCCGGCGTGCTGATGACCATCGGCACCGGTGAGCGTCCGGTCGAATGGGCCAAGGAAGTGCTGGAAAGTCGCGTACGCCGTACCGGCGGGGTGACGGCGCATCCGTTCGGCCTGTACCTGGTGGATGTGGAGTATCGCGATGAGTTCGAACTGCCCGAGCGGTTCATCGGGCCACACTTCCTCACAGGTTTCAGCGAACTTGGCGGCTGACGCCCGGAAAAGCTTTTGTTACCATCCGGGACTTTCTCGGTTCAACCCCTGAGGTTTCTACGATATGCCAGCCGTTCGCAGCAAGATTTGCGGGATTACCCGCATAGAAGACGCGCTGGCGGCAGTCGAGGCGGGGGCCGATGCCATCGGTTTCGTGTTTTACGCCAAGAGTCCACGGGCGGTGAATGTGTTGCAGGCTCGGGCGATCATTGCCGCGTTGCCGCCGTTCGTGACCACCGTGGGCCTGTTCGTCAACGCCAGCCGTTGTGAACTCAACGAAACCCTGGATGCCGTGCCGCTGGATATGCTGCAGTTTCACGGTGATGAAACCCCGGACGAATGCGAAAGCTACCAGCGCCCGTACATCAAGGCGTTGCGGGTCAAGGCCGGTGACGACATCGCCGCTGCATGCGCCGCTTATAGTGGTGCGCGGGGGGTTCTGTTGGATACGTATGTCGAAGGCGTGCCCGGTGGTACCGGTGAGGCGTTCGATTGGTCGCTGATTCCCGAGGGGCTGAGCAAGCCCATCATCCTGGCCGGTGGCCTCAACCCCGCAAATGTCGCGGCGGCGATCCAGCAGGTTCGGCCGTATGCCGTGGATGTCAGCGGCGGAGTGGAGCAAGGCAAGGGCATCAAGGATCACGACAAGATTCGCGCATTTATGCAGGCTGTGCGCGTGATGTGACGGCTGGCAGTCTGCCGCCGTCCATAACTACCACTGTGTAAAACAGCCCGGCGCCGCCTGTGGGTGGCCTGGAAACGAAGTGGCAACCCTGCACTGGCAGGTTGTCTGGAAGGCTGAGGAGGCATGCGGGAAATGGCCGGTCGAACGTCTGACCCCGTCCAGCATGCGTCATCGCCACATATGAATTTAGCTCAAGGGCATACGCGGGGCTGAGTTCAAGCCACCGGTACTGGAGAAAGAAAGCATGAGCAACTGGTTAGTAGACAAACTGATCCCTTCGATCATGCGTTCCGAGGTGAAAAAAAGCTCGGTTCCTGAAGGTCTGTGGCACAAGTGCCCATCCTGCGACGCGGTGCTGTACCGCCCCGAGCTGGAAAAGACCCTGGATGTTTGCCCCAAGTGCAACCACCACATGCGTATCGGCGCTCGCGCCCGCATCGACATCTTCCTCGACGCCGACGGCCGCAACGAGCTGGGCGCAGACCTGGAGCCGGTTGACCGTCTCAAGTTCCGCGACAGCAAGAAGTACAAGGACCGCCTGGTCGGCGCCCAGAAGCAGACCGGTGAGAAAGACGCACTGATTAGCGTCAGCGGCAAGCTGCTGGGTATGCCGGTTGTTGTCTCGGCGTTCGAGTTCTCCTTCATGGGCGGTTCCATGGGGGCCATCGTCGGCGAGCGCTTTGTGCGCGCCGCCAACTACGCCCTGGAAAACCGTTGCCCGATGATCTGCTTCGCCGCCTCCGGTGGTGCGCGTATGCAGGAAGCCCTGATCTCCCTGATGCAAATGGCCAAGACTTCTGCGGTACTGGCGCGTCTGCGTGAAGAGGGTATCCCGTTCATCTCCGTGCTGACCGACCCGGTCTACGGCGGCGTTTCCGCCAGCCTGGCAATGCTGGGTGATGTGATCGTCGGTGAGCCAAAAGCCCTGATCGGCTTTGCCGGCCCGCGCGTGATCGAGCAGACCGTGCGCGAAAAACTGCCGGAAGGCTTCCAGCGCAGCGAGTTCCTGCTGGAGCATGGCGCGATCGACCTGATCGTGCCACGCGGCGAACTGCGCCCACGCCTGGGTAACCTGCTGGCGCAAATGATGGGCCTGCCGACGCCGGTGTACGTTGCACCTAAAGTCGAGCCGATCGTCGTGCCGCCGGTGCCTGCAAACCTATGACCCAACGTACCCTTGGCGAATGGCTCGCCTACCTTGAGCAGTTGCATCCGTCAGCCATCGACATGGGCCTGGAGCGCTCGCAACAGGTAGTGGCCCGCCTTGGGTTGGGGCGTCCGGCACCGCGCGTCGTCACGGTGACCGGCACTAACGGCAAAGGCTCTACCTGTGCCTTTGTCGCGGCGCTGCTGCAGGCCCAGGGGCTGAAGGTGGGCGTGTACAACTCGCCGCACCTGCTGCGCTATAACGAGCGGGTGCAACTCAATGGCGTCGAAGCCACTGACGAGCAGCTCTGCGAAGCCTTCGCCGCACTGGATGCGGGCCGGGGCGAGATTTCCCTGACTTACTTCGAGATGGGCACCCTGGCGGCGTTCTGGCTGTTTGAGCGCGCGCAGCTGGATGTGGTCGTTCTGGAAGTGGGCCTGGGTGGGCGTCTGGACACGGTCAATGTAGTGGATGCCGATCTGGCGCTGGTGACCAGCATCGGCGTGGACCATGCCGACTACCTGGGTGACACCCGCGAATCCGTGGCCTACGAAAAGGCCGGGATTTTCCGCCAGGGCAAGCCTGCCCTCTGCGGCGATATCGACCCGCCGCACACCCTGCTGGACAAGGTGCGCGAGCTGGGTTGCCCGTTCTACCTTCGCGGTCGTGAATTCAGCCTCGATATCGGTGACCAGCACTGGCAGTGGCGCGGGCGTGATGCGCACGGTCAGGCCGTGGAGCTGCGCGACCTGCCGCTGTTGAACCTGCCGATGGAAAACGCCGCGCTGGCGCTGCAGGCCTACCTGTTGCTGGATCTGCCGTGGGATGCCGACCAGATTGCGGCGACATTGCTGGCAACCCGCGTGGTCGGGCGCCTGGATCGTCGTGCATTCGAATGGCAAGGCAAGCGCCTGAACCTGCTGCTGGACGTGGGCCACAACCCACATGCGGCCGAGTACCTGGCCAAGCGCCTGGCGCGCACGCCGCCGGTCGGTCGTCGCCTTGCGGTATTCGGCCTGCTCGCGGACAAGGATCTGGAGGGCGTGGTCGCACCGTTGCTGGGCAGCGTCCAGGCGTGGGCAGTGGCCCCCCTGGATTCGCCGCGCAGCCGCCCGGCCGCCGAGTTGGACGTGGCCTTGCAGAACCTTGGTGCGCCGGTGGCGTCGTATGCAAGCGTAACGGCTGCCCTTGAGGCACAGTGTGCGGTGGCAACGGCCGACGACGAGATTCTGTTGTTCGGATCATTTTATTGTGTTGCCGAGGCGCTCGAATGGTTGGCCCGGCGCTCCACGGAGGAAGCTGCACATGGCATTACTGGATAGCGCATATAAGCAGCGAATGGTCGGAGCCCTGGTTCTGGTGGCATTGGCGGTGATTTTTCTGCCGATGCTGTTCTCTCGTCAGGATGAAGAGCGCCAGGTAGTGGTTGAAGCACCGGCTGCGCCCCAGGCGCCAGCAGTGCCGCAAGTGCAGGTTGAGCCAGTGGTGGTGCCCGAGCCCCAGGCCCTGCCGGAAGAAGAGCCTGTGCCGAGCGACGACGAAGTGGCTGCGCAGCAGGCACCGTCGATGCCGGTGCAGCCAAGCGTGCCGGTGGTCAAGCCGGCTCCGACTGCGCCAGTCGCGGCTGCCAAGCCCGTTGCGCCAGCACCGGCGCCCAAGCCGGTGGCGCCACAGCCTGCCGCACCGGGCAAGCCGGATGTGGGTCAAAGCCGAATCGATCCGAATGGGCTGCCGATCAGTTGGTCGATTCAAGTCGCTAGCCTGGGCAGCCGTGAGGGGGCGGACGCGCTGCAGAAAAAGCTGCGTAGCCAGGGTTACAACGCCTATATCCGCAGCGCCGATGGCAAGAATCGCGTCTTTATCGGGCCGCTGATCGAGCGCGCCGAGGCGGATCGCCTGCGGGACTTGCTGGATCGCCAGCAGAACCTCAAGGGTTTCGTGACCCGATTCCAGCCTGAGCGCGGCTGAGTTCGCAGGGTTTCAGCCTGGAATGCAATCGAATGTGGGAGGGGGCTTGCCCCCTCCCACATTGGTTTGTGGTGGGGTTGAAATCGGGTTCGCTCGCCACAAACTACTGATTTGCAAAGCGGTCGTAATCACCGCTTACCGATAGCCCGGCGCTCTGCTAAAATGCGCCGCCTTATCTGTCCGTAGGCTCAAACGTGCCATTTACCTGGGTTGATTGGGCGATTGTTGCAATCGTCGCCATCTCCGCTTTGATCAGTCTAAGCCGCGGCTTCGTAAAAGAAGCACTGTCGTTGCTGACCTGGATCATCGCAGGAGTCGTAGCCTGGATGTTCGGTGGTTCACTGTCTGTCTACCTGGCCGGATACATCGAGACACCTTCGGCTCGCGTCATCGCGGGCTGCGCCATCATGTTCATCGCCACGCTGCTGGTGGGGGCAATGGTCAATTATCTTATTGGCGAGTTGATACGTGTCACCGGCCTCTCCGGGACCGATCGATTTCTCGGCATGGCCTTCGGCGCTGCGCGTGGCGCGTTGCTGGTGGTTGTGGCGGTCGGGCTGTTGAGCCTGGGGCCGGTACAGCAGGATTCGTGGTGGCAGGAGTCGGTACTCGTGCCTAAATTTCTATTGGTTGCAGATTGGTCCAAAAACCTCATTTTGGGGTGGAGCAGTCAGTGGCTGGCCAGCGGAATCAGCGTACCCGCTGATCTTCCGTTCAAGGAACACCTCTTACCGGCCAAAACGCCTCAGTAAGCTGTGTTCAGTCAAGATTCATTAAGTAGGGGTTGCGTCGCATGTGTGGCATCGTCGGTATCGTCGGTAAGTCGAACGTCAATCAGGCGCTGTATGACGCGCTAACCGTCCTCCAGCACCGCGGCCAGGACGCTGCCGGTATTGTGACCAGCCACGACGGCCGGTTATTCCTGCGCAAGGACAATGGGCTGGTACGTGACGTGTTTCATCAGCGTCACATGCAGCGCCTGGTCGGGCACATGGGCATTGGCCATGTGCGTTACCCGACTGCCGGTAGCTCGACTTCGGCAGAAGCTCAACCGTTTTACGTCAACTCGCCTTACGGCATCACCCTGGCGCACAACGGTAACCTGACCAACGTTGAACAGCTGGCCAAGGAGATTTACGAATCTGACCTGCGCCACGTCAACACTAGTTCCGACTCGGAAGTGTTGCTCAACGTGTTCGCCCACGAGCTGGCCCAGCGCGGCAAGCTGCAGCCGACCGAAGAAGACGTGTTCGCCGCCGTGATCGACGTGCACAACCGTTGCGTCGGTGGCTACGCGGTCGTGGCGATGATCACCGGCTACGGTATCGTCGGTTTCCGCGACCCCCATGGCATCCGTCCGATCGTGTTCGGCCAGCGCCACACCGACGAAGGCGTCGAGTACATGATCGCTTCCGAAAGCGTGTCCCTGGACGTGCTAGGCTTCACCCTGATCCGCGACCTCGCGCCGGGCGAAGCGGTGTACATCACCGAAGATGGCAAGCTGCACACCCGTCAGTGCGCCGTAGCACCGAAACTCACCCCGTGCATCTTCGAACACGTCTACCTGGCGCGTCCGGATTCGATCATCGACGGTGTTTCGGTGTACAAGGCACGCCTGCGCATGGGCGAGAAGCTGGCCGAGAAGATCCTGCGCGAGCGTCCTGAGCACGACATCGACGTGGTCATCCCGATCCCGGACACCAGCCGCACCGCCGCGCTGGAGCTGGCCAACCACCTGGGCGTCAAGTTCCGCGAAGGCTTCGTGAAGAACCGCTACATCGGCCGGACCTTCATCATGCCCGGCCAGGCTGCGCGCAAGAAGTCGGTGCGCCAGAAGCTCAATGCGATCGAGCTGGAATTTCGTGGCAAGAACGTGATGCTGGTGGATGACTCCATCGTGCGTGGCACCACCTGCAAGCAGATCATCCAGATGGCCCGCGAGGCCGGTGCGAAGAACGTGTACTTCTGTTCCGCAGCGCCTGCCGTGCGTTACCCGAACGTGTACGGTATCGATATGCCGAGCGCCCACGAACTGATCGCCCACAACCGTTCGACCCAGGACGTTGCCGACCTGATCGGCGCCGATTGGCTGATCTATCAGGACCTGCCGGACCTGATCGAAGCGGTCGGCGGTGGCAAGATCAAGATCGCCGAGTTCGACTGCGCCGTGTTCGACGGCAAGTATGTGACCGGGGATGTCGACGAGGCCTACCTGAACAAGATCGAGCAGGCGCGTAACGACTCCTCGAAGATCAAGACCCAGGCGGTCAGCGCGATCATCGACCTGTACAACAACTGAGTAAACACCGGCCCTGAGGGGCCGGTTTTGTATCTTAAATAAAGAATTGAGTAAGGAGTGGCAGCATGAGTCAGGAATGGGATGCCGGTCGGTTGGACAGCGACCTCGATGGCGTAGCTTTCGATACCCTGGCTGTGCGTGCCGGCCAGCACCGCACGCCGGAAGGCGAACACGGTGACCCGATGTTCTTCACTTCCAGCTATGTGTTCCGCACCGCCGCCGACGCCGCCGCGCGTTTTGCCGGTGAGGTGCCGGGCAACGTGTATTCGCGTTATACCAACCCGACCGTGCGTGCCTTCGAAGAACGCATCGCGGCCCTGGAGGGCGCGGAGCAGGCGGTAGCGACGGCGACTGGCATGGCGGCCATCCTGGCAGTGGTGATGAGCCTGTGCAGCGCCGGTGACCACGTGCTGGTGTCGCGCAGCGTGTTCGGCTCGACCATCAGCTTGTTCGAGAAGTACTTCAAGCGCTTCGGCATCGAAGTGGACTACGTGCCCCTGGCGGACCTGTCTGGCTGGGATGCGGCGATCAAGGCCAATACCAAGTTGCTGTTTGTCGAGTCGCCGTCCAACCCGTTGGCCGAGTTGGTGGACATCGCCGCGTTGTCCGAAGTGGCCCACGCCAAGGGCGCGATGCTGGTGGTCGACAACTGCTTCTGCACCCCGGCGTTGCAGCAGCCGTTGAAGCTGGGCGCAGATATTGTCGTGCACTCGGCGACCAAGTTCATCGACGGCCAGGGCCGTTGCATGGGCGGTGTGGTCGCGGGCCGCAGCGAGCAGATGAAAGAAATCGTCGGCTTCCTGCGCACCGCCGGCCCGACGCTGAGCCCGTTCAACGCCTGGATCTTCCTCAAAGGCCTGGAAACCCTCAGCCTGCGCATGAAGGCCCATTGCGCCAATGCCCAGGCCCTGGCCGAGTGGCTGGAGCAGCAGGGCGGTATCGATAAGGTGCATTACGCCGGCCTCAAGAGCCACCCGCAGCACGAATTGGCCCAGCGCCAGCAGCGCGGTTTTGGTGCTGTGGTGAGTTTTGAAGTGAAGGGTGGTAAAGAGGGCGCCTGGCGCTTTATCGATGCGACGCGCCTGATCTCCATCACTGCCAACCTGGGTGACAGCAAAACCACCATCACTCACCCGAGCACTACGTCCCACGGCCGCCTTGCGCCACAGGAGCGTGAAGCCGCCGGTATCCGCGACAGCCTGATCCGCATCGCGGTCGGCCTGGAAGATGTGGCCGATTTGCAGGCTGACCTGGCTCGCGGGTTGGCTGCCTTGTGATCGAGTGGTCCATGGAAGCTGCAACCGCCAGTAACGGGCGCGTCGCACTGGTGACAGGCGCGGCGCGGGGCATTGGCCTCGGGATTGCCGCGTGGCTGATCAGCGAAGGCTGGCAGGTGGTGTTGACCGACCTGGACCGCGAGCGCGGTTCCAAGGTGTCCAAGGTGCTGGGCGAAAACGCCTGGTTTATCAGCATGGACGTGGCCGACGAAAAACAAGTGGCCCAAGGTGTTGCCGAGGTGCTGGGGCAGTTTGGCCGCCTGGATGCGCTGGTGTGCAACGCGGCGGTGGCCGACCCGCGCAATACCACCCTGGAAAGTCTCGACCTGGCGTACTGGAACCGTGTGTTGGCGGTGAACCTCAGCGGGCCTATGTTGCTGGCCAAGCACTGTGCGCCGTACCTGCGCGCCCATGGTGGGGCGATCGTCAACCTGGCGTCGACCCGGGCCGGTCAATCGGAGCCCGACACCGAGGCCTACGCGGCGAGCAAGGGCGGCCTGCTGGCCCTGACACACGCGTTGGCGATCAGCCTGGGGCCGGAGGTGCGGGTCAATGCCGTGAGCCCGGGCTGGATCGATGCGCGTGATCCTGCGGCGCGGCGTGCCGAGCCGCTGAGCGATGCCGATCATGCCCAGCACCCGGCGGGCAGGGTGGGCACGGTGGAGGATGTGGCAGCGATGGTGGCGTGGTTGCTGTCGCGCCAGGCGGGGTTCGTCACCGGGCAAGAGTTTGTGGTGGACGGTGGCATGAGCAAGAAGATGATTTACAGCGAGTAGGGCCGGTGGCCGTCTTGAAGCAATTTTGTCTTTTTCAGAAAAACTTCAAGCAGGCTATTGACTTAGGTTCGTTACCTGCGTAAATTTCGCGGCCTCAACGAAGCAAAGGGTGATTAGCTCAGCTGGGAGAGCATCTGCCTTACAAGCAGAGGGTCGGCGGTTCGATCCCGTCATCACCCACCACTTCTTGAGAGTTTTGCCCTGGGGCAAGACGCAACGTTAAAGGTTGCACCGACGCGCAGCGGTAGTTCAGTCGGTTAGAATACCGGCCTGTCACGCCGGGGGTCGCGGGTTCGAGTCCCGTCCGCTGCGCCATATTTTCCAGGTCTGACTCGTCGGGCTTGAGATCGAACAGCCAAGGCTGATTGATCAGATGTTTAAAGACGGTTGAGGGTTTTGCGCTCAGCCGGTCAAGCGATACGCAGCGGTAGTTCAGTCGGTTAGAATACCGGCCTGTCACGCCGGGGGTCGCGGGTTCGAGTCCCGTCCGCTGCGCCATATCTGCCTCAAGGCCCACTGAACGCCTTGAAGCACAAAGCAAGCCGCTGGCTACTTTGATCCGATAGCAAATACCCTGGTCGAAAGACCGGGGTTTTTTGTGTCTGCGATTTGGCAAAACCGTTGAAAGAGCCGGCGCACCGGCTCTTGCGCTGTTGTCAGAACCCCAACTTGTCCCGCAACCCGTAATACCAGGCACCCAGCGCCGCAAATGGGGTGCGCAACAGTTGGCCGCCCGGGAACGGGTAGTGCGGCAGGTCGGCAAACGCATCAAAACGCTCTGCCTGGCCTCGAAGGGCCTCTGCCAATACCTTGCCTGCCAGGTGCGTGTATGTTACGCCGTGGCCGCTGCAGCCCTGGGAGTAATAGATGTTGTCGCCGAGGCGACCCACCTGTGGCAGGCGCGACAGGGTCAGCAGGAAGTTGCCGGTCCAGGCGTAGTCGATTTTCACATCCTTGAGCTGCGGGAACGCTTTGAGCATCTTTGGGCGAATGATCGCCTCGATGTTGGCCGGGTCGCGCGCGCCATACACCACGCCGCCGCCAAAGATCAGGCGTTTGTCGCCTGTGAGGCGGTAGTAGTCGAGCAGGTAGTTGCAGTCCTCGACGCAGTAATCCTGGGGTAGCAGCGTTTTGGCCAGTTCATCGCCCAGTGGCGCCGTGGTGATGACCTGTGTCCCGCATGGCATTGATTTGGCCGCCAGCTCCGGCACCAGGTTGCCCAGGTAGGCATTGCCGGCGACGATGATGAACTTGGCCCTGACCTTGCCCTCGGCGGTGTGCACCACCGGGTTGGCGCCGCGCTCGATACGCACCGCTGCCGATTGCTCGTAGATCGTGCCGCCCAGCGACTCCACGGCCGCCGCTTCGCCCAGTGCCAGATTAAGTGGGTGAATGTGGCCACCGCTCATGTCCAGCAGGCCGCCTACGTAGTTGTCGCACGCCACCACTTCGCGGATACGGCGTTCGTCCAGCAGCTCCAGTTGCGTATGGCCGTAGCGCTCCCACAAGCGCTTCTGCGATTCCAGGTGGCCCATGTGCTTGCTATTGAGTGCAGCAAACACGCCGCCATCCTTCAAGTCGCACTGGATCTGATACTTGGCAACCCGCTCGCGGATGATCCTGCCGCCCTCAAACGCCATCTGCCCGAGCAGCTGTGCCTGCTGGGGGCCGACACTGCGCTCGATCACGTCGATATCGCGGCTATAGCTGTTGACGATTTGCCCGCCATTACGGCCAGAGGCTCCAAAGCCCACCTTGGCGGCTTCGAGCACCGTCACGCGAAAACCGTTCTCCAGCAGAAACAGCGCGCTGGAAAGGCCGGTATAGCCGGCACCAATCACGCACACATCGGTTTCGACTTCGCCTTGCAGCATCGGGCGAGGCGGAACGGCATTCGCGGAAGCGGCGTAATACGACTGGGGGTAGGGGGTGTTCGCCATCCTGGAACCTCTGTTTTATATTTTTTACGAGTGCGCCGATCCTACCTGAGTTGAAAATTGCCTGCCAGCCACCTGCAAAAGGCGCATGTGCCGGCCGAAAATAAAAAATTCGCATATTCATAGGGTTAGCTGCAAAAAAGAGGTTGACACCCCTTCGAAATTCCGTAGAATGCCGCCTCACAGCAGGCACGTAGCTCAGTTGGTTAGAGCACCACCTTGACATGGTGGGGGTCGTTGGTTCGAGTCCAATCGCGCCTACCAAACAAAATCCGCTCTGCTGGGCGGTCTAGAAGGGCTCACCGAAAGGTGGGCCCTTTTTTGTTGTCCGCGATTTGAAAAGCTTTTGCAAAACCCCGACTAAAGTAACTGGCAGTCAAGCCGATGCAGTCAGTACTCTTTCGGCATCGGACCTATGGCAATGCTCATCAATATTAGCAATCCTCCCGCTGTATCCAGCAGTCAAAGCGTTGCCGCCCCGGTTGATTCCACAACAACCGATAGCACCAGCAGCGCAGATGGCTTGAAGGTCAATATGAACGCCGGTGCTGAAGGTGCTGGTGGTGTAGGCGGCGGCGAGGCGCCGCTCAAGCAGGACTCCGAGACTGTCAAGCAGCTGAAAAAGCAGATTGAACAGTTGCAGCAACTGCTTCAGCAGCAGCAACAAGCGTTGCAAAAAGCCCAGTCTGGCACCCAGGACCCAGACGCCAAGGCCGTCGCGGTAGCGGCGGCTCAATCGCAGATCGCGAGCACTTCAGCGGCCTTGCAGACGGTAACGTCGGCCTTGTTGAAAGCCGTGACTGATGAGGGCAACAGCGGCACGGGCTCTCTGGTCAGCACCACCGCCTGATTCATCGATGAGTGTGTTGACGCATCGAGCGCTGCGCTCAGCCGCGTGTCAGCACACTCTCCCCGGCGCCCGCCGGCAACCGATACACATCCACCAGCGCCAACATCCCCAGTAACGCGACCCCGATAAACGCCACGCGAAAATCCGCCGCTTGCGCCTGAATCTCATGCCCTTGCACGCTCATGGACGCCCGCAGCAACAGCGCCGCCACCGTCACGCCCATGCCCATCGCCAGCTGGAACGACATGCTGAACAGCGCCGATGCCTCGCTCATGCGCGGTTTGGGCACGTCTGCGAAGCCGATGGAGTTGTAGCAGGTGAATTGCATCGAGCGTGACAATCCGCCCACGAACAACACGGTCGCAATCAGCGCAAAGGGCGTCTGCGCGGTAAAGAGTGCACACGCGGCAATCGACACCACGCCAATCACCCCATTCACCAGCAGCACCTTGCGAAACCCATAACGCTGCATGATCGCGGTGGTGAAGGGTTTCATCGCCAGGTTGCCGGCAAACACCGCGAGCACCAGCAAGCCTGCATCCACCGGGGATAAGCCAAAGGCGACTTGAAACAGCAGCGGCAGCAGGAATGGCAGGGCGCTGATGGCCAGGCGGAACAGTGAGCCCCCATAGATGCTCACGCGAAAGGTATTGATGCGCAGGGTTTCCAGCGGCAGCAACGGCTCGGGGTAATGCCGGCAATGGTGCACGGCCCACACTGTCAGCACCAAACCCGCGACGACCACCCCGAAGCCCGGGATGAGCCTTTCGCCGCTCTGGCTGCCCAGCCATTCCAGCCCGCCGAGCAAGGCCACACAGGCGCCTGCCAGCAATACAAAGCCCTTGGCGTCGAACCTGCGCACCTGCGCTTCGCGGCCTTCCGGCACCAGCCACAGGGCGGCGACCAACGCCAGCAGGCCAAGCGGAATGTTCACGTAAAAGATCCACGGCCACGAGGCGTGGGTGACGATCAACCCGCCGGCCAGTGGCCCGAGAATCGGCGCCACCAGGCCGGGCCAGGTAATGATCGCGATCATTTTTACCAGGTCTTTCTTGTCTGTATTACGCAGTACGGCCAAGCGCCCCACGGGCACCATCAGCGCGCCGCCGATGCCTTGCAGTATCCGCGCGAACACAAACATCTCAAGACTTTGGCTCAGCCCGCAGAGCAGCGAGGCGAGGGTGAAGACAATGATTGCGCCGGCAAATACCCGGCGTGCGCCAAAACGGTCGGCGACCCAGCTGGACAGCGGAATGAAGATCGCCACGGCGAGGATATAGGCGGTGATGCCGATGTTCATGTCGACCGGGGTGACGCCAAACGCCGTCGCCATGGTTGGCAGCGCTGTGGCGATGACCGTAGCGTCGAGGTTCTCCATGAAGAAGGTCACGGCAACCACCAGGGCGATCAAGCGGGTTTGTACGCTAAGGCCGGTTTCGGCGGTGGGTGTGGCGGGAGAGGTCACCGGTACTGCCCCTTGTTCAGTGAAGGTCGCTGACCTCGAAGATACCGGCTAAGGCAGGAACGTACACGTGCGGGGGCGGGCGTTTTGATTAAATAGTTAGCGATACCGAAATGCCATCATCTAGGTACAATTGCCCTCGGCCGATATCCGGTCAAGCCATGATGGCGCTAGGGAGTGGTGTGTATGAGTGTTCGGTTAGCGGTGGGGATTGCGGCGTTGCTGGTGCTGTCGGGGTGTGTCACCAGCCGGTCGGAGGTTGCGGTCAATTTTGTGCCGCCGGCGAACGTGCAGGCTAACGCGAGCAATGGCAAGAAGGTGCTGATCAGTACGGTGGATGAGCGCGTCTTCCAGGTAAGCCCGCGTAACCCGGCAACGCCGTCGCTGAAAAATGACGAAGTCACCGATAAATCCATTACTGAACGCGCCATCGCTCGCAAGCGTAATGGTTACGGCATGGCGCTCGGCGACGTATTGTTGCCTTCCGGCCGCACCCTTGCGCAATTGGTCAATGAGTCGGTAGCCTCGGCCTACCAGCAAGCGGGCTATGAAGTCGTGACCGAGCCAAGTGCTGCTGATACTAAGGTGAAGGTGCATATCGTCGAGTTCTGGTCCTGGTTCACTCCGGGTTTCTTTATGGTTGACGTCAGCAGCAAGTCGCTTGTGCGTATCGAAATGCCGGGGGCCAAGACGTTCGACGTGGTCACCCTGCAAAACCAGAGCATGCAGGTGGTGATGGAAAAAGACTGGAAGAAAATCACCGAGCAGAATCTTCAGGAAGTGTCGCAGCAGACCGCCAGGCACCTCTAACGCGGTCAGGTACGGGGCAGGAGGGTCAACCGAGCGGTTGGCCCTTTTTGCATTTCACGTTTCTCCCCTCAATCAGCCACAAAATTTATTGGTCCGCAGCAACAATTTTTCTTGTTGGACACCTCCCGCCCCCAGGCAGCACAGTTGCCACCACTGACGCTCGACCTTCCGGGTCAACAATAAAAAACCGAGCCGACTGCACGCCACTTCTGCTGTGAACCCTTTGTTCACATCCTGCTGTAATGGCGCCGCAGCGCGCACTAAAGGACCTTTGTGCCATGCAAACTGTTGTGAACTTATGGCCGTTGATCGGCGTACTTGTGATCGTGGTTGGCTTTGTTTTGCGCTTCAATCCGCTGTTGGTGGTTACCGCCGCCGCTATCGCTACCGGGTTTGCTGCCCACTTCCCGCTGGAAAAAATACTCGAGACCATGGGTGATGGTTTCCTTCAGACCCGCGCCCTGCAATTGATTCTGTTGCTACCCCTGGCGGTCATCGGTTTGCTGGAGCGCCATGGCTTGCGCCTGCATGCGCAGAACTGGATCGCACGGTTCGAGCGCGCCACGGTAGGGCGCTTGCTGATCATGTATCTGTTTGTGCGCGAGTCCACGGCCGCCATGGGCTTGACCAGCCTGGGTGGGCACCCGCAGATGGTGCGCCCGCTGCTGGCACCGATGGCCGAGGGCGCGGCAGAAAAACGCTACGGCAAACTGCCGGACAAACTGCGCCACAAGGTGCTGGCGATGTGCGCGGCCACCGACAACGTCGGGCTGTTTTTTGGTGAGGATATTTTCGTTGCCTTTGGTGCGATTGCGCTGATGCACACCTTCCTGCTGGGCTCGGGGATTGATGTGGAACCGTTGCACATTGCGGTGTGGGGCATTCCTACGGCGATCTGCGCGTTTATCATCCACGCCATTCGCCTGCATCGATTCGACCGCAGGTTGACCCGCGAGATGACGCCTGTCGCCACCGCTGTGGAGGCCGCGCAATGATCATCTCCATTCAATACTTGTACTGGCTGGCCGGCGTTCTGTTGCTGATCACGGCGGGCATGATCGTGTTGGATCGCACCCATCCCAAGCGCTGGTCGAGTGCCTTGTTCTGGCTGCTGTTCGCGATTCCGTTTTTGGTGGGTGAGCGCCTGCCGTCGGTGGTCATCGGTGCGGGCGTGGTCGTGATGGCGTTGATCGCCGGTTTTGGCGGCGTCGGCCGTGGCACGCATGCCGAGCTGCATGACAAGGACTCGCGTGCCAGTGCCGGCCGCCTTGGGCACAAGCTGTTTATCCCGGCGCTGGCCATCCCGCTGACCACGGTGATCGGCTCGGTATTGCTCAAGCACACCGAAATCGGCGGTGTACCGCTGCTGGACCCGAAAAACACCACCTTCGTCTCCCTCGGCATCGGTTGCCTGATCGCCCTTGGTCTAGCCTGCTGGTTGACCCGTGATACGCCGGTTCAAGCCTTGCGTGAATCGCGTCGCCTGACTGAAGCCCTGGGCTGGGCCATGGTGCTGCCGCAAATGTTGGCGATGTTGGGCCTGCTGTTCAACGAAGCCGGGGTGGGCACGGCCGTGGCACACGTCACGACCACCTACATCAACCTGGACTTCAAGCTGGTTGCGGTGATGGTCTATGTATTGGGCATGGCGCTGTTCACGGTGATCATGGGTAACGGCTTCGCGGCGTTCCCGGTGATGACCGGCGGTGTCGGGGTGCCGGTGCTGGTCGGGATCTATGGCGGCAACCCGGCGGTGATGGCCGCGATCGGCATGTTCTCCGGGTACTGCGGTACGCTGATGACCCCGATGGCCGCCAACTTCAATATTGTGCCGGCGGCGCTGCTGGAGTTGCCGGACAAGAACGCGGTGATCAAGGCCCAACTGCCGACTGCGTTGATGATGCTGGTGGTTAATATTGTGCTGCTTTACCTGTTGATGTGAGGCCAGGATGCAAACTGTACTGCTGATGGGGTTCGAGCCCTTTGATCAAGACCTGGTAAACCCTTCGTGGGAAGCTGTGCGCCGCTTGGATGGCGTGCAGCTGGCCGTCGATGTGCGGGTGGTTGCGCGTCAACTGCCCTGTGCCTTTGCCACGGTGGGCGAGTGCCTGACCCAATTGATCGACGCGTTGCAACCCGCCATGGTGATTGCCAACGGGTTGGGCCCGGGGCGCAGTGTGATTTCCTTCGAGCGCGTGGCGATAAACGTGAATGATGCGCGCATCCCCGACAACCTGGGTGAGCAGCCGATCGATACGCCCGTCGTGGCAGACGGCCCGGCCGCGTACTTCACGACGCTGCCGATCAAGGCGATGGTCAAGGCGGTGCGCGAGGCGGGGATCGGAGCGTCGGTTTCGCAAACGGCGGGTACCTTTGTGTGCAACCAGGTGTTCTACCTGTTGCAACATGCACTCGCTGCCACTGCAGTGCGCAGTGGGTTTATCCATGTGCCCTACTTGCCGGAACAGGTGGTTGTTTCGGGTCAGCCTTCGATGGCGGTGGCCACAGTGGTCGAGGCGTTGAAGGTAGCGATGCTGGCTGCGTGGCAAACATCCGTGGATGTCGTTGAAGCGGGCGGGCAGGTCAGTTGACCTGCCTGATCAGCCTCAGGTCGCAAACAACCGGGTAAGCCCGAACGTGATGGCGCCGCCCAGGCCGGTCATGGCAAATGCCGTCGCCAAATACCACTTGATCAGGTTTGCTTCAGTGGTCGTAAGGTCCGCCTTGGTTGCAAAGTGTTTTTCCATGGAGTCTGCCTTGCTCGAAACGGTGATCAGCTTTTCTTTCATTTCAGCCAGCCCCTTTTCCAGTGAACCCAACCGTATTTCCATGCCCGAATCTCCCTGATTGATTACCGCTGCCGCCTCTACCTTGAGCCGGATCTTCAGGGGGCAGAATAGTGCGAGTGCGGGCCGGCAGTCATAAGCAAACCTTTGCAAAATAACACCGCGCTTAGGTTGCTCAGTCCTCACGCCGGGGAAAGAACAACTCGAAACACGTCACCCCCGCCTCGCTGCTCACGCCGTAGCGCCCGTTATGCAACTGCATGATGGTCGCCACAATCGACAGGCCCAACCCATTGGACTGGGCCGAGCGTTCCCGCGACTCATCCACCCGGTAAAACCGTTCGAACAGGCGTGGCAGATGCTCGGCTGCAATGGTTTCGCCGTGGTTGCTGACCCTCAGGTGGATGCCCTCGGCATTGGGGATGGCCTGGATCACCAGCTCTGAACGCGGTGCACCATATTTAATGGCGTTGGCACACAGGTTCGCCAGTGCCCGGCGCAACAGCATCGGTTCGGCCCAGATCACGCCTTCGCCCTCGGCCTGAATGCGCATATCCACATCGCCGGCCAAGCCTTCAAAGTAATCGGCGATGCGTTCCACTTCCTCGGCGGCACTGAGTTCCTGGCGTTGGCGCAAGGCGCTGGCGGGGTCGGTGCGGGCCAGGAACAGCATGTTGTCGAGCATGCGTGCCAGGCGCTCCAGCTCCTCGACGTTGGACGCCAGCAGTTGTTGATAGCTCTCGACGCTGCGCTGCTGTTGCAGGGCGACCTGGGTTTCGCCCAGCAGGTTATTGATCGGCGTGCGCAGTTCGTGGGCCATGTCGGTGGACACTTGGCCCAGTTGCACAAACCCCTTGGCCAGGCGTTCGAGCATGGTGTTGAACGAGTCGATCATCGGCAGCAGCTCTTTGGGTGTGCCGTGGCTGTCGAGACGTTCCGCCAGGTTGCCCACGCCAATGCCTTGGGTGTGCGCGGCCAGGCGCCGCAGCGGCACCAGGCCACGGTGCACCAGCAGGTAACTGACCACAGCGAGGATGACGGCCGCAATGCTGGCCAGGAAAAACACGCTCAGGCGATAGCTGGCGAGCATTGCGGTGCGTTCTGTCATCAGGCGCCCGGTGGTGACTTGCAGGCTGCCCAAGTCGCCGGAGTCGATGGACGCGGCGATGGTGGCGAACGGTACGCCATTGATGCCAGGCAAATGGTGCACGTCGGCAAAGCCCAGCGCGTGGTCTTTAGGGACGGGCGACACGGCGGGCATTTCAATATTGCCAGGGTTGACCAGCAGCAACGGCTTCTGCCCTGGTGCGGCGATGCTCAGCACTGATTCGCTGTTGCCCAGCATGTTCTGGAACAGCTCCGGCTTGGTCTTGATCAGGTCCAGGGTGTTGCTGTCGTTGAGCAGGTTGCGCAACTGGTCGGCGCGGTAGATCAGCGCGGCGTCATCCCGTTTGATCAGTTCGCGCTCCAGCTCGCGGTAGAGCGCCACGCCCAGGGTGGCGAGCAGGGCGAATGCCAGCAAGGCGAAAATCAGCGCCAGGCGCAGGGTCAGCGAATAGTGGCGACGGTTGCTCATGGCTGCGTATCGAAGCGGTAGCCGATGCCCCGCACGCTGTGGATCAGTTTGAGTTGGAACGGGTCGTCGATTTTCAGGCGCAGGCGCCGCACGGCCACGTCTACCACGTTGGTGTCGCTGTCGAAGTTCATGTCCCACACCCGGGAGGCGATCAGCGAGCGGGACAGCACCTGGTCCTGGTGCGTGGCGAACAGGTGCAGCAAGGCGAACTCCTTGTTGGTCAGCGTGATGCGTGTACCGCCACGGGTGACGCGGCGCTTGAGCACGTCGATCTGCAAGTCGGCGATCTGCAGCTGTTCCTCTTCCCGGCTGGGGCCGCGACGGGTCAGGGTGCGCAAGCGTGCGACCAGTTCGGCAAACGAGAAGGGCTTGATCAGGTAGTCATCGGCGCCCAGTTCCAGGCCCTTGATGCGGTCGGCAATGTCATCGCGGGCGGTAAGAAAAAGCACCGGCGTGTCGGCTTCCTTGCGCAGGCGGCGCAGGACTTCCCATCCGTCCATTTTCGGCATCATCACGTCCAGCACGATCACGTCGAACGGCGTTTCCAGCGCCTGGTGCAACCCGTCCACGCCATCGCGGGCCAGGCTCACGGAGTAACCCAGTTCCTGCAGGCCGTTAAGCAGGTAATTGCCGGCCTTGGGTTCGTCTTCGACTACGAGGATGTTCATGGGAAGTGCCCTGTCTCAATGCGTGGCGCCAGTGTAGACCGATCAATTGTCACTGGCGCAACCCATGCCCTGCACCTGGTAGTCCAGCACGTGTTCGCGGCCCTGGCTGTCGAGGTAGTTGAGTTGCGCCGGAACGATGCCGCATTGGCCGTAGGTGTCGGTACTCGACAGCACCTTGGCGACGTCCAGGTGTACGAAAAAGCCGGTTTTGTCGTGGATCACAGGTTCGGCAGCAAACACGGAACCGGTGGCGAGCAAAGCGGCAAAGCCCAGGATAAACAGTTTCATGACGGCATCTCTCTTGAAGGGGTTGGCTGCCAGGTCGTGGCAGTGAGTCCACGGTAACCAGGCGACCCGAACAGCCAACCAACAGGTTGATGACAAGTTTGTAATGCAGGGTTTAAGGCTGGCGGCCGGACGCTTCGAGGATCAGGTCGGTGATTTCCTTGGCGTGGGACACCAGCGACAAGTGGCTCGATGGCAGCTCGATGGTGCTGGCGTTCATGCGCTTGGCGAGGAAGCGTTCCAGGTCCGGGTTGATGGTCTGGTCGTTGGTCGACACGGCGTACCAGGATGGCTTGGTGTGCCAGGCGGCATTCACGGTGCGGCCGCTGAACAGGGTCTTGGTGATGGGTTGCTGCACGGCGTACAGCTCCAGCGCCTTGGCATGGGGCACATCGGCGGCGAAGTACTTGAGGAACGCGTCCTGGCTCAGGGTGAGGTAGCCGTCGTGGTCTTCCACTCCCGCACGCACAGGCATGCTCGGGTATTTGGCGGAGAGCGCGACAAAGTCTTCATTGGCGTCCGGCGCACGGGCGGCCACGTACACCAGGGAACTGACTTTAGGGTTGACCCCGGCGTCGCTTACCACGGTGCCGGCGTAGGAATGGCCGACCAGCACGGTAGGGCCATTCTGTTGATCCAGTACGCGATTGGTGGCGGCGACATCGTCGGCGACTGAGGTCAGCGGGTTTTGCACGGCGGTCACGTGCAGGCCGGCGGCCTGGAGGCGGGTGATCACCTCGGACCAGCTCGACCCGTCTGCCCAGGAGCCGTGTACCAGTACCACGTTATTGGCTTTGACCGGGGCGACGGTGCCGGCCATGGCACTGCCGGTGCCGAGCATCAGCAGGCTGGCGGCGATCAGGCAGAGTGTGCTTGCAGGTTTCATGGGTGGACCCTTTTCATCAGTGGGAAGTGGCGTCAACCGGTGTGGCTGACTGACGACTCCACTGTATGAAGCGAGGGGGCTCTGCAGACTGACAGCTTGATTACAAAGCTGTAATGCAGTCGGCAACGTTTACAAGCACCGAGGTGATCCGTAGATTGCATCGGGCCGAATATTTGTTATCGCCCACGAGGAAGCCACGCAGTGTTCATCCGAGGTTCAGCCGTTTTTGCCCGCCCTTACCGCGCCTTTCTGTTCGATATGGACGGGACCCTGCTCAACTCCATCGCTGCCGCCGAGCGGGTATGGAGCATCTGGGCCGAACGCCATGGCCTGGATGTAGCGGCTTTCTTGAAGACGATTCACGGCGCCCGTGCGATCGATACCATCAGGCGTCAGGCGCTGCCCGGCGTCGACCCTGAGGCTGAGGCGCAGTGGATCACCGAAGCCGAGCTGAATGATGTCGAAGGTGTGGTGGCGATTCCCGGTGCGGTCGCATTCCTGAACAGCCTGCCGGGCGATCAATGGGCGTTGGTCACCTCTGCACCCAGGGAGCTGGCGTTGCGTCGGCTGCAAGCGGCCGGCATCGCGCCGCCGGCGGTGCTGGTCACGGCTGAGGATGTCGCCGTCGGCAAACCGGACCCCGCCTGTTATGTACTGGGCGCGCAGCGCCTGGGCGTGGCGGTGCAGGACTGCCTGGTGTTTGAAGATGCGACGGTGGGGATTCGCGCCGGTGAAGCGGCCGGGGCGGATGTGATGGTTGTGACCGCGACACACCTCAAGCCCATGCTCACCGAGCATCCATTGATTGACGGGTATGAGCGGCTACGCGCGCAGCGCGCCGCTGATGGTGGGTTGTCCTTGCACAACGAGGCGGGCTGACACGCAGCGCTAGCGGTCCTAGCCTTGTTCGCAGGTTGCGCTGGCAGGCGGCGGCTGCATCCGATCATTCCTCATGCCCTGGCGCGACAGCACCATCTCCCTGAGGATTTCATTGGCCAGCCTGGCAATCGCCTCGGCGCCGCGATAATGCGCGCGGACGATTCCGGTGATTGCGAAATGGTCGGTTTCCGGGCCGCTGAGCACGGCCGAAAGGGTGCCGTCGGCGTGCAATGTGCAACTGACCGTATAGCTGGGCAGACGGGCTGCCAGTTCGGATTCGATTTGGGTTTTGGTCAGGGTGTCCATCTGCTTCAGCGCCTCTCAGTGACCGTGCAGAGAAAAGCATAGGCCGTGTTATAGGCCTGTAAATACCGGCGATCTGATAGCCAAAGGTTTGCCATCACGGTGCGGATTTCTGCGTGGCGTGCTGGCATAACTTACGCTGCACGGCTTTCTGGATGGGCTTGAGACAGAACATGAACAGGTAGCCAGCCAGTAACAATGCCAGGTCCAGCCAGGAACGCGGATCCGCGGAATCAGCACCTGCGAGTTCAAGCCTGAGGCCATATTCCAGGCCCACAAAGGCCAGACCGATCAGCAGGGCGATGGTCCAGGACGTGGAGAGAAATGGCTGCGCAGTACTGGGCCGCATCGACGTGCTCCTGAGCGCACACGGGTGGCATGGTGTCAGTCAGAGATTCGGCTGAGAATGGCGCGACAAGTTCCGAGCGTGAAGACAGTTTCATCTTGCCGCGAAGATGAACGCATGGGTGAAGTCGATCACGCAACAGGCACAAGAGCAGTGCGAAGGGGTTTTCGCCAGCCGTTACAGTGAACGAAAGGGCTGGCTACTGAGGTGCTTCAAGGCGTCTGGTTTTTGTCCGGAGCAGTCAGGCCGGCCTGGATGCGCTGGTAGATCTCCTCGCGATGCACGGCAACATCCTTGGGTGCGTTGATGCCGATTCGTACTTGCTGGCCGCTGACGCCCAGGATGGTGATCGTGATGTCATCACCGATGTTTATGCTTTCACCGACTTTGCGGGTGAGTATAAGCATGGACTTCTCCTTGATTACTTTTAAGGACACATGTTTCAGACAGGGCAGATGTCGGATGTGTGTAGCTTACTGCTAAGCGCTTCCCTGTGACTGCCTCTTTTAGGACGCATAGAGGCGACATTAATTCCCATGGCGGCATCATACAGGTCTGCGATACATCATTCGCATTGTTTAAGCCAACGTTTATGACGGCCAGAATAGACAGTGAATGATAAAGTTGCCTCTTTATCCTTAAAGGAGCAGGGCTGTGCGTAAAGTAGCAATGGCAATTGTGGTGTTGGCGTTGGCCGGTTGCGGTGAAGGTAAGCCTGTCGATGCCCCCAAGGCCAAGCCTGCCGTGGTCGAAAGCCAGTCACAAACCGGCGCAATCGCGGCTCCAGAGTGGGATATCCTGGTCGGCCCACCGGATCACAAGTTGCAGGCGATCACCGACCTCACGGCCTGGCTGCTCGAGCATGGCTTCAATTTCTATATCGTGAAAATGGACGGCAAGGACGAAGTGCTGCTGGGGCCGTTCGCAACCAGGGCCGAGGCCGAGGCCAAGCAGGCATTGCTGAACGAAAAAATGGCGCGAGCCAAGAAAACCGACACCGTCTCGGAGATCATCGAACATAACGTCGCGCAGTAACGGGCTGGATGGGCGGCAGCTCCGCCCATTTTCAACCGCAGGCTTTCAGGTTCACCGGGCCGACAAATTCATTGCCGCGCCCCATCACACACGCCACGGTCTGGTTGCGCTGACGCTCCCATGTCTGCACCGGGTAGGTCTTGTTCCAGGCTTCATACAACTGGCGATCCTGCTTGGACAGGCGCAAGCCGTACTGTTTACTCATGTAAAAATAGGTGCGCGCGATCATTCCACGAATGGACGGGCGCGGCATGACCTTCTTGGCCTTGAAGTCCACCTGGGTCAGGCATGAACCGTACTGCCCGCTTTGCACCGGCAGCCAGCCAAAACTGAAGTTATTACGGTCGCCATTGACCTCGCCAATGCTCGGTACCAGATTGTGCAGGTCCGCTTCGGCGCGCTTGAACACGTCATCATGGCGCGTGCAGTTCTTGCGCCCGCCGTTCTGCCAGCACTGGCGCTGATGCCCGATTTGCCAGGCCGGAACAATGTGCTCCCACTCTATGCGCGCGGCCCGGCTGGCGTTTTTGCGCGGGATGTAGCCGCAGGCTTTGAGGTCCACGCGGTTGCCGGTGTATTTGCAGCCGCAATAGAACTCGGTGGACTGAGGGGCATAGAGCGTCCAGGCAACTTTCTTGGCTTCGCTGAATGTGCGAGGCGCTTGGGCGTGTGCGGTGACGGCAAAAAACACACAGCACACAGCGATAAAACGGGCACTCATCGCATCAGTCTTCCTTCGGTACAACCCAAAAAATCTGCACGCCGCCGTCGTCCCGATAGGCGAGGGTGACGTTATCGTTCTCTGCGATTTCTTCCAGCAAGCGCGCCCATTCATCCTCCGGTTCGTCCGGCAAGCGGAAGATCAAGGCGGCCTTGGCCTTCTGGGCGTTGGTTGAGTTGATGATCTTTTGCACGCGGATAGCCAGGCGTGCGTAAGCATCAGGCGGGGTTGGCGCTGCGGAAGAGGACTTTGCCACGGAGTATTCCTTGATAAGCTGTACGCACATACAGTATTTAACTGTGGGCGATTTCGCAACTGCTTAAATTTCAAGAAGTTCGTCTGACGGCTTTTGAGGCAGATTGGTGTAGGGCGAAGGCGTGTGTGTCGGAGGATTTTGCGCGCTGGGCAGAGGCGGATGAATCCGCCCCTGCCCAGATGTCACCAGGAATCAATATTCCCAGAACATCCGTTGCAGCTCTTTGCTGTCCTGGGTCTTGGTCAGGGCGACCATCGCCAGGATGCGGGCTTTCTGTGGGTTCAGGTCGAGGGCGGCGACCCAGTCATACTTGTCGTCAGGCTGTTCGGCATTGCGCAGCACCATGCCGCCGGCATTCACGTGGGAAGAGCGAATGATCTGCACGCCTTGCTTACGCAATTCCACCAGGGCAGGGACCACCTTGGACGACACCGACCCATTGCCGGTGCCAGCGTGGATGATGGCTTTGGCGCCAGCCTGGGCGAGGGCCTTGTACGCAGTGTCACTTACGTTGCCATAGCCGTAGGCGATTTCGACGTCCGGCAGGCTCTTGATGTTCTTGATGTCGAACTCGGAGTCCATGGTGTGGCGCTTGGCTGGCAGGCGGAACCAGTAGGATTTGCCTTCAACCACCATGCCCAGCGGGCCCCAAGGGCTCTTGAACGCTTCGGTCTTGATGTTGATCATCTTGCTGACGTCGCGACCCGACTGGATCTCGTCGTTCATGGTCACCAGCACGCCCTTGCCGCGCGCGTCTTTGCTGCCGGCCACGGCCACGGCGTTGTACAGGTTAAGCATGCCGTCCGCCGACATGGCGGTGCCTGGGCGCATGGAGCCGACGACAACGATGGGCTTGTCGGTCTTTTCCACCAGGTTCAGGAAGTAGGCGGTTTCTTCCAGGGTATCGGTACCGTGGGTGATCACGATGCCATCCACATCCTTGCTGTCGGCCAGTTCGGCGACGCGACGGCCCAGTTGCAGCAGGTTGTCGTTGTTGATGCTTTCGGACGCAATTTGCATCACTTGCTCACCGCGGACATTGGCGATCTGGCTAAGCTCAGGAACACCGGCAATCAATTGTTCGATGCCGACTTTGGCCGCCTGGTACGTGGCGCTGTTGGCCGCGCTGGCGCCGGCGCCGGCAATGGTGCCGCCGGTGGCGAGAATCACCACGTTGGACAGTTTGGTCTTGGTTTCAACGTCCTTTGCCTGGGCGGCAACGGGGAACAGCAGCAGGAGGGCCAACGCGCCCGGAACAAAAGTCTTCAGTGCAGATTTCATTATTTTTCTCTCTGGTTTTTGATGAGTGCTGTAGCAGGTTCATCTAGAACACCCGGGCGGTTCTGAACGCTCGAGGTGCTGAGAAAGAGCAGGATTTGTACCAAGCTCATGATGTTGGTGTTTATGAATTAACGTGTTGATTTAAAACAAATTTAAATGTGCTTATAAACTGTTCGTCGACGTTTCCGTCCGGCTTTCCGAACAGGCGAGTAGTTTTGCGTTCGGTTGTCCGAAAACTCTTACGGAATTCTCATGAGGAGCGCCTCGCAGCCTGTCGTTTTAAAGAACGGCTGGGGAAGGGCGATGTTTAATCACGGCGCTGTAACGGCTTGCACGCAAGGAGGGGGATGGGCTTGGATGAAAGGCTGTTTTCTACCGTTGACAAATCCCCGCAAGGTTCTCATAGTTTGGCTAACGCAAACGTTTGCGAGATGTTTCACGAGCGCAAGCGTTGCTCACAATAATCATAAGATCGGAGTGAACCCATGAAGCTGCCATTCGCTGGACGTCTTCTTGCTGTCGCTGTGCTTGCTGCCGCATCCGCCGCTTTACCTCTCTCTTCCGCATTTGCTGATGAGGCCGCCAAACCCAAGGTCGGCCTGGTCATGAAATCCCTCGCCAACGAATTTTTCGTCACCATGCAAGACGGTGCCAAGGCGTACCAGAAAGACCACGCCGCCGATTTCGACATGATCACCAACGGGATCAAGAACGAAACCGATACCAGCGCGCAGATTGATATCGTCAACCAGATGATCCTCGCCAAAGTCAACGCCATCGTCATCGCCCCGGCCGACTCCAAGGCGCTGGTTACCGTGTTGAAGAAAGCCTCCGATGCCGGCATCAAGGTCGTCAACATCGACAACCGCCTGGACCCTGGCGTGCTGAAAAGCAAAAACCTCGATATCCCCTTCGTAGGTCCCGACAACCGCAAAGGCTCCAAGCTGGTGGGTGACTACCTCGCCAAGCAGCTGGCTGCGGGTGACAAGGTCGGCATCATCGAAGGCGTCCCGACCACCACCAATGCCCAGCAGCGCACCGCAGGCTACAAGGATGCGATGGATGCTGCCGGGATGAAGATCGTCTCCACCCAATCCGGCAACTGGGAAATCGACCAGGGCCAGAAAGTCGCGTCCGCCATGCTGAGCGAATACCCGGACCTCAAGGCATTGTTGGCCGGTAACGACAACATGGCCCTGGGCGCTGTCTCCGCCGTGCGTGCGGCAGGCAAGGCCGGCAAAGTGCTGGTGGTGGGCTACGACAACATCGAAGCGATCAAGCCAATGCTGCAGGACGGCCGCGTGCTCGCGACCGCCGATCAGGCAGCCGCCCAGCAAGCGGTGTTCGGTATCCAGAACGCGCTCAAGCTGGTCAAGGGTGAGAAAGTCGATGCCCAGGATGGCGTGATCGAAACCCCGGTCGAACTCGTCCTCAAGAAGTAATCCTGGCTGCACCCAACAGCGTCCGCCCGTCCTGGGCGGGCGCCTGGAGATTTTCCTATGTCATCTTCCGCCCCGAACGCTGTCCTCTCGGTCAGCGGTATCGGTAAGACCTATGCCCAACCGGTTCTGTCCGACATCACCCTGACGCTCAATCGCGGGGAAGTGCTGGCGCTTACCGGAGAAAACGGCGCCGGCAAAAGTACCTTGTCGAAGATCATCGGTGGGCTGGTCACGCCGACTACCGGGCACATGCAGTTCAACGGCCAGGACTTTCGCCCCGGCAGCCGCACCCAGGCTGAGCAGTTGGGCGTGCGCATGGTGATGCAAGAGCTGAACCTGCTGCCAACCCTGACCGTGGCCGAAAACCTGTTCCTGGATAACCTGCCCAACCACGGTGGCTGGATCAGCCGCAAGCAATTGCGCAAAGCTGCGATCGAGGCCATGGCCCAGGTCGGCCTGGACGCCATCGACCCGGATACCCTGGTCGGCAGCCTCGGTATCGGGCATCAGCAAATGGTCGAGATTGCCCGCAACCTGATCGGCGACTGCCACGTACTGATCCTCGACGAACCCACGGCCATGCTCACCGCCCGTGAAGTCGAGATGCTCTTTGAACAAATCACCCGCCTGCAGGCCCGGGGCGTGGCGATCATTTATATTTCGCACCGGCTCGAAGAGCTGGCTCGTGTTGCCCAACGCATTGCGGTACTGCGTGACGGCAAGCTGGTCTGCGTCGAACCGATGGCCAATTACAACAGCGAGCAACTGGTGACCTTGATGGTCGGCCGCGAGCTGGGCGAACACATGGACCTCGGCCCGCGCAGCATTGGCGGCCCGGCCCTGACGGTGACAGGCCTGACCCGCTCGGACAAGGTTCGCGACGTGTCCTTCCAAGTGCGCGCCGGTGAGATCTATGGCATCTCCGGCCTGATCGGCGCCGGTCGCACTGAATTGCTGCGCCTGATCTTCGGCGCCGACCTGGCCGACAGCGGCACCGTGGCGCTCGGCTCGCCGGCCAAGGTGGTGAGCATTCGCTCGCCGGTGGACGCAGTCGGTCATGGCATCGCGCTGATCACCGAGGACCGCAAGGGCGAAGGCTTGCTGTTGACCCAGTCGATCAGCGCCAATATCGCCTTGGGCAACATGCCGGAAATTTCCGGCGGCGGCGTCGTTAACCGTCGCGACGAAACGGCCTTGGCCAAGCGTCAGATCGACGCCATGCGCATCCGCAGTTCCAGCCCGGCGCAATTGGTGTCGGAGCTGTCCGGCGGCAACCAGCAGAAAGTGGTGATCGGCCGTTGGCTGGAGCGTGATTGCTCAGTGATGCTGTTCGACGAGCCCACCCGTGGCATCGACGTAGGCGCCAAGTTCGACATTTATGCACTGCTCGGCGAATTGACCCGCCAGGGCAAAGCGCTGGTGGTGGTGTCCAGCGACCTGCGTGAACTCATGCTGATCTGCGACCGCATCGGCGTGCTTTCCGCCGGGCGTCTGATCGAGACCTTCGAGCGCGACAGCTGGACCCAGGACGAATTGCTCGCCGCCGCCTTTGCCGGCTATCAGAAACGTGATGCGCTGCTCAACGACGCAGCGCTTAGGGATACCCCATGAAAACTACAACTTCCCCCGGTAAAACTGGCGGCAACTTCTACGGCCTGGGCACCTACCTGGGGCTGGCGGGCGCGCTGCTGGCGATGATTGCGCTGTTCTCGGTGCTCAGCGATCACTTCTTGTCCTATGACACGTTCAGTACCCTGGCCAACCAGATCCCGGACCTGATGGTGCTGGCGGTGGGCATGACCTTCATCCTGATCATCGGCGGCATCGACCTGTCGGTGGGCTCGGTGCTGGCGCTGGCGGCCTCGGCCGTCAGCGTGGCGATCCTCGGCTGGGGCTGGAGCGTATTGCCGGCCGCTGTGCTTGGCATGGGCTGCGCGGCGCTGGCCGGCACCATTACCGGCTCGATCACCGTGGCGTGGCGGATTCCGTCGTTCATCGTGTCCCTGGGCGTGCTGGAAATGGCCCGTGGCGTCGCGTATCAAATGACCGGCTCGCGCACTGCCTATATCGGTGATTCGTTTGCCTGGCTGTCTAACCCGATTGCCTTCGGCATTTCGCCGTCGTTCATCATTGCCCTGTTGGTGATTATCGCCGCGCAGTTGGTGCTGACCCGCACCGTGTTCGGCCGTTACCTGATCGGCATCGGCACCAACGAAGAGGCCGTGCGCCTCGCCGGGATCAACCCCAAGCCCTACAAAATCCTGGTGTTCAGCCTGATGGGGCTGCTCGCCGGTGTGGCGGCGCTGTTCCAGATTTCGCGCCTGGAAGCGGCGGACCCGAACGCCGGCTCCGGCCTGGAGCTGCAAGTGATTGCGGCCGTGGTGATCGGCGGCACCAGCCTGATGGGTGGGCGCGGTTCGGTGATCAGCACGTTCTTCGGTGTATTGATTATTTCGGTATTGGCCGCCGGCCTGGCGCAGATCGGCGCGACGGAACCGACCAAGCGCATCATCACGGGTGCCGTGATCGTGATCGCCGTGGTCCTCGACACCTACCGCAGCCAGCGCGCCAGTCGGCGGGCCTGAACCATGGCAACGATCAAGGATGTGGCCGCGCTTGCAGGTATTTCCTACACCACGGTGTCGCATGTGGTGAACAAGACGCGGCCGGTCAGCGAGCCGGTACGGATCAAGGTCGAAGCGGCGATCAAGCAGCTCGACTACGTACCCAGCGCCGTCGCGCGCTCGCTCAAGGCCAAGACCACGGCCACCATCGGCCTGCTGGTGCCCAACAGCCTCAACCCGTATTTTGCGGAGTTGGCGCGGGGCATCGAGGATTACTGCGAGCGTAACGGCTACTGCGTGATCCTGTGCAATTCCGATGACAACGCGGAAAAACAACGCAGCTATCTACGCGTGTTGCTGGAGAAACGCATCGATGGCCTGATCGTGACCTCGGTGGGCGGCGACGACAGTGGCCTTGCCGCCGGCTTGAGCGCGGTGCGCACGCCGATGGTCATTGTCGACCGGGCGCTGGACGGCATTGATGTCGATCTGGTGCGTATCGACCATGAGGAGGGCGCCTACCTGGCGACCCGCCACCTGCTTGAGCTGGGCCATCGGGACATCGCCTGCATCGGCGGCCCGAGCCACACCCGCGTGGCGCAAATGCGCCTGGCGGGTTACCACCGGGCGCTGCGTGAAGCGGGCGTGGACGTGGCGGCCAATCGCACCCGGGAAAGTGACTTCACCAGCACCGGCGGTTATGCCGCGGCCGTGCAGCTGCTGGCGCAAAACCCGCCCAGCGCGATTTTTGCCAGCAACGACATGATCGGCTTCGGCGTACTGCGCGCGGCGGCCGAGCGTAATATCCGCGTACCGGGCGAGCTGTCGGTGATTGGTTTCGATGACATTCAAATGGGCCGCTACGTGTACCCGGCGTTGACCACGGTCGGGCAGTCGATCTTGCAACTGGGCGAGATGGCGGCCGAGCTTTTACTGCAACGAATTGCAAGCCCCCAACTGCCGATCGATCAACGTATCGTGACGCCGAGCATTGTGTTGCGCGAGTCGACGGCGCCCGTCGCCGGGACGTTCGCCCAATACCGCTGAACCGAATTGATGAGTACTGATGTATGCCAGCAAAAGTAGTGGTAATAGGCAGCTTGAACATGGACCTGGTCACCCGCGCGAGCCGGTTGCCACGTGCCGGTGAAACCCTGATCGGCCAGACGTTCTCGACCGTGCCTGGTGGCAAGGGCGCCAACCAGGCGGTGGCGTCGGCACGCTTGGGGGCTGATGTGGCGATGATCGGCTGCGTCGGCAGCGATGCGTACGGCACTCAGTTGCGCGACGCCTTGCTGGTGGAAGGTATCGACTGCCAGGCGGTCAGCACCGTGGGCGGCTCCAGCGGCGTGGCGTTGATCGTGGTGGATGACAGCAGCCAGAACGCGATTGTGATCGTCGCCGGCAGCAACGGTGAGCTGACGCCCGCCTCGCTAAAGGCCTTTGATGCGGTGTTGCAGGCCGCCGAAGTGATCGTCTGCCAGCTGGAAGTACCGATGACCACCGTGGGTTATGCCCTCAAGCGCGGCCGCGAGCTGGGCAAAACCGTGATCCTCAACCCGGCCCCGGCCAGCGCGCCGTTGCCGGCCGAATGGTATGCCTCGATTGATTACCTGATTCCCAACGAAAGCGAAGCGAGCGCGCTGACTGGTGTAGCAGTCGACTCTCTGGACAGCGCTAGGGTCGCGGCCTTGCAACTGATCCAGGCGGGCGCCGGTAAAGTCATCATCACCCTGGGCGCGCAGGGCGCCTTGTTCAGTGATGGCCAGGTGTTCGAGCACCTGGTGGCGCCCAAGGTCAAGGCGGTGGATACCACCGCGGCCGGCGACACCTTCGTCGGCGGCTTTGCCGCCGCGCTGGCCAATGGCAAAAGCGAAGCCGAAGCCATCCGTTTTGGTCAGGTCGCCGCCGCGCTGTCGGTGACCCGTGCCGGCGCGCAACCCTCCATTCCTACGCTGCACGACGTACAAGGTTTTGTGCCCTCATGAAAAAGACCCCTCTGCTCAATATCGCCCTGTCGCGCGTCATCGCCTCCCTGGGCCATGGCGACATCCTGGTGATCGGCGACGCTGGCCTGCCGGTGCCGCCCGGCGTCGAGCTGATCGACCTGGCATTGACCCAAGGCATTCCGGATTTCATCAGCACCTTGCGCATTGTGCTCAGTGAAATGCAGGTGGAAAGCCACGTGCTGGCGGAAGAAATCCTGCTCAAGCAACCGCCAGCACTGACGGCGCTGAATACCCTGACTGAACAGGCCGCCCTCGGTGAGCGGCGCCTGGTCAACCATGCAGAGTTCAAGCAGCTCAGCCGCAAGGCGCGCGCCGTGGTGCGCACCGGCGAATGCCAGCCTTACTGCAATATCGCGCTGGTATCCGGCGTAACGTTCTAGAGTTCCCAACGACAAGGAGTGTTTTATGCAACGTGGTCTCCCAACCCTGAAAAACCTGTTTCGGAGTGTTTTGCTTTTGTCCGCACTCACTGCTGCCAGCGCCCATGCGGCGGAAAAAATCGACCTGATCATCGACACCGATCCGGGCGCCGACGATGTGGTGGCCTTGCTGTTTGCCATGGCCTCCCCGGACGAACTGAACATTCGTGCGCTCACCACCGTCGCCGGCAACGTGCGCCTCGACAAGACCTCGCGCAACGCACGCCTGGCGCGCGAGTGGGCAGGGCGAGAGGAGATCCCGGTGTACGCCGGCGCGCCAAAACCTCTGCTGCGCACGCCGATCTATGCCGAGAACATCCACGGCAAGGAAGGTATTTCCGGGGTCACCGTGCATGAGCCGAAAAAGGGCCTGGCCGAAGGCAATGCCGTTGACTACCTGATCAAGACCCTCAGCGCTGCCAAACCCCACAGCATCACCATCGCCATGCTTGGCCCGCAGACCAACCTGGCGCTTGCATTGACCCAGGCGCCAGAAATCACCCAAGGCATCAAGGAAGTGGTGGTGATGGGCGGCGCGCACTTCAACGGCGGCAACATCACGCCCGTGGCGGAATTCAACCTGTTCGCCGACCCGCTGGCGGCCGAGATTGTGCTCAAGAGCGGCGTCAAGCTGACTTACCTGCCGCTGGATGTGACCCATAAAGTCCTCACCAGCGAGGCACGCCTGAAAAAGATCGCCGACATCAACAACAATGCGAGCAAGGTGGTGGGCGATATTCTCAATGAATACGTCAAGGGCGACATGGAGCACTACGGCATCCCGGGTGGCCCGGTGCATGACGCCACCGTCGTGGCCTACCTGCTCAAGCCTTCGTTGTTCAGTGGGCGTGAGGTCAACGTGGTGGTGGACAGCCGTGAGGGCCCAACCTTCGGCCAGACCATCGTCGATTGGTACGATGGCCTGAAACAACCCAAGAACGCGTTCTGGGTTGAGAACGGCGACGCCCAGGGCTTCTTCGATCTGCTGACCGAACGCCTGGCACGTTTGAAATAATACGTTTGCCGGTCGGCGCTCGCCGACCGGTTTCTATTCGCGCTCGGGGTCGTGCGCGCCCATATGATCGGCCGGGTATTTTTCGAATATCTGGCCGATGAACGCTTGCGCCGCTTGCGTGCCAAGCTCCTTGACCAGCAGGTCGATACCAATGATTGCCAACTCCTCAGGGCTTCCGGGGCTGTAGGAACTTTGCCCTTGGGGCCACTTGGCTTTGATGTCGGCTTGGATCGTTACGGTGGTCATGGGTATCTCACGGGCTGAAAGTGCTGGGCAATGCGCTGGAATGCGGTCCAGCGGGCGCAGTTAAGCATTTTGCGCTGCATTTGGCACTGCTACTTAGGCATGAAGAAGGCGCTGTGCGACACTGTCCGCCTGTTTTAATTGCCGGGGAGTACCGCGTGCAGATCGACTTGAACAACCCCGAGAACCTGACCCTGGCTGCCGTGCGCCAATTGATCGCCAGTGCCAGTGATGACGAACATACACAATTGCGAGTGACCAACAGCGGAATCGCTTACATCTCCTCAGGGCCTGCGGTGGGCGGCGTGGACATTGACGGGTTGTTGTTCCGCCTGGAAACCTGGGCCAAAGGCTCGGGTTATGTAGGCAATGTGGCTGCCAGTGATGAAGTCTGGGTCATGCAGATTTTCAATGCGCTGAAACAGAACTGGCCGAAGCCGCCGTTTGATTACATCGACGTCTACTGATTGCGTTCATATCTGGTCACGATTGACCGGGCGATTGCCTGTCGAGAGTCAGGCAGACTTGCCCGGAAGCGGCTTACGTCTTGAAACCAATCTGCTCGATCGCTGTCGCACGATCTCTGTCCATTTTTTATCATAGGAGGCTTCATGCCTTGGAAGCTCGCATCATTCGGCACTTTGTTGGCAGCACTCGCGTTGGCGGGTTGCAGCACCCCAGGTGCCTCTGAGCCAACCAAAGACGCCGCCGTGGCCGATGCTGGTCATAGCCGCTGTGAGTCGAAGGCCGCGCAATTCACGATCGGCCAGAAAGCCTCGCCCCAATTGCTGGAGCAGGCGCGTACCCGCGCCGGTGCGCAGAACGCACGCATCCTCAAGCCCAACGATATGATCACCCTGGAATACCGCTCCGACCGCCTGAACCTCAACACCGATGACAACCTGGTGATCACGCGCGTCAACTGCGGCTGATAGCCCGCGAGCTTTTGCAGCGCCCATAAAAAACCCCGTCACATGGACGGGGTTTTTTTAGTTCAGCGTAGAAATTACTCTGCGCGAACCTGTGCAGCTTGCATACCCTTTTGGCCTTTCTCAGCCACGAAGGAAACGGTTTGGCCTTCTTTCAGGCTTTTGAAACCGTCGCTTTCGATAGCTTTGAAGTGTACGAACAGGTCGTCACCGCCACCTTGAGGAGTGATGAAGCCGAAGCCTTTTTCATCGTTGAACCATTTAACGGTGCCGGTTTGGCGATTAGACATGGTGTATCTCCAAGAAACATATATTTTCAGTAGTGCTGTGCTGCTCAGGCCAACTGGGCACACCGGGCTATCATAGTCGAAATGTTCGGCTTGGGAGCCCCCCCAAGGCATTGTTTGCTAATCAATAGCGTTGCGTTTAGTGCGTTGGTCGGCTGAAAGCCCCGATCTACGGGGCTTTCGCACGAAATATTCACTGGTAAAAAAAGCCGTAAAAGCTGCGTAATTTGTGAGAAATGGCAGTTTTCAGGCTGTTTTTCCAGCAAAACAGCTGTCACACCAGCCGGTTTTCTTACTTTTTCTTCACGACTTTGCAGGACGAAATTGCCGCGACCGCTTTGTTTTTAAGTGGCTGGCTGGCGTTCTGGTTAGTCATCAGTTCTTTGATTTCTGCAGTGGTCAATTCGGCGTTGATCTTGTCAGCGCCACATTCGCAGTGGGCTTTGGCAGTTTTGGCGTCCACATTCTGGCTGGCGGCTGCGCTGCAGTCGCTGACAAAGCTGTCCCGGGCGCCGGCTGGCCAGTTGGATGGGGCAGCAGCCTGCGCGCCGAGGGAAAGGAGGCTCAAGGTAGCGGCGAGAGCGAGGGTCGAGGTAAAACGCATCATGGGATGCTCCTTTGGGTCGAGGACGAACGGCGATTCTCAGTGGGTTTGAGGTAGTGCGTACAGCTCAAGTTCACTTTTGCAGCTATAAACGCCGGAATTTGTGTTTGCATCAGATGTGGCCGGCGCGATGACCGTTCATCTGTGCTAGCATTCTGCGCTTGGCTATTTCCAGGTGCGCCAATTGCCGCCTTGCCATGTTCTTTTTAGCTCACTCCAGTCACTCTGGTTCGATTATCGGTTGGCCGAAAGGCTCCTGCCGCTGTAAGGCAGGCGTTCATTATTGAACGGCCTGGTGTTGGATCTTGTACTGGCTCATCCCAACCCACGTGACCTTTGGTAGGGGTCACCACTAGGAGAGGAGGCGCCATGCCAACTATTACTCTTCCCGACGGCAGTCAACGTTCATTCGATCATTCGGTTTCCGTAGCCGAGGTCGCCGCATCCATTGGTGCCGGCCTGGCCAAGGCCACCGTGGCCGGTAAGGTCGACGGTAAGCTGGTCGACGCCAGCGACCTGATCACCTCCGATGCCAGCCTGCAAATCATCACGCCCAAGGATCAAGAAGGGCTGGAGATTATCCGCCACTCTTGCGCGCACCTGATTGGCCATGCGGTCAAGCAGCTGTATCCAACGGCGAAAATGGTGATCGGCCCGGTCATCGATGAAGGCTTCTATTACGACATCGCCTACGAGCGTCCTTTCACTCCGGACGACCTGGCCGCCATCGAACAGCGCATGCACGCGCTGATCGAGAAAGATTACGACGTGATCAAGAAAGTCACGCCGCGCGCTGAAGTGATCGATGTATTTACCGCACGTGGTGAAGACTACAAGCTGCGTCTGGTGGAAGATATGCCGGATGAACAGGCCATGGGCCTGTACTATCACGAAGAATACGTCGACATGTGCCGTGGCCCGCACGTGCCGAACACGCGTTTCCTCAAGTCGTTCAAGCTGACCAAGCTGTCCGGTGCCTACTGGCGCGGCGATGCGAAAAACGAGCAGTTGCAGCGCATCTACGGCACTGCCTGGGCAGACAAGAAGCAGCTGGCCGCCTACATCCAGCGCATCGAAGAAGCCGAAAAACGCGACCACCGCAAGATCGGCAAGCGCCTGAACCTGTTCCACCTCCAGGAAGAAGCGCCGGGCATGGTGTTCTGGCACCCGAACGGCTGGACCTTGTACCAGGTACTCGAGCAGTACATGCGCAAGGTTCAGCGCGACAACGGCTACCTGGAGATCAAGACTCCCCAGGTCGTTGACCGCAGCCTGTGGGAGAAATCCGGGCACTGGGCCAACTACGCCGACAACATGTTCACTACCCAGTCGGAAAACCGCGATTACGCCATCAAGCCGATGAACTGCCCTTGTCACGTGCAGGTGTTCAACCAGGGCCTGAAGAGTTACCGCGAGTTGCCGATGCGCCTGGCCGAGTTCGGTGCCTGCCACCGTAACGAGCCATCGGGTGCGTTGCACGGCATCATGCGTGTGCGCGGCTTCACTCAGGATGACGCCCACATCTTCTGCACCGAAGAGCAGATGCAGGCCGAGTCCGCGGCGTTCATCAAGCTGACCATGGACGTGTATCGCGATTTCGGCTTTACCGATGTCGAGATGAAGCTGTCCACTCGTCCGGAAAAACGCGTCGGTTCCGACGAACTGTGGGATCGCGCCGAAGCGGCGCTGGCCGCTGCGCTGGACAGTGCGGGGCTTGCGTACGATCTGCAGCCGGGCGAGGGCGCGTTCTACGGTCCGAAGATCGAGTTCTCGCTGAAAGATTGCCTTGGTCGCGTCTGGCAGTGTGGTACCCTGCAGCTCGATTTTAACCTGCCGATCCGTTTGGGAGCCGAATACGTCTCCGAAGACAACAGCCGTAAACACCCGGTTATGCTGCACCGGGCGATCCTCGGCTCGTTCGAACGGTTCGTCGGGATCCTGATCGAGCACTACGAAGGGGCATTCCCCGCGTGGTTGGCTCCGACTCAGGCAGTGATCATGAATATCACTGATAAACAGGCCGATTTTGCTGCTGAAGTTGAAAAAACTCTCAACGAAAGCGGATTTCGTGCCAAGTCCGACTTGAGAAATGAAAAGATCGGCTTTAAAATCCGCGAGCATACTTTGCTCAAGGTTCCCTATCTTTTGGTTATTGGAGATCGGGAAGTCGAGATGCAGACTGTCGCTGTGCGTACTCGTGAAGGTGCTGACCTGGGTTCGATGCCCGTCGCCCAGTTCGCTGAGTTCCTCGCGCAAGCGGTTTCCCGGCGTGGTCGCCCAGATTCGGAGTAATTATTATTAAGCGTGAAATGAGACAAGATAAACGAGCTGCACCGAAAGCCCCGATCAACGAGAATATCTCGGCACGCGAGGTTCGGTTAATTGGCGCTGATGGCGAGCAGATTGGCATCGTCTCGATTGATGAAGCGCTTCGTATTGCAGAAGAGTCCAAGCTGGACCTGGTGGAAATCTCCGCCGATGCAATCCCACCTGTTTGTCGGGTGATGGACTACGGCAAATCTATCTTCGAAAAGAAGAAGCAGGTTGCCGCAGCGAAGAAGAACCAGAAGCAGATTCAAGTAAAAGAAATCAAGTTTCGTCCAGGGACGGAGGAAGGGGATTACCAGGTAAAACTGCGCAACCTGGTACGTTTCCTGAGTGATGGGGACAGGGCCAAGGTATCCTTGCGATTCCGCGGCCGTGAGATGGCCCACCAGGAGCTGGGTATGGAACTCCTCAAGCGGGTTGAAGCTGACCTGCTCGAGTACGGTTCCGTCGAACAGCATCCTAAGATGGAAGGACGCCAGCTGATCATGGTCATCGCCCCGAAAAAGAAGAAGTAATCAACAGGGCACGGCAGGCCTTCTGATTATGTTTATCAACTGAATGCGGAGTATCCGAACATGCCAAAGATGAAGACTAAAAGTGGTGCTGCTAAGCGGTTTCTGAAAACTGCTAACGGTATCAAGCACAAGCACGCTTTCAAGAGCCACATCCTGACCAAAATGTCGACCAAGCGTAAGCGTCAACTGCGCGGTAGCAGCTTGCTGCATCCGTCTGACGTGGCAAAAGTCGAGCGCATGCTGCGCCTTCGTTAATTTTTGGATCAAGATAGAGGAAGTAACTCATGGCTCGTGTAAAGCGTGGCGTCATTGCCCGTAAACGTCACAAAAAAATTCTGAAACTCGCTAAAGGCTACTACGGCGCGCGTTCACGCGTATTCCGTGTTGCCAAGCAAGCGGTAATCAAGGCAGGCCAATACGCCTACCGTGACCGTCGTCAGAAAAAACGTCAGTTCCGCGCTCTTTGGATCGCTCGTATCAACGCTGGTGCACGTGTTAACGGTCTGTCCTACAGCCGTTTCATCGCTGGCCTGAAAAAAGCGTCCATCGAAATCGACCGTAAGGTTCTGGCTGAACTGGCCGTGAACGAAAAAGCGGTGTTTGCTGCGATTGTCGAGAAAGCTAAAGCCTCCTTGGCTTAAGTACCCCCGACAGTCACCTTGGGTTACTCCTGTAGCCCAAGGTGGTAAACGTCATAAATAGGGGAAGAGCCTTCAAGCTCTTCCCCTATTTTGTATCTGGAGTCTGTACATGGAAAACCTGGACGCGCTCGTCGCTCAAGCTCTCGAGGCTGTGCAAAGCGCTGAAGATGTAAATGCCCTGGAGCAAATCCGGGTTCACTACCTTGGTAAAAAAGGTGAATTGACTCAGGTGATGAAGACCCTGGGGAATTTGCCGGCTGAAGAGCGCCCGCAAGTCGGCGCGCTGATCAACGTTGCCAAGGAGCGTGTCACAGAGGTGCTCAATGCACGCAAGGCGTCGCTCGAGGAGGCCGATCTAGCGGCCAAGCTCGCCGCCGAGTCCATTGACGTAACCTTGCCTGGCCGTGGCCAGGCTTCGGGCGGTCTGCATCCGATCACCCGGACTCTGGAACGTATCGAGCAGTTTTTCACCCACATCGGCTACGGCATTGCCGAAGGCCCTGAGGTCGAAGACGACTATCACAACTTCGAGGCGCTCAACATCCCAGGCCACCACCCGGCCCGGTCGATGCACGACACCTTCTATTTCAACGCGAACATGCTGTTGCGCACCCATACCTCGCCGGTACAGGTCCGCACCATGGAAGCGAACAGGCCGCCGATCCGCATCGTCTGCCCAGGCCGTGTGTACCGTAGCGACTCGGATATCACTCACTCGCCGATGTTCCACCAGGTCGAAGGCCTGCTGGTTGATCGCGATATCAACTTCGCCGACCTCAAAGGCACCATCGAAGAGTTCCTGCGGGTTTTCTTCGAGAAGGAATTGGCGGTGCGTTTCCGTCCTTCGTTCTTCCCATTCACCGAGCCATCCGCTGAAGTCGACATGGAATGCGTGATGTGCAGCGGTAAAGGTTGCCGCGTCTGCAAGCAGACCGGTTGGCTGGAAGTGATGGGCTGCGGCATGGTTCATCCTAACGTGCTGCGCATGTCCGGGATCGATCCGGAAGAGTTCTCCGGCTTTGCCTTCGGCATGGGCGTCGAGCGTCTGGCCATGCTGCGTTACGGCGTGAATGACTTGCGTCTGTTCTTCGACAACGACTTGCGGTTCCTCGCGCAATTTCGCTAGTCGTAACGAATATTTAGGAGAGCAGGATGAAATTCAGTGAACAATGGCTGCGTGGCTGGGTAAGCCCGCAGGTAGGTCGCGACGAGCTGGTTGCTCGTCTGTCGATGGCCGGTCTTGAGGTCGATAGCGTTACGCCGGCCGCCGGTGTTTTCAGTGGCGTGGTGGTGGGCGAGGTGCTGAGCACCGAGCAGCACCCGGATGCCGACAAATTGCGTGTATGCCAGGTCAGCAACGGCGCAGAAACCTTCCAGGTCGTGTGCGGAGCGCCTAATGTGCGCCCGGGCCTGAAGATTCCGTTCGCCATGATCGGCGCCGAACTGCCGGGCGACTTCAAGATCAAGAAGGCCAAGCTGCGTGGCGTTGAGTCCAACGGCATGCTGTGCTCCCAGGCTGAGCTGCAAGTCGGCGAAGGCAACGATGGCCTGATGGAACTGCCGGCCGACGCGCCCGTGGGCCAGGACATTCGCGTTTACCTGGAACTGGAAGACGCCAGCATCGAAGTCGACCTGACGCCGAACCGTGGCGACTGCCTGTCCCTGGCAGGCCTGGCCCGTGAAGTGGGCGCGCTGTACAACGCCCCGGTCACCCGCCCGGTGGTTACCGCAGTGCCTGCCGTGCACGATGAAGTGCGCTCGATCGAAGTGCTGGCACCAAACGCCTGCCCACGCTACCTGGGTCGTGTGATCCGTAACGTTGACCTGTCCAGGCCAACCCCGCTGTGGATGGTTGAGCGCCTGCGTCGCGCCGACGTGCGCAGCATCGACGCTGCCGTCGACATCACCAACTACGTGATGCTGGAACTGGGCCAACCGCTGCACGCCTTCGATCTCGCCGAAATCAACGGTGGCATCCGCGTGCGCATGGCTGAAGAAGGCGAGAAGCTGGTGCTGCTCGATGGCCAGGAAGTCAGCCTGCGTGCCGATACTCTGGTGATCGCCGACCATACCCGCGCCCTGGCGATTGCCGGCGTGATGGGTGGCGAGCACAGCGGCGTGTCTTCCACTACTCGCGACGTGTTCCTTGAAAGCGCGTTCTTCGACCAGATCGTCATCGCCGGCAAGGCCCGTTCCTACGGCCTGCACACCGATGCCTCACATCGCTACGAGCGTGGTGTGGACTGGCAGCTCGCCCGTGAAGCCATGGAGCGTGCCACTGGCCTGCTGCTGGAAATCACTGGTGGCGAAGCCGGCCCGATCACCGAAACCGTCAACGAACAGTACCTGCCGTCCGTTGCGCCGATCACCCTGCGTGCCAAGAGCGTCGAGCAAATGCTCGGCCTGGTGATCGCGCCGGCTGAAATCGAGCAACTGCTGTCGGCCCTGGGCCTGGGTATTTCTGCGGGCGGGGAAGGGCAGTGGCAGGTTGAAGTACCAAGCCATCGCTTCGATATCAGCCTGGAAGTCGACCTGATTGAAGAGCTGGCGCGCTTGTACGGCTACAACCGTCTGCCGGTTCGCTACCCGCAAGCGCGCCTGGCGCCACAACCCAAGGCCGAGGCGCGTGCGCACCTGCCTGAGCTGCGTCGCCTGCTGGTTGCCCGTGGCTACCAGGAAGCGGTGACCTACAGCTTCATCGATCCCAAGCAGTTCGAACTGTTCAACCCAGGCGTCGAGCCGCTGTTGCTGGCCAACCCGATCTCCAACGACATGGCGGCCATGCGTTCGTCCTTGTGGCCGGGTTTGGTGAAAGCCCTTTCTCACAACCTGAACCGTCAGCAAGACCGCGTGCGCATGTTCGAAAGCGGCCTGCGTTTTGTCGGGCAGTTGGATGGCCTGAAGCAAGAGCCGATGCTGGCTGGCGTGGTGTGCGGTAGCCGCCTGCCGGAAGGTTGGGCGCAGGGTCGCGAGACCGTAGACTTCTTCGACGTCAAAGCTGACGTGGAAGCGGTTTTGGGCTTCGCCGGTGCACTGGATGCCTTCACCTTCGTGCCAGGCAGCCACCCAGCGTTGCACCCCGGCCAGACTGCACGTATCGAACGTGAAGGGCGGCTGGTGGGCTTCGTCGGTGCCATCCACCCAGAGCTGTCGAAAACCCTCGGTCTCGACCGCCCGGTATTCGTTTTTGAGCTGCTCCTGGCGGAAGTTGCGTCGGGCAAGATGCCTAAATTCAGCGAGCTGTCGCGCTTCCCTGAAGTGCGCCGTGATCTGGCACTGATCGCTGATCGTGAGGTCGCCGCCACTGCCGTTCTGGATGTAATCCGTGAAAATGCAGGGGAATGGCTGACAGACCTCAGGCTATTTGACGTCTATCAGGGTAAAGGTATTGATCCGCATAGAAAAAGCCTTGCAGTTGGCTTGACCTGGCAGCATCCATCGCGCACTCTTAATGACGATGAGGTGAATACCACGACACAAAATATCCTCACCTCGCTCGAACAAAGGTTGAACGCCACGTTAAGGAAGTGACGTATGGGGGCTTTGACGAAAGCTGAGATGGCGGAACGTCTGTACGAAGAGTTGGGTCTGAACAAGCGCGAGGCCAAGGAATTGGTCGAGCTGTTTTTTGAAGAAATCAGACACGCTCTGGAAGACAACGAACAGGTCAAATTGTCCGGTTTCGGCAATTTTGACCTGCGGGACAAACGCCAGCGGCCTGGCCGCAATCCAAAAACGGGAGAAGAAATCCCGATCACGGCTCGCCGTGTGGTCACCTTTCGTCCAGGGCAGAAGTTGAAGGCCCGAGTTGAGGCTTATGCTGGAACCAAGTCATAACGACGAACTGCCCGTCATCCCAGGCAAACGCTACTTCACCATCGGTGAAGTCAGCGAGCTCTGTGCGGTCAAACCGCACGTGCTGCGCTATTGGGAGCAGGAGTTTCCTCAACTCAACCCCGTCAAACGCACCGGGAACCGTCGGTATTATCAGCGCCAGGATGTGCTGATGATCCGACAGATCCGTGCGTTGCTGTACGACCAGGGATTCACCATCAGCGGCGCGCGCCAGCGTATGTCCGGTGATGAAGCCAAAGATGACACCACCCAATACAAGCAACTGATCCGCCAGATGATCTCCGAACTCGAAGATGTGCTGGTGGTTTTGAAGAAGTGATACAGGCTTTTAAAATACTTCCACATTTCAAAAGCTTGCGGTATATTCCTGATCGCTTCGTTGCGAAGCAAACCCAGTAACACGCCTAGTCGGGGCGTAGCGCAGTCCGGTAGCGCACTAGCATGGGGTGCTAGGGGTCGAGTGTTCGAATCACTCCGTCCCGACCATATTTTACAATGATTTAGCCGAGCTATTATTAGTTCGGCTTTTTCATGTCTGGAAAATTACTCCCACATTTACTCCCACGGATATCCTGTATCTAGGTAGCGTGGATGTTTCAAGGGCACCTTGTTGTTCGAGTCCCGTCCTCTGCGTCTTATTTGCTGTCGACGCTTATACGATTTTAAACCAGCTGTGTAGTCCCCAGCATTCTGGACGGCCGTACTGATCGCTATCGCGCCGTGTGGCGATGGTGCTTATGACGTAACGCGGCAGTGTTCATCGGATAAAAATTCCGCCAATTGAACAATTCGGAAACGAAAAACCACCTCGATGAGGTGGCTATCCATATCGCGCGGTAGGGCTGCTCGCTTCAGTCGATCAGTATGCGAATGGTTGTGCCATGAAACCTACAGGAACAAAGTGAGAATGCATTATTTTCATTACTTAGTCCTTTGAATATTTTTTCAGAGGCAGCTGTAGTTGTATTATTCATTCAATGTTTCACCGCTAACACACGCGTCTCCGTTGGCAAATGCTTGTTACAAAGATCGCTTTTGTTATTGTAGCAAGCTTATTGCTCCTGCAGGTTAATCTGAGGTTAGTGCCTTTATTGTGTTTCTACCTAATGGGCGGCGGAGCGGGAGGACAATTCTTGAAGCGGGCGGGGCTGTTATTGGCCAACACCATGAACAATATGTTTGAGGCACCCAAGCTTGCGGTGAACGGGATTGCATTACATTCGCGCGTATAAGGCTCGAGCCAGCATCAGACTCGTACCTAATACGCTTTCAGATCCATCATGCAGTGCGACCGCCGAGAACTTCAGCCACCCAGTCAGCAATGTACTGCCCTGCATTGATACTGTTATCAAAGCTTGAATGCTGGACGCCGCCTTCACGGTCGGTGAATATTTTCAGCTCGCGCTTAGGACTGTTGACCAACTGCTCGTAGGTCTGGTGGGCCCACTTCAATGGAATCTGTGAATCCTTTTCACCGTGGGTGACGAGGAAGGGCACCTTGATACGATGCAGTATGCCGTCCAGGTGCACATCCTCGGCGATGGCCATGAACTCATCGGTGTCTTTGGCACCCCATACCCAGGCTACGTGCGACCAATAATGCGGAACCGGAAAGCTGCCTTCTTTTTCCATCCGGCGCTTCTGCACATCCCGCCAGTCATGGTTGGCACCCCAGACTACCCCACACGCGAAGCGCGGCTCGAAGGCGACAGCGCGCGGGCAGTAATAACCGCCGAGCGATACACCTTCGAGGCCGATGCGTTTGACGTCGATATCACCGCGGGTTTCCAGCCAGTCCACCACACGACTGGCCCAATGTTCGCTGTCAAAACGCGCAGTCAGGTTGTGCAGGCGCAGTGCTTCGCCGGTACCGGGCTGGTCGATGATCAACGAGGACACGCCGCGTTTTGCTAGCCAGGCGGGCAGGCCGACGCGGTATTTCATTTCTTTGGTGGAATCCAATCCATTGACTTGCACCAGAATGGGCGCTGGGCTGGTAACGCGTTCAGCGCGTACCAGCAGACCGGAAATGTGTTTGCCTTCGTAAGGGATTTCCACGCGCTCGCAGTTTTCCTGCGCCAGTTCGATACCGCTTTGGAAGGTGTGTAAAAAGCGCTGGTAAAGCTGCGTGCGGCCTGGGTCACCATGGGCCTGCAGGCGTTCGCAGCTCAGGTAATAGGTCGCGGCGCGGTTGTATTTTTCACCGGCTGACAACATTCGGCCTTTGGCTTCATCTTCCTCGGCCAAGCCGCACAGTTTGTCGGCCATGTTCGCCCAGGTTTCACGGAAGGCCTTGCTGCCAGCGGCGTCCGGTTGCTTGGCGGCCTCCTGCAGCGGCGCGCACATTGCTTCGATTTCGCCGATGCGGGCGCCCATTTCAAGGGCGAGGTCAACGGAAAGATTCCACACGTAGTTGGTCGGGAAGTAGCGGAACATGATTGTTATTGTCCTTGTGCAAGCAAAGGCAGGCGGCCGGATTCAGGCCCGTATGTCCGGGTATAACGGTGTGACTAAGGCTAGGGATGGTCTAATTATTTAGCCAATCGCGAGTCGGGATGGCAGGTATTGAGAAACGCAATGGATCGGCGGCCCATGCGTTTCTTGTCAACAGATCAAGCCGCAACTGACGCGGCTCCGAGCAGCGGGGTCAACTATTGCTCCAGCTCGTTGATGATTTGACTGATTTTCGCCCGCAGCCAACGGTGCATCGGATCCCCCTCCATGGTGCGGTGCCAGAGCATGAACTCACGCATCACCGGGATTTTTACCGGTGGTTGCAAGATGCGCAGCGGCAGGTAGTTGGCGTAGAGCCTGGCCATGCGCTGGAGCATGGTGGCGATGCGTTGGGTGCCGACGATCAACTGCGGCAAGGTGTTGAAGTCGTGGGTCACCACTTCCATGCGCCGAGTGAGACCGTACTGGCTCATCAGCCATTCTTCGACGCTGAGTTGCCGGTTGCGGCCAAAAACCACGGATACATGGCCCATTTCGATGTACTGATCAAGAGTGATGTTGTCGCCCACTTGGGTGTTGCCATCCCACACAACGCAAACGTGCTCTTCTTCGAACAGTAGCTGCGATGGGTGGCCTTCGATGAGGTAGTGCTCAGGCACGATCATCATGTCGGCCTCGCCACGCATCAGCAGCTCGGTAGATGTGTCGCCTGGGCCAAGCAGTTCGAAGGTGATGTGCGGGGCTTCCAGGTAAATCTTCTGGATAACCTGGGCAAACAGAACGCTGATCAGATAGTCCGAAGTGATCAAGCGAAAATGGCGCTTGCTGGTGGCTGGGTCGAACACTGGCTTGGCGGTAATTGAGGACTGGATCGTCAGCAATATCTGGCGCACTGGCGCCGCCAGTTCACGGGCATAGGGTGTGGGCTGCATCTTACGCCCTACCTGCGCCAGCAATTCATCTTCGAAATAGATACGCAGCCTGCCCAGTACACCGCTGGTGGCGGATTGGGTCATGTGCAGGCGTTCGGCGGCGCGGGTGATGTTCTGCTCTTCCAGTAACACATCAAGCGCCACCAGGAGGTTGAGATCCAAGTGGTTAAAACGCATGGCAGTCTCGATTCTTGTATTTATTGTGTAAATACATTCCGGCCTTGCTATCGCGGCGTCAAGTCCCATGAGTGGGTGCAACAACCGATGACCAACGGGTTTTTTACGGCATTTGGCGCTGTGCAAGCAGGTATCGCATTTACTGATACGTCACATCCCGACAAGCGATTAGTCAGTGAGTTTTTGCCACTTCAGTATCGGCCCACAGTCGGTTGGCCCTGACGCTTTATCGACTCCAAAACCAGCACCAGCAGCGCATTGCCTTGGCATTCCCCCCTTACTCGGGTGTCTGGCGTGTGCTGAATAATTAAATGGAGTGGTAATAATGAACATCATTGGCCTTGATGCCTTGATTTTTGGTGTCGACGATATTCAAGCCTGCACTCATTGCCTGCGTGACTACGGCCTGCTACCCGTCGATGTCGACAGCGCGGGCGGTCGTTTTGAAGCCCTTGATGGCACTGCCGTGATCATTCGTCGTGCTGACGATGCCAGTCTGCCGGCGGCCATCGGGCCATCCCCCTCGATTCGTGAAACCATTTATGGCGTAGCCAGCGTGGCCGATCTTGAGGCCATCGCCGATGAGTTAGGCCGCGATCGCCGGGTGACTCGCGGTGCCAGTGGTTCCGTGCACAGTGTGGACGATATGGGTTTTGCCATTGGTTTCCAGATCAGTGTGCGGCGCTCGTACAGTGCGCCGGCCGACCTGACCAACGCACCGGGCCATGCGCCCCAGCGCCCGGTCAACCAACCGGGCATCAGCGCGGATATGCAGGCGCTGCCACGGACCCTCTCCCATGTGGTGTATTTCGTGCCGGATGCGCTGAAGGCCGAAGCTTTTTACAAGCGCCTGGGCTTCGTGACCACCGACACCTTTGTTGGCGCGGGCCCGTTCATGCGCCCAGCCGGTTCCGATGATCACCACTGCTTGTTCATGATCCAGACGCCACCCCACATGAAGGGGTGCGAGCACTTCACCTTTCACATGGGCAGCGGCACGGAAGTGCTGCTGGCCGGGCGCCGCTTCGAACAGCAAGGCTGGACCAGCTTCTGGGGGCCGGGCCGTCACCTCTTCGGCTCCAACTGGTTCTGGTACTTCAACAGCCCGTTGGGTTGCCACATCGAATACGACGCAGACATGGACAAGCACGATGACGCCTGGCAAGCGCGCCAGGCGCCGTTGTCGGCGGATAACTCGCAGTTGTTCCTGTTCACTTCGCGGGAAAAATGGTTCCCAAGCGGTCCGCCGCCCAAGCAGGCCTGAATGCGGATTGAGTCCATGAGTGACGACGTCGTTGCGCTATGTCGCCTGGATGAATTGGTCGAAGGCCAGGCTCGCGGGTTCGACCCTCTGGGCTTAGGCAGGGACAGCGTGTTTGCGCTGCGCCATGGCGGCGAGGTGCGGGTCTATCGCAACAGTTGCCCGCACCTGGAGGTGCGCCTGGAGTACCGCAAGGATCGTTTTCTCAGCGCCGATGGCAGCCACATCGTCTGTTACGCCCACGGTGCCCGGTTCCTTCCGGACAGTGGCCTGTGCGTCTACGGGCCATGCCTGGGGCAGCGCCTGAGTGCTTTGAAATGGCATGCCAAGGCCGACTGGCTGGTGCTTGAAGCGGATCAGTTGGAGATGTGCGCACCCTGATTAATGTATCGCGGTTGCTGATACATCGTATCCCTACATGCGATTAGTCAAACGCCTGCTTTGCCGAGAAAGTGAACACAACGCGCTAGCGAATGCGTGCAGAAATAGCCAGTAGTGAAGCCTGAGATCACTCCGGCAGAACACCAGCGTGAATAACAAGAATAAGAGTGAGACAAGCATGAACACAGTGAAAAAAGTGCTCATCGTCGGTAGTGGTATCGGTGGTCCATGTGCCGCAATCGCTTTGCGTCGCAACGATATCGAAGTCGATCCTGTCGAGCTCAAGACGCCGTGGACAGCCTACGGCGCTGAATATCCAGCCAGCGTCGGCATCAAGCCCTCAGTAAAACCACCATTGCCCTGGGTGCCTCAGTTCGTCTGGGCCTGAGGCGCCGGCAGGACTGAATTCGCTTTCCCATGAATGTTTCATGCCTGTGCAGGCTTGGCCCGGCTCGACTGCGGGCACGGTTTCACCAGAAGAACTGACATACAACAACAATAAAGAGGGTTACTTCGATGGCTACTCGCAAGATCGCTGCGTCGCGGCGTGTCCCCTTCACCCTGACCCTTGCGGCCAGCCTGGGGCTTGGCGCTTCGGCTGCCCAGGCATTTCAGATTGATACCGGCAACCCCGATCTCAGCTTGCGCTGGGACAATACGCTGAAGTACAGCGCGGCCTGGCGCCTGAAGGACCCCAGCAGCAAGCTCAGCCAGGGGCAGACGGCGCTGAACCAGAATGACGGCGATCACAACTTCAAAAAGGGGCTGATCTCCAATCGCCTGGATATCCTTTCCGAACTGGACATCGGTTATCACAACTTCGGTGCCCGTCTGAGCGGTGCCGCCTGGTATGACACCGTCTACCAGGAACGCAACGACAATCACGACGCGGCCAGTGCCAACCAACGCTCGGTGGGCTTCGACGAATTCACCAGCGACACTCGTCAATTGCACGGTGGTGACGGTGAACTTTTGGATGCCTTCGTCTACTGGAACGGTGAGCTGGCCGACCGCTCCTTATCAGTTCGCGCGGGGCGCCACGGCCTTATCTGGGGCGAGAGTCTGTTCTTCGGCGGCAACGGCATTGCCGGTGCCATGGCGCCGGTGGACGTGGTCAAGGCGCAATCGGTGCCCAATACCCAGTTCAAGGAAATCACCCGGCCGGTCAACCAGCTTTCGACCGCCTACCAACTGACCGACGATGTGTCATTGGGTGCCTTCTACCAGTTGGAGTGGGAAGCCACCCGCTTGCCTGGCGCCGGCAGCTACTTCTCCACCAGCGATACCATCGGTGAAGGCAATGAACGGCTGATCACCGGCGGGCCGTTCCCGGATACCCTTGGCGGTAATGCCAACAGCCCGGCCGCGTTTTTCCATGGCAAGGACAAGAAAGCCAGGAACTCCGGCCAGGGCGGCCTGCAGCTTAAGTACAACACCGGGACGACGGATTACGGCCTGTACGCGCTGCAGTATCACGAGAAAACGCCCACGTTGTATTTGAAACCGAATGCCACCGGGCCGAGCTTCAGTACCGGGCAAGTCGGCGAGTATTCCTGGGTCTACCCGGAAGATATCCGTGTTCTGGGCGCCAGTTTCGCGACCTCCGTGGACGAGTACAGCTTTGCCGGCGAGGCGTCGATGCGCTGGAACATGCCGCTGGTGTCCAACGCCCAGACCGTCCTGCCGGGCGTTGAGGCGGACAACAACGATAACGCCTTGTACGCGGTTGGCCGGACTGCCCATGTCAACCTCAACGTCCTGGCGTCGCTGGGTCCTTCCTTCGTCGCCAATGAAGCCAGCCTGACAGGGGAGGTGGCCTGGAATCGCCTGCTGGCCGTGACCAGGAACCGCACAGCCCTCGACCCCAACGCCACCGATGACGGCCTGGGCTTGAAGCTGGTGTACACGCCCACCTATCGCCAGCTCTTCCCCGGCATCGATATCAGCGTGCCGCTGGGCATCAGTTATTTCCCCATGGGCAAGTCGGCGGTGATCAGCGGGTTCGGCCCGGATAGAGGAGGGGATATGAACATCGGCGTCTCCGCCACCTACCTGGACCAAGTGACCGTGGGGCTGACCTACACCCACTTCTACGGTCCCGAGGACACCAGCCTCAACGCCGCCAGCCAGTTCACTTACAAGCAGTCGTTGAAGGACCGAGATTACCTGGCCTTCTCCGTCAAGACCACGTTCTAAGAGGATTTGCGCATGACCATTCAGTTCACTCTAAAGGCCTTGTGCTTGACCCTGCTGACAGTTGCCGCGCCGATGACGCTGGCCGCCAGCGCCGAACAAGCCGCTGCGCTGGGCAAGACCCTGACATACTTTGGTGCCGAGAAAGCAGGCAATGCCGATGGCAGCATTCCAGCCTGGGACGGTGGCTACACTAAGGTCGATCCGGCCTACGTTCCGGGGGGCAAGCGCAGCGATCCGTTTGCCGCGGACAAACCCTTGTACAGCATCACTGCGCAAAACGTGGCCAAGTACGCCGACAAGCTCAGCGACGGCACCAAGGAGCTGTTCAAGCGCTTCCCGGACACCTATCGCATCGATGTCTATCCGACCCGGCGCACGGCGGCCGCGCCGCAGTGGGTGTATGACAACACCTTCAAGAATGCGACCCGCGCCAAACTGGTCAACAGCAGCGCCGGCCTGATCCCCGACGGCGCCTATGGCGGGATCCCGTTTCCGATTCCACAGAACGGTACCGAAGCCATCTGGAACCACCTGCTGAACTGGCGTGGCACCTCGGTGGCGGGGCATTTTCGCCACTATCTGATGACGGCCGACGGCAACCAGGTGATGACCAGCGACGGTTTGTTGACCCAGGAAATGCCTTACTACTTCCAGGAAGGTGGCCCTGAAAACTACTCGGGCGACTACTGGCTGGTGCGCTTCGTCAATCTCGGCCCGGCGATTCGTGCCGGCGAACAGATCCTGGGGCGTGAGAACATCAACGGCGACAAATCCCAGGCCCATGTCTATCTGAGCGGCCAGCGCCGGGTGCGCACGCTACCCAACGCCTGCTGCGATACACCGACGCCGTCCACCGCCGGCGTCATGTCGTTCGACGAACTGAGCGTGTGGGGAGGGCGCACGGACCGGTTCGACTGGAAGCTGGTGGGCAAGCAGGAAATGTATGTTCCCTACAACACCAACAAGGTGCAGGCCGCCGCCCAGCCGCAAGACCTGTTCGCCAAGCACCATCTGAATCCTGACTACGTGCGTTGGGAGTTGCACCGCGTCTGGGTCGTCGAGTCGACGTTGGCCGCCGGCAAGCGTCACCAATTGCCCAAAGGCCGCTACTACCTCGACGAAGACACCTGGCAAGCCCTGCTCGGTGACCGTTGGGATGCCAGCGGTCAACTGGCCAAGACCCTCTGGTCCCTGCCGTCCTTACTGCCCGACCTGCCAGGCCTGGTGCAACTGTCTTCCGGTTTTTATGACCTGACTTCGGGGGCGTGGTTTATCCAGAACGTTTACGCCGGATTGCCGGAACAGTATCGCGCGGTTGATCGCTACAAGGCCTCGGAGTTCTCGCCTGCGGCGATGGCCGGACGCGGCGTGCGTTAGACCTGAACTGAGCGTGAAGGGCATGCCTGTCGGCGTGTCCTTGGGGTACGAGTGTTTGTCCGAGGTGGTTTATGAACAGAATCAGTCAGGCGGGTGCTTTGCTCCTGGCCCTGTATTTGCCCTTCGTCGCGAGCCAGTGCCTGGCGGGGCAGGCTGCGGTGGGCGTGCCGCTCAATACCCCGGCTATGCGGGTACCGGCTGCGCAGAACGGCGTATTGATCGACCTGGCGCGTGCCGGCACACGTCTGGTGGCCGTGGGCGAGCGTGGCCTCGTGCTGCTCTCCGACGACAATGGGCAAACCTGGCGCCAGGCGACGGTGCCGGTCTCGGTCAGCCTGACGGCGGTAAGCTTCGTTGATGCGCAAAAGGGCTGGGCGGTCGGCCACGCGGGCGTGGTGCTGGCGACGCTGGATGGTGGCGAGCACTGGACGTTGCAGCTCGACGGCGTGCGCGTGGCGAAGCTGGAACTGGACGCCGCCAAGGCGGATCAGGCCACGGCTACCGACCCGGATGCTGCACTGGTACGGATACAAAATGCCGAGCGTCTTGTCGCCGATGGTCCAGACAAACCTTTCCTGGCACTGGAGTTCGTCGATGCACGCCGCGGGTTGATCGTCGGGGCCTACGGTTTGGCGCTGCTGACCACCGATGGTGGCGCCACCTGGCAGTCGCTCATAGGGCGTATCGCCAACCCGAACGGCTTGCACTTGTACGCCATCAGTCGGCAGGGCACACATTGGTTTCTGGCTGGCGAGCAGGGTTACCTGGCGCGCTCGGACGACGACGCGGTGTCGTTCAGTCAGTTGGACAGCCCTTACGAAGGCAGTTTCTTCACCCTGCAGAGCCGCGCCGATGGCGCACTGGTGGTCGCCGGCCTGAAGGGTAATGTCTTTGTCTCCCACGATGCCGGCGCAAGTTTCCAGCGCTTGTCAGTTCCCATACCCATCTCCTTCAACGATTCCATTCGCCTGGCGGACGGCCAGCTGCTGCTGGTCAACCAGGGCGGCACGCTGTTTCGCAACAGCGAGCAGACCGGGGCGTCGCTGCTGCCACTGGGCAAACCCTTGGGCAAGTCTGTTTCAAGTGTGATCGAGGCCGCCGATGGCAGCCTGATTGTTGCTGGTTTCACCGGGCTGCAGCGTCTTTCGCAGCCAGCCACTGCCGCTTCGGAGTGAGGTTATGACGTCTCCTGGTAATTTCCCCCAGTCCCCAGCCAATGCGCTCGAAGACTTTGACCCGCGTTCTGGCTCGTTGCTCGAACGAGCCCTGTTCAACCATCGCCTGTGGGTGTTGCTGTTGTGTCTGACGACCACCTTGGTGCTGGGTTGGCAGTCCAGTCGTGTCGAGCTCAATGCCAGTTTTGAAAAAATGATCCCCACCCATCAGCCCTATATCGCCAACTACCTTGAGCACCAGAAGGAGCTGAGTGGGCTGGGTAATGCGGTGCGCATCGCCGTGGTCAACAAACAGGGCGATATCTACGACAGCGCCTACCTCAAGACCCTGCAGGCGTTGAGCGACAAGATCTACCTGCTGCCCGGTGTCGACCGCGCGTACATGAAGTCGCTCTGGACGCCGGCCACGCGCTGGGTGGCGGTGACCGAAGCGGGCCTGGAGGGTGGGCCGGTTATTCCGGATAAATACGATGGCGGCGCCGCGAGCCTTGCGGCGTTGCGGCGCAATGTGCAGCTGTCCAATGAACTCGGCCAGTTGGTGGCGTTCGACCAGGCATCGAGCATCATTCAAGTACCGCTGTTGCAGCGAACCCCGGATGGCCGTGCGTTGGACTACACCCAGCTGTCGCAACAGCTGGAGGCGTTGCGTAGCCAATACCAGAGCGACAGCATCGACATTCGCATCACCGGGTTTGCCAAAAAAGTCGGTGACCTGATTGCCGGCCTGCGGCAGATCCTGATCTTCTTCGCCGTGGCGATCCTGATCACCACGGTCGTGCTTTATTGGTACACCCGCTGCATTCGCAGCACCTTGCTGGTGGTGTTCTGCTCGTTGGTGGCGGTGGTCTGGCAGCTTGGCTTGCTGCCGTTACTGAATTATCAACTGGACCCCTATTCGGTGCTGGTGCCGTTCCTGGTGTTTGCCATTGGCATGAGCCATGGGGCGCAAAAGATGAACGGCATCATGCAGGACATCGGGCGCGGCATGCACCAGGTGGTCGCCGCACGCTTCACCTTCCGCCGTCTGTTCCTTGCCGGGCTCACCGCGCTGCTTTGTGATGCGGTCGGTTTCGCGGTGCTGATGATCATCAAGATCCAGGTGATCCAGGACCTGGCGATGATCGCCAGTATCGGCGTGGCCGTGTTGATCTTCACCAATTTGATCTTGCTACCCATATTGCTGTCCTACGTCGGGGTCAGCAGCCGTGCGGCGCGATTGAGCCTGAAAAGCGAGCACGCTGAACAGGCCGGTCAGAATCGCCATGGGTTCTGGCGTTTCCTTGACCTGTTCACCCAGCGGCGCTGGGCGGCGTTGTGCATCACCCTGAGCCTGGCGCTGGCGACGCTCGGCTTCATCGTCAGCCTGCAATTGAAGGTCGGTGATCTGGATGCCGGCGCGCCCGAATTGCGGGCCGACTCGCGTTACAACCAGGATGACGCGTTTCTGACCCGGCATTACGGCGCCAGCAGCGACCTGTTCGCGGTCATGATCAAGACCCCCGCCAGCGCCTGCTCGCGCTATGACATCCTGAACAAGATCGATGCCCTCGACTGGCAGTTGCGCACGTTGCCGGGTGTTGATTCGACCAATTCCCTGGCGCTGCTCAACCGCCGCATGCTGGTCGGCCTCAGCGAAGGCAGCCCGAAGTGGTACGAGCTGCAGAACAACCAGGCGATGCTCAACATGGTCACCGCCGGGGCGCCGCGCGGTCTGTACAACGAAGACTGCAGTCTGCTGACACTCTACGTCTACCTCTCCGACCACAAGGCGCAAACTCTGGCCCGCCTGGTGGATCACGTCGAACAGTTCGCCGCAGCGAACAATAGCGACGAGGTCCAGTTCCTCCTTGCCGCCGGCAATGCCGGGATCGAGGCTGCGACCAACATTGTCGTCAAGCAGGCCAATCGCGAAATGCTGTTCTGGGTCTACGGCGCCGTGATCCTGCTATGCCTGATCACCTTCCGGTCCTGGCGCGCCACGATTTGTGCAGTGATTCCGCTGATGCTCACATCGATCCTCTGTGAAGCGCTGATGGTCTGGCTGAACATTGGCGTCAAGGTCGCCACCCTGCCGGTGATCGCCCTCGGTGTTGGCATCGGTGTCGACTATGCGCTGTATGTGATGAGCATCCTGCTCGGTCATATGCGCCAGGGGACAAGCCTGTCGGAATCGTATTACCGGGCACTGCTGTCCACCGGCAAGGTGGTGATGCTGACAGGTGTAACCCTGGCTATCGGCGTGGCCACCTGGATGTTTTCGCCGATCAAGTTCCAGGCTGACATGGGCGTGCTGCTGGCCTTCATGTTCGTCTGGAACATGGTGGGTGCGCTGATTCTGTTGCCAGCGCTGGCTCACTTCCTGTTGCCGAGCAGGCGTGTAAGCGCGGGGCAGGCCGAGGTTAAACCCAGCCACCCGACGAGTCTGCCGCTGATGCCTGCCGTAGTCGAGGAGGGCGCCTGCGTGAAGCACTCACTTCACCGGACTTCGGTCCACGAACAAACGACACCAGCAGTTGCTCACCCCGCCGCGTCATAACAACAAGAAAGGACTTTCCCATGCCTCGTATGTACCCGTTCCAGCAGTCTTTATGGCTTGACCTGCTAGCCGGCCTGAGCGCCTTCGGCACAGCGTTCTGCGCGACCCAACCTTTGGAGGTGCGTGATGAGCGTTGAACGCCAGGCGCGGCTGCCGCAATCCTTGTTGCTGTTGCTCGGCAGTTGCCTGCCGGTACTTGGCGCAGTGCTGCTGGCCCCTGTCCTGCCGCGTATGCAGGAACACTTCGCCGACACACCGGGTGTGGCCGTGATGGTGCCCATCGCCCTGACGTTGCCGGCGTTGATGATTGCCCTGTTGGCCCCGTTCGCCGGGATCATCGCCGACCGGCTCGGGCGCAAGCCGCTGTTGATCAGTGCGATGTTTCTCTACGCCGTCTGTGGCGTGCTGCCGCTGTGGCTGGAGTCGCTGCAGGTCATCGTGATCAGCCGCGCCGGCATCGGGGTAGCCGAGGCGGCGATCATGACCTGCTGCACCACAATGATGGGTGATTACTACAACGGTGCGCGGCGTGAACGCATGTTCGCCCTGCAAATGGTTGCTACCTCGTTGTCGGCGGCCATTTTCATTGCAGTCGGTGGTGTGCTCGGTGAACACGGCTGGCGCACCCCGTTTGCCTTGTATGGGCTGGGGCTGGTGTTTCTGCCGCTGATGGCCTGGTTGCTGTGGGAGCCGCGTGCGCATGTCGTCACTGCGACAACAGCAGTAAGCCGGGCATTTCCCTGGCGCGCCTTGGCACCGTTGTATTTCTTGTCATTCCTGGCTGGCTTGAGCCTTTTTATCGTGCCGGTACAAGTCGGTTACCTGCTCAACCTGCTACATGTCGAGGGGGCGCAGCAGATCGGCATGACCATGGGCGCCAGTCAGCTTGGCGTACTTGTCGGCGCACTGAGTTTTCGCCTGTTCAGTGGCGTACCCGCGTACCGTCAGATGCTCCTGGCCTTCGTCGCGACCGGTGTCGGTGGCGGGTTGCTGGCGCTGGCCGACAGTCATGGGTTGGTGGTGATCGCTGTGCTGATCAACGGGCTGGGTATCGGCCTGATGATGCCGACCCTGCTCACCTGGATCATGGCCCAGGTCGACTTCCAGCAGCGCGGCCGCGCGGCTGGCGGGTTCACATCGATGTTCTTTGCCGGTGAGTTCTTCAGCCCGCTGGTGGTGCTGGCGATCACCGGTGGCGTGAGCAGCGCTTTGCCTGCTGCGCTGGGGATTATTGCGGGCCTTCAGTTACTGGTGGCTTTGGCTTGCATTCGCTTGCGTGGCCGTGGAGCTGCATTGCCTGCCGTTTAACCGGAACCCAGCTTCAGGTTTAAAACCGCATTTATCAGAATAAGAACACGAGGGAAAAGTCATGATTTACTTGCTCAACGCTTGGTACATCGGCGGATGGGTAGATGAGCTCGCCCCAGGAGCGCTGCTTGGGAGAACAATTGTCGAGCAACCCCTTGTGTTCTTTCGTGATAGCCAGGGCACCGTGCAGGCTCTCGCTGATCGCTGCCCGCATCGTTTTGCCCCACTGCACATGGGCAAGATCGTTGGCGACAGCGTTCAATGCCCATACCACGGTTTGCGTTTCGATGGCAGCGGCCAATGTACGCACGATCCCCATGGCGAAGGGAACATCCCCAAGGCCGCCAGTGTTCGCTCGTTCCCTGTCATTGAGCGCCATGCGGCGATCTGGGTCTGGCTTGGCGATCCGGCACTAGCCAGCGACGCGCTGATCCCTGATTTTTCTTTTTTTGAGCAGGCTCCAACCCATGCCAAAGGGCACGGGTATTTGCCCACTCGCGCTCACTACGAACTGCTGTCCGACAACATCATGGATCTGAGTCACGTTGACTTCCTGCACCCGGATACGCTGGGGGGCGGAGCGCTGTCAGGTTCGCGCTCCACTATCGAGGAGCTTTCCAACGACCGCGTGCGCATCAGTTGGTGGGCACCTGGTGACGTCCCTCCGCCGGCTTTTAGTGCTCAACTTGAAGACCCGACCCGAGCGGACGTCTGGGCCGAGGTCATATGGTATGCCCCTGGCCTGATGCTGCTGGGCAGCGGCGCGACTGCGCCAGGGCGCCCGAGAGAGGAGGGGCCGGTTACCTGGAACCTGCTTTTGATGACGCCGCAAGACGCGACGAATACCCATTATTTCTATGCCAACACACGCAGTTTCGAGCAGCACAATGAGCCGTTGAATGCCTTCGTCCAGAACATGTTGATCGGTACTTTCTCCGGTGAAGACAAACCCATGGTTGAGGCCCAACAGCGTCAGATGGGTGAGGTTGATCTGCTAGGCCTTAACCCGGTGCTGCTTCCCGTCGATGCGGGTGCCGTGCGCTGCCGGCGCGTCCTGCACCGATTGATCACTGCCGAGCAGTCAGCGGGTACCCAGTGATGATCGAGGTCGTCGTTACCCGCAAGCGTTGCGATGCCGAAGGCATTTTCAGCTTTGAACTGGCTGCGATTGACCGTCAGCCTCTGCCTGCTTTCAGTGCTGGTTCGCATATCGACGTGCACCTGCCCAACGGCGTGGTGCGCCAATACTCCCTCTGCAATCACCCCGCAGAGAACCACCGTTATCTGTTGGGTGTCTTACTCGACCCCGCCTCCCGTGGTGGTTCCAATGCCATGCACGAGCAGGTACAGGAGGGCAGCCGGCTGCGTATCAGCGAGCCGCGCAACCTGTTCCCGTTGCAGCCAGCGGCGGGTGGGAGCGTGTTGTTTGCGGGCGGTATCGGTATCACCCCGATCCTCTGCATGGCCGAACGCCTGGCCCAGATCGACGCTGCTTTCGAGCTTCACTACTGCGCCCGCTCAACGGAGCGCATGGCGTTTATCGAGTACATCCGCCAATCGACGTTTGCTGATCGTGTGCACGTTCATGTGGACGACGGCGAGGACGCTCAACGTCTCGACGCCATGCGGGTTCTGTCCATACCAGCCACTGACCGTCACCTGTATGTCTGTGGCCCTAACGGCTTCATGGAGCATGTGCTCGGTACGGCGCGTGCGCTTGGCTGGGCCGAGGCGCAATTGCACCGTGAGTACTTTACCGGCGCAGCTGTCCCGGCGAGTGAGGCGGGCGGTTTTGAGGTGCAGTTGGCGAGTTCCGGGCGGTGTCTCCGGGTGCCTGCCCATCGCAGTGTGGCGCAGGTGCTGTTGGAGGCCGGTATAGACATACCGTTGTCCTGCGAGCAGGGCATCTGCGGCACCTGCATTACGCGCGTGCTGGAGGGGGAGCCCGAGCATCGGGACATGTTCTTGACCGATGCCGAGCGAGCCCGCAACGACCAGTTCACGCCGTGTTGCTCGCGTGCCAGGAGCGTGCGGCTGGTTCTCGATCTTTAAGGTTTCTTTATGAATTCATCTCCACCCGATGCTGCGTTTCGCGAACTGATTGAGGAGTCGAACATGCAACAACTTCCTGGTTTTAAACGTGTAGTCACCGGGCACGATGCCCAGGGCCAAGCGGTGGTCGCGCTCAGTGGGCCGACGTCGAACAGCTTTCCGCTCAAGGCAGTACCTGGCACCGTCTTCCATGAGATCTGGAACAGTGGCGCCAGCCCGGCCGTGCTGGATAACGGCGCCGACCCCACCAGCAAACCGCTTCAATTGAGTCCCGCAGCGCTGGGCAGTGTCATCCGTGTGGTGGATATCCCGCCTGACAGCGTGCAGAACCAAGTCAGTGCCGAGGATGCTGCGGCGACCTTTGCCGAAATTGGCCAGGCCCATGCCGGTACGGGGCAGGCTGATTCCAAACACAAGCTGATGCATCGCACCGAAACGCTCGATTACGGTGTGGTCACGGAAGGCGAGGTATGGCTGGTGCTGGATGGCGAGGAGGTGCATCTCAAGCGCGGTGACATCGTCGTGCAGCGAGGCACCAACCACGCCTGGAGCAATCGCACCGAGCAGATGGCACGCATGCTGTTCGTCCTGCTCGATGGCCGCTTCGCGCCTGAGCTGCAAGGAGAACAGGCATGAAGCTGAGTACCCTCAAGACTCACAGTCGCGACGGTAGCCTGTTGGTGGTGTCGCGCGACCTGGCCTGGGCGGTGGATGCCAGCGATATTGCCGCGACGCTGCAGGATGCCGTCGATCATTGGCCCAGCGTCGAGGCCGCTTTGCGCGAGCGGTACGACGCCTTGAATCACGGCCCCCTGGCCGGTGCCTTTGCCTTCGATCCGCAGCAGGCCGCTGCACCGTTGCCGCGTACCTGGCAATGGTTGGACGCTTCGTCTTTTCTCAGTCATGGGGAGCGGATGCAGAAGGCTTTTGCGCTTGATCCAATTGAAGGCGTCGAACACATCCCGCTGATGTATCAGGGCTGCGGCGATGATTTCCTGGGCCCCCACGACGACATCGCTCTACCGAGTGAAGCCCACGGCATCGACTTTGAAGGCGAGTTCGCGGTGTTGGTCGATGAGGTGCCCATGGGCTGCTCGGCGGACGAGGCCGCACGCCATATTCGACTCATTCTGCAAGTCAACGATGTCAGCCTGCGAGCCCTCGCGCCGCGTGAAATGAAAACGGGCTTTGGTTTTATCCAGGCCAAATCCTCATCCAGTTTTGCACCGGTGGCGATTACCCCTGACGAGCTCGGCGAAGCCTGGCGCGACGGGCGTGTGCATCTGCCGCTGCGGGTGGACTGGAACGGTCAGTGGTTTGGGCACGCCCATGGCGGCGCCATGCATTTCGGCTTTCATCAGTTGATCGCTCACGCGGCGCTGACCAGGCGCCTCAGGGCGGGCTGCCTGATAGGTTCCGGCACGGTTTCCAATGCCGATCTCAGCGTCGGCGCTGCCTGCATCGCCGAACGGCGTGCGGTTGAGATGATTGAGCACGGGGCGCCACAGACGCCGTTCATGCACTTCGGTGATCGTGTGCGCATGGAAGTCTTCGATCTGCAAGGGCAGTCGGTATTCGGCGCGATAGACCAGCGTGTCGTGCACGGAGGCCTCCCATGCGCGTGATGATTACCGGAGCCAATGGTTTTGTCGGCCGGGCGCTGGTGAAACGCTTGCTTCAAACCAATGAATTGCAAGGCCGGCCGATCAGCGCCTTGATCCTGCTGGATCGAGAGTTGGTGGGGTTTGCTGACGATAAGCGCCTGCGCCGGCATTGCGGCAGTGTGACCGACGCCGCGTTATTGCGTCGTGCGCTGGCCGATGGCATTGACGTGGTGTTTCACTTGGTCAGTATCCCGGGAGGAGCGGCCGAGCAGCACTATTCATCGGGCTATCAGGTCAACCTGCTGGCAAGCCTGGAGTTGCTTGACCAGTTGCGAGAACAGCCTGGTGCGCCGGTGCTGGTGTATGCCAGCAGCGTGGCGGTGTACGGGGGCGACCTGCCGGCGCGCATGGATGAGCGTGCTGTGCCGCGCCCGCAGTTGAGTTACGGCATGCACAAAGTGATGGTGGAAATGGCGCTCAATGACCTTGTCCGCCGAGGCGAGGTGGACGGTCGTGCCGTGCGCCTGCCGGGTATTGTCGCTCGTCCCCGTGAACCCAATGGCCTACGTTCGGCGTTCATGAGCGATCTGTTGCACGCTTTCGCTGAAGGCCAGCCGTATTGTTGCCCGGTTTCACCGCAGGCGCAGGCCTGGTGGATGTCCGTGAAGTGTTGCGTGGATAACCTGTTGCGGGCCGCCGAACTGCCGGCCGCCGAGCTTGGCGAGTCACGCGTCTGGCAATTACCGCTGCTGCACCTGTCGATTGCCCAGGTCATCGATGCCCTGGCCGCTGCCTACGGCCAGGAGCGCCGCGCGTTGATCAGCTTCGCGCCGGATGCTGGGCTGGAAGCGTTGTTCGGCAATTTCCCTGCGATGAAAACCCCCCAATCCCGTGCCCTTGGCTTTCGTCATGACGGCTCTGCCGGCGCCTTGATACGTAACAGTTTGAACGCTGCTCTCCCAACGCGTCGTGCGCGTGGGCGAGTGGCGCTGGGAGTGACCTGACATGCAATCAACTAAACGCCGTCTGGTGGACCTGTCCGTGACTCTGGATAACAATCCCTACACTGATCCACCGCCATTGCTGCCAAAAATCGACTACATGGACCACCAGCAAGGCTGGCCGGAGATGGCCGCGATGTTTCCCGGCCTGTCCAAGGAACAGCTGCCTGGCAATGAGTCCTGGGCCGCTGAACGCCTGCAGATCACGACGCACAGCGGCACGCATATGGATGCTCCCTGGCATTACGCCTCGACGACCGATGGCGGCAAGCCGGCTTTCGGCATCGACGAGCTGCCGTTGGACTGGTGCCTGCAACCCGGCGTGAAGCTGGATTTTCGTCATTTACCGGATGGCCACGTGGTCAGTGCCGCCGAAGTGCAAGCTGAGTTGGCGCGCATCGATTACGTGCTACAGCCGCTGGACATTGTCCTGGTCAACACCCGCGCCGGTGCGTTGTTTGGGCAGCCGGGCTATCTGGATGCCGGGGTGGGCATCGGCCGCGAAGCCACGTTGTTTCTGCTGGAGCACGGCGTACGCGTGGTCGGCACTGATGCCTGGAGCTGGGATGCGCCATTCAAGTACACCCGCGAACGTTTTGCGGCGACAGGCGACGCCTCGATCATCTGGGAAGGACATAAGGCCGGGCGCGACATCGGTTACGGTCAGATGGAGAAATTGGCCAACCTGGAATGCTTGCCGGCCCATGGTTTCCAGGTGTCCTGTTTCCCCTACAAGATCCGGCACGCCTCGGCCGGTTTCGTCCGCGCCGTGGCGATTTTCGAGGAATGAGCATGCCTGCGGACGATGGGAAAAAACGCGCCAGCCTTTCTCAGCGGCTTGAGGCTCTGCTCTCAACGCACATTCTTGAGGGGCGACTGCGTGGCGGTGAACAGTTACCCACCGAAGCGGCCATCATGCTTGAGCATGGCGTCAGCAGAACGGTAGTGCGCGAGGCAATGTCCCGTCTGCAAGCCGCTGGAATGGTTGAGACACACCATGGTATCGGGACATTTGTGCGGGGCAGTGCACTGTCGCTGGAGACCTTCATCGACCCGGCCACGATCGGCATCGTCAATGATTCGCTGGCGATCATGGAGTTTCGGATCGGTCTTGAGGTAGAAGCCGCCGGGCTCGCCGCTCAACGACGTACCCCCGAGCATTTGAGTGAATTGCGCGCGGTTCTCGATCAGCTTGAACAACCTGCAGTCAGTGTCAATGAACGGGCAGCGTTGGATTTTCAGTTCCATTTGAGCGTTGCGCAGGCGACGGGTAATCACTACATCGCCAACACCCTGCTCAACCTGGGCGTGGTCATCATCCCGCGCAGCCGACTGGATTCTGCGGGGCTGTTTCACGATGAGCCTGTGCACTACGAACAGCGTATGCAAAGCGAGCACGAACAGATTTACCAGGCAATCCTTAATCAGGACGCGGAATACGCGCGCGCGGCCATGCGCCTGCATCTTCAGGACAGTCGCGAGTATCTGCATCAGGCCCGCAACGAGCTGATGACATGACCAATAATAAAAACATTCAAGGTGCCCAGGTGCCTGAAACGGCCTCGCAGTATCCCGCCACGGCGCTAACGATCATCGACCCTCGATGGATATTGTTTGTACGCGTCGCGGCGGCTGGAAGTCTGAGCAAAGCCGCCGTTTTATTGGATATGCCCCAGTCCATGGTGAGCCGAAATATCGCTCAGCTCGAATCGCAATGTGGCGAGCGGTTGTTTCATCGTACTGGCCGTGGGGTTGTGCTGACTGAGTTTGGGGAGCAGTTGCTGCCGTGTGTTTCGAATCTTCTTGCGGACGCTGAAGGGCTGGCTGATGACATTCGAACCCGGCGCGGAAAACCGGTGGGGGAGGTGGTCGTAGGGATGCTGCCTTCAGCGGTGCGTCGGTTTGCCGGTACGCTGTTTGCGGCGGTGCAAGCCCAGATGCCGGGCGTGAGGCTGCACCTGATCGAGGGCGCGAGTGCGCAACTTGAGGAGCAGTTGCAGGATGGCCGTCTCGATATGGCGCTGGTGCTGCGCGAGAATGAAGCGAGCATTGGCGAGGCGTATCTACTGGCCAGGTTACCGCTGCATTTGATCGGGCCCGCCAACGATCCAGTCCTCGCTGAGCGGGATATCGCCTTAAAGCAGTTATCCGGATTGCCACTGGTGGTGCCGGGCCGTCCGCACCTGTTGAGGGCCAGGCTCGATCACCTGGCGATCGAGCATTTCATGGAGTTGCGCGTTGCCGTGGAGGCCGACTCCGTCCAACTCCAGTACGAAGTCGTTGCGGCAGGCGGAGGTTATGCGATTGCCTCTGTGCTACCGGGCTCGCTGGATCAACGACTGATTTCAGCGTGCATTGTCGAGCCGGTGCTCGAGCGATTTGTCGTGCTTGTCGAGTCTCCCCGCCGTCCTGTGACGCGTGCCTCCCGTGAGGTGCGCCGGTTGATCTGCAATCTGGCCATGCCATCGATTTGAGCGATAGCTGCTTTCGATTCCGCGCAGTATCCGGCGTGGGGCGCGCCTCGTAGGGTGTCAGTCAATCAATGGCTGATACCCGATTGCGAGGTTAGCGATATGCATGACTCCCCAGTGAACCCAGTAGTTGCCCCGACGCTTTTTCTCAGCGACGCCGATGTCGCCTCGCTCGTCGACTGGTGCGAAGCCGTCGCCGCGCTTGCCGAGGCGTATGCCTGCCCTACAACGGATGCCAGGGTGCCGCCTCGTTCCATGGCGCGGGGCGATGGGATCTGGCTGCGCAGTTTGACGGCTGTTCCCCCAGCAGGCGGTCACATGGGCTGCAAATTGATCGCAGCGTCTATGCGTGCCCGTTGCGCCAGCTATCTGATCGCGTTGTTCAATCAACAAACCATGGCCCTCAGTGCGTTGATCGACGGCAACCGAGTGACGGGGTTGCGCACGGCTGCAACGGCCGCACTGGCGGTGGATTTGCTGGCGCCTCAGCGGGCCCTGCGGGTCGGCGTGATTGGTGCGGGGTTTGAAGCGCGTGGCGCGCTTGACTGCCTCAAGTCTGTGCGCGATGTGGCCCGTGTCAGGGTGTTCAGCCCAACGCCCGCGAGCCGTGAGCGGTTTGCCGAAAGCTTCAGGCCAGGGCTGGATATTCAAGCGGTGGACACCGCGCAAGAAGCCGTACAGGACTGCGATGTGGTGATTTGTGCCGCACGCAGCCGTGACGAGTCTCCCGTATTGCTGGGGGAGTGGCTGCCCGCGGGCGTTACGGTCGTTTCATTGGGTTCCACCTTGCCTGAACAACGGGAGGTTGACCCGGTCACGATGGATCGAGCCGTGTGCATTGTCGCTGATATGCCGCAGGAGGTGCTTCACGATACAGGTGACGCCATTGCCGCGATCAGTGCCGGCGTGTATGTCGCCGACAAATTGGTAGCGCTGTCGGATCTGGTAGCGGGTCGGGTTAATCCGCGCCAAAACGACAGCGACATCGTTCTCTACAAGTCAGTTGGCTCAGCGCTGCAGGATGTTGTCATTGCACAAGCGCTGTACGAACGCGCCAGGCAACAAGGCCTCGGTATCGAGCTGCCTGCCAGCATTATCCCTGTCTCGAAATAAACCCTCCACTGTTCAAAGGAAGTCCTCATGGCTACTTACAAGAAAGCTGATGCCCGCGCCTGGGCCCGTGAAAACCTGGTGGGCTGCTCGGCTGTCACCATCCCAAGCTTCAGCGCCGACCTCAAGCAGCTCAATGAGCGTGGCATACGCCACGACATCGCGCATACGGTGGGGCTGGGTTACAGCAGCACATTGCTCTGCAGCGAGCTGGCGATCTCGCCCCAGGAAAACGCTCAATTCACCGCCTGGGCGCGTGAGTCGGGCAAAGACCTGATCCTGTTCTTTCACGCAGCGTTTGGCACGCTCGCAGAGAATATCGAGGCGGTAAAGCTCGCCGAGAAAGCCGGTGTAGACATCGTCCTGCTCTCCTACCCACCGCAGTTCTGGCCGACCAGCGAGCAGGAAATCTACGACTACACCAAGTCGTTCTGCGATGCGACGGACCTTGCCGTCATGCTCTTCCCGATTCCGTTATGGGGCTTTGAACGCGTGCATCCGGCGGGTATGTCGCTGGAGCTGGTCCGTCGTCTGTTGGCCGATTGTCCGAATATCGCAGCCATCAAATCGGAGCAAGGGTTTCCACTGCCGGCTGGTATTTGCGAGATGTACTACCACTTCCGTGATCAGGTGGTGATCAGTTGCCCGATCGAAGGGGATGCCATTCCCTTGATGAGCCTGATGAAACTGCAGTTTTCCGGCACCAGCAACACCGCCTGGATGAGCGACTACTACCCGAAAGCGTTCGAACTGGCGCGCACAGGCCGCTTCGAGGAGGCGATGGAACTGTATTGGAAGGTCAATCCGGCGCGCAGTGCCAACGGCGCCGCTGCTCAAAGCTACGCCGGCGGTACCGGGGTGCTCAATCGCACGATGTGGAAATACCAGGACTGGCTCGCCGGCTTCAACGGCGGCCCACTGCGTGCCCCAGCGATGCGCGTGCCGGATCGCCTCATGAAATCCCTGCGTCAAGGGCTGGTTGCTGCGGGCCTGCCGGTGACTTCGGATCCTGACAGCGCCTTCATGATCGGGCGTCACCCTTGCTGATTGGGAGGATTGCAAAGTGAAGCATTTACTTAAAGATCCCACGCTGTGGCGTACCGGTGCCTACATCGCTGGCGAGTGGTTGAACGAGACGCCGCACGGTCAGTACACGCTGCGTAATCCGGTGGATCAAGCGGTACTCACCGAGCTGCCGCGGTGCCGCACGCCTGAAGTACGCCGTGCAATTGAGGCCGCGCATGAGGCCTTTGGCCCATGGCGACGCTTGACGGCTAAACGCCGTGGCGAGGTGTTGCGCCGTTGGTATGAGTTGATGGTTGAGCATCGGGAGGACCTTGCCACGCTGATTACCCTGGAGGAGGGTAAGCCGCTGGAAGAGGCGCGCGGGGAAGTCGATTACGCTGCGTCTTTTGTGCGATGGTTTTCGGAAGAGGCCACGCGCGTGCGTGGTGACGTGATCCCCGGGGTAAAAGACACGCAGCGTATCGTTGCATTGCGCGACCCGATCGGGGTCTGCGCCGCCATAACACCGTGGAACTTTCCGGCCGCCATGATCACCCGCAAGGCCGCTCCGGCACTCGCCGCAGGCTGTACGATGGTGGTTAAACCGGCAAGCCAGACACCGCTGACGGCGCTTGCGCTCGCCGAACTCGCCCAACGCGCCGGGATACCGGCCGGTGTCTTCAGCGTGATCACCGGTAATGATACCCGCGACATTGCGGGCGAACTGACGGCCAACCCGTTGGTACGCAAGCTCACGTTTACCGGTTCTACTGAAGTTGGCCGGTTGCTCTTGGCGCAAGCGGCGCAAACCGTCAAGAAATGCTCGATGGAATTGGGCGGCAATGCGCCCTTCATTGTCTTCGACGACGCTGATCTGGATGCGGCCGCCGACGGGGTGATGTTGGCCAAGTTTCGCAACAGCGGCCAGTCCTGTATCGGCGCGAATCGGGTGCTGGTGCAGTCTGGGGTGTATGACGCACTGGCCGAGCGCATCGTCGAGCGCGTGGCACGGTTAAAGGTAGGGAATGGCCTGGAACCCGGTGTGCAGGTGGGGCCGTTGATCGACGAGGCCTCGGTGCAGAAATCCCAGGCGCTTGTAGATGATGCGCTCGCGCACGGCGCCCGACTGTTGGCCGGCGGTACCCGTCATGCACTCGGTGGAGGGTTCTTCCAACCCACGGTGCTTGCGGATGTGACACATACCATGCGGATTGCCCAGGAGGAGATCTTCGGCCCGGTCATGCCCCTGTTGCGTTTCGAGACGGATGATGAGGCCATCACGATGGCCAACGACAGCGAGTATGGCCTTGCCGCCTACCTGTTCAGCCGTGACGCGGCGCGGATCTGGCGTAACGCTGCATGCATTGAGTCAGGCATGGTCGGGATCAACTGTGGCTTGATTTCAAATGAGGTTGCACCTTTCGGTGGCGTGAAGCAGAGCGGTCTCGGGCGAGAGGGATCTCACCTTGGAATCGACGAATTCCTTGAGGTGAAATACCTCTGTTGGGATGGCCTGGAAAGCGTGTGAAATGAAGTAATCAGCCGCGAATGGAGGCCGATGCATTGCGGTTCATGTGAACCGTATATGCGTCGGCCTCCTGTATTTATAGGCGCGAGCTGGTTATCGCGCAGGCTGACCAAGCCTGGTTCTGCCGCAACGGCAGGCACCCCGAGCAATCGGGCAGGCTTACCTTCAGACACCCATCACCTGCGGCGATACCTCGGATTGTGGAAAGCGATTTCAGCGCGGATATCCAATTCGATAGTCTCGTTGTTGACCCGGCATGTTCAGTCGGAACTTCATGAGCCTGCGGCATTTGAGTCGAAAGCGCTGCCGGGCTCGTCGGTGCGCAATGCAATGTCAGCCCGATTGAAATAAGAATAATTAGGAGAGCGTGATGATTGCAGCAGTCAATAAGGTCCTGGTGATCGGAGGAGGGTTTTCCGGCATGACCGCGGCTATCCAGCTTGCCCGTCAGGGCGTCGAAGTGGACCTGGTCGAAATAGATCCTTTGTGGTGTCCCCTGGGGGCCGGCATTACGCTCAGTGGGCCCACGTTGCGAGCGCTGGATACGGTTGGGATTCTGGAAAGGGTGGCTGCCGAAGGGTATCTGTCGACCAATTTCGATGTGTTCTCACCGGCGGGTGACCTGATCGTGCAGTTGGCGCTTCGACCCCCGGTCAGCGATAAGCCGATTCCCTGTGGCGGTGGCATCCTGCGCCCGGTGCTGGCTCGAATTTTTGCCGATAAGACTCGGGAAGTCGGCACCAACGTGCGCCTTGGCATCACGTTCGACAGCATCGTCGAACATGCGGAGGGTGTTGACGTGTCTTTCACTGATGGAACCGCCGGGCGCTATGACCTGGTCATCGCCGCCGATGGCGTGCATTCGCGGTTGCGAAAGGAGTTGTTTCCAGAAGCACCCTCGCCAAAACCCATTCACCAGAGTGTCTGGCGCGCGGTGCTGAAGCGTCCGCCCGAAATCGTCCGCCCCAGTCATTGGCTGGGTCGCACCAAGGTTGGCGTCAATCCGATTTCCGAGACGCATATGTATATGTTCCTTATGGAAAACCGCGAGTTTTCCGAATGGATTGATCCGGCCAGTTGGCCAAGCGAAATGGCGCGTCTTCTGGGTGAGTTCCCCGCCCCGATCCTGCAAGCGCTGGTGCCGCAATTGCACGAGCCGGGTACCCATATCGACTATCGTCCGCTGACCAATCTGTTGGTGCCGTTGCCATGGCATAAGGGCCGCATTGTGATGATTGGGGACACGGTGCATGCCACCACGCCACATCTGGCCTCCGGGGCTGGAATTGGTATCGAGAGCGCCATCGTGCTTGCCGAAGAATTGTTTGCCGGTAGCGATCTGCAGGCTGCCCTGAATCGGTTCGAAGCGCGGCGTTGGGAGCGTTGCCAACTGGTGGTCGAGAACTCTGCACGGCTGTGCGAGATAGAAAAAAGTGCGGGTGACAAGGAAGAGCACGCTCAGATCATGCGAGAGTCCACCACTACGTTGGCTGAGCCGATCTGATTTATCGAGACGCTTCGGCTGTAGGGGGGAGGCGGTAGCTATCCTGCATCTGGTGCGCTGTACCCAGCATTTGAGTGTGAACTCAACTGGGAAAGCGACTATTGCAATGATGTAGGATAGCCGCTTTATTGATTAAGCTTTACTGGCAAAGATCGAGAATTACAACTTCTTTGACATACACGAAAAAGGATTCTGACGATAGCGCAACGCCCTCGTCAGAAAGTTGTTGGAACAGTGATCTCTGATACTCACGAAAACTAAAAAGATCTTCTTTGTTTTCAAACCACATGCTCGAAACGCCTTCGTATACCGCTATGTTTTCTCCGAAATAAGAAGTCACCCGGTCTCCTTCGGGGAGATACCTGGAACGAACATGCCTGCGTAGCGCATTTTGGAAGTGTGGGTATTGACGGGTGATGGCTTCGTGCGCCAAATTCCAAGCAGTGAAAAAGGTATCCAGGTTCAACGCTGGGTTCTTTTTCAGGAAAATCATCGCCTTCCATTTCAGCGGAACTGCGCCTGCATTGAATATCTCGGCGTCATCCATCAACTGAGCAGCTTGTTTAGACAGGTCAGCGAAGTTTTTCGCATCAGGTCCGGTGGTTTGTTGGGTGTAGGGATCGCTGAAGGTGTGAATCAAACCTGACATATCGTCGAAAAATAACTCGGTGATGGAGTCTCGGTGAAAGGTTTGTGTGTAAGAAGTATCGTTTTCAACTCCGAAAGCAGAGTCGATTACATGATTTTGCAGGTATCGTTTTACACCTAACGGTTTAACCTGAGCGATTTTTCCATGCTGATGCTCTATGTACTCCAAAAACTCAGCATGCGTCATTCCTGGTTTTCGGCGGACAGCGGCTAGGATTTTAATCATGATGACTCTCACTTTTGACGGGGTTTAGTTAAGTTTTTATCGTTCTACATACCGTTTGCAGTTTTTTCAGATTTTATTCGCCGTGAGGCTTTTTAGACATGAAAGATAAAAGCAAAATCGGTCTGCAAGCCAATCAACGTTTCTGCTAGCAGGTATCACATAAAAAAATTCTTGACGAAACCTCATCCGTTATAGTCCGCGAGCAGCGTGGAGGGGTTCTAGTGCATGGAGGCATCGTGCACGGCAATGATTGAGACCACGGTCCAGATATCCCGTTTGAGCGAGGTCATCCGGTCGGTGATATCTAGGAATGCCGGAGGCTCACAAGACAGCGGTTGCCAGGGCCTCAGCCGTCTCGCAGGCCTATTAAAAATGTCACGTCTTCTTCAAACACCAGCAGGACCTGACTATCCAGCTCATTACGAAGATCGATGCAGTGTTAGTTTTTTTGCTCATGCCCTTACTTACGTGTGTTGTATTAAAAGTCGAGCGTCGAGCGTCGAGCGTTAAGGCTTCGGCATGGCTTTCAGCACATCAACCGAACGGTTGAGGTGGGAGATCTTACTAAAGATACATTAGAGGTTTGCAAGCGAGTATTAATAAAATAATAGCTGGAGGCGTATTGCGCGCATTTTTAGGTCGTGAAAGTTTATTGAGTTTAAGGGCTGGTAAGGTCTCTCTCTACAGGGGGCTGATTCAGCCCCCGCTGCCCTCTGATTTTTTTTATGATTCGATTCAGTGATCGATGACTCAGAGTGGTCTGCGTCGAAAGGCCGAACAATAACGCAAACGTCACTGCTACATGAATAAAATTCAGCACTCGTCAATCCACAGCGCAAATGCTTGAATGGGGCTGCCCGTTCAACAACAAAACAATAGGCTGAACACTGATGCGTCAGGACGACACGCCTTCATCCCAGCTGCCACCGCTGAGAGCAATTCAAGCCTTCGATCAAAACGCGCGATTTGGTAACCAGGCCAGAGCGGCCGGAGTGCTCGACCTCACGCCCTCAGCGATCAGCCATCAATTGGCCAAACTGGAGGTCATGATAGGTCGACAGTTGTTTGCGCGCGTGGCGCGCGGGGTGACACTGACGCCGGTCAGCGAGCAGTATTTGAAGGACATTTCCGGCTTGTTGCAGAGCCTGGAGGTTGTCACCGAACGGGCCGCGAGCGACGTCAGCCTGGATTGCCTGCGGCTGCATTCTTCCTCCAGCTTTGGCTTGCTCTGGCTGATGCCCCGGTTGGAGTCATTCCGCATGAGCAACCCGGGCATTCAGATCAACTTGTCATGCTCCTACGAGTCGCTGCACTTCAGCCAAGACAAGATCGATGTGGATATTCGTCATGGCCGGTCTAACTGGCCGAGCTACGAAGTGCGCACTGTGCGCAACGAAAGCTTCTCGGTGCTGGCCTCGCCCAAGTAGATCGCGCGTTGCATGATAAACAACGCCGCTGATTTTTTGGCGCAAGACCTGATCCTGTCTGAAGCGACCTTGCTCCGATGGCCTGAGTGGTTCGCCCAACACGGTCTGGCTCGCCCCGAAAACCCTACGCGTTGAGTTTTGACCTATGCTACATGAGCCTGGAAGCGGCGAGCCATGGTCTGGGCTTCGCTCTTGAAAGCACACTGCTGGCGCTGAAATACCTCGCCAACGGTTCGTTGGTTGAAGTCGCCTCCGAAACGCAGAGCTCCCCGGTAGCGGCGCACCATTTAGTATTCCCGAGGGCCCACTCGAGTTTTCCCAGAGTCAGGCGTTTTTTGGGTTGGATGGAGGGAGAGCTGGGTCATAGCTTTGTTTTTTAGTCGGCAGCGTATTTATCGACAGCGCTCGGGTCTAATCACGCAGGTTCCCGTCAATTACGATTTTCATTGCCAGTGCCAGTGCCAGTGCCAGTGCCAGTGCCAGTGGCGCAGGCGCATCAATAATTCCTTGCTAATGCAACAGGTAATCGATACTCGCTTGCACCTGGCCTTCCGGGCCCTGATCCAGCATTAGTGACATGAGGCCCTAGCGTAGCAACCGTGAATGCAATGCGCGGGCTTCATGACCGATTCATACCGGATTTGCGCCCACATGAGTGAGAGCAGCCGTATACCCATTGAGCCGCTACCGCTGTCATAAAGTCCTGCCAGCGGTTGATCCGGGAGACGTTGCGCAACGGCGGCGTGGGTGAGTTCATCGTCATCGAAGCACTCGATCGGGCCAACGATGCGTTTATCGGGAGCGTGCAGCGCCATCACTTCGATAAAGCCCTCGGCTCTTTCCTGGTGGGCAACGAAGGTTCGCAAATTAACCACCAGCAGCACGACGACGGGCCGCTGGCTGGTCCATTGTCTCATCAATCGTCCAGCGCTGCACCCGGCAGCGTGGTTGTCGATGCCCACATACACCGCACCTTGCACATCCGAGAGGTTGTTAGTCAGCAAAACGGAGGGTGTGCCGCCCTTCACGATTGCGTTCAATGCCTGGTTTACGAAGGGTGTGTCAAGAGCGATCACGATCATGCCGTGGCGTCGCGAACGCGGTTTGTGCAGGGCGTCGGGCAGTTGCTTCGGTGTGCTCTCAGCCCAGCGCTGAATGCGCAGGGGAAGTTGGTCACCGGGGCGTCGTGCCTGTTGTTTTAAGGCTGCATCCAGACGTTTGAAGTGGGTGAAGCTGTCGCTCAGCAACACATCGACGATCATTGGGCCCGTAAATGGCGCAGGCAGGCCTGGGCGGATGCTCAGGGCGCGTACCACGGTCAGCACCTTGCGCCGTTTAAGGTCAGACACCCGGCCACGGTCATTGAGCGCCTGGTCCACAGTGCTCAGGCTGTCGGCGCTGATGCGGAATTGCTCTACCTACTGGGGCAAACTGCCCCACCATGGATAGGTTGATACCCGCGCAGACAGCCATAGTCTTGAAGGCTGTTTGGGTCAGTGTTTACTCGGCAGTTGAGTCAAATTTTGATCAGCGCCTACAAGCCAAGAAGCATACACGGAAATTAATCTGTTTCGATTCGAAGAAAAGGGTTGTCGGGTGGTATCAATTCGAAAAATAACTTCGCCTCTTCAATTAGATACCCCTTCAGGGTGGTTTTCTTCCTAGGGCCTTGCACTTGGCACACCCAGATATTCAAACCGTTGTCTCGTTTCCTGTGGATCTTCAGTTTCTCAAATTGCTTTTGCACCCAACGCCACTCCTCAATTTCATGATCTATACCCTGAGAGATATTAGGAAACTCCTGAGCGTAGCGTTGGAAGAGACCAGGTGTTACTAGAAACACAGTTCCGGTTACGGTATGGATTTTTGCCTTGCTGTCGTTGATGATCAGCTTGTGGTTCAGGATCCCTTCCTTGACCCAGTTCAGGAAAACTTGACCTTGGTTCTTCGAAGGAGGATTTAAAATTTCGAGAGCGCTTTCTGACTGTGTATCACTGGTCCCGGGCTCTTCCAGCTCGAACATGTTTAGCGGCGTCCCGAGGTAGTCGGAATCCTCTGTTTCCATAGGATCTTCCAGCGATTGGTTTTGATGCGATCCTGTTCCGCCTGCCTTCGACATTGGTGGTGAAACCGAAACGTCAGCCGAGTGGTCTTCAGCCGCAATACTCACTGTTCCGCTGAAAGCCTCAGGCCTGTCTTCGCTCCCCCAGATCAACGTCGGTTGAAGACGCAGAAAGGTGAAAGTCTGCTGCCACTGCCCCTGCGCGACTAGAGCAGTCCAGATCGCTCTGCCTTCCGGGGTGGACGCGACCAGCCCATGCGATTGCAGTTCGTCGAACACAGCAATGTTGGAGGAGGGAATGCCCTCAATCGATTGCGACAGCAGATAGGCTCTCAGCTTGTCCGTGACCGTCTTGCTGACTAGCCAGAGGGCGTCTTGGGTCAGCCAACCCGCGGCACCTGGCTGGTTGAGTTTCAGTTCGTGCTGAACCAGATGACGCAATCCGCTGATCAGGTGGTACTGCAGTGAATGAATCGGCGCTTGCAACGCCTTGCTCGGGTTACCACCGATGTTCTGTGCTGTGGAAACACGGTCAGCCTGCATCACCAACTCACCCAGCACACCGGCACGTTCGTACTGACCGGCCAGGACATACAGCAGACTGGCCCACAACGATTTAAATCCACTGAGCCAGTCCAGGATGAGGCGGTCGAGAATCTGGGTGTAGAACAAGCCGGCGGCGGCGCCGTGCAGGCGGTAGTCGCGACCTTTCACATAGCGAAAACGGTAGGGCTGATCCAGGGGACCCTGCCATGGATGCCAAAGGCGGCCGTCCTGGTGTTCGACCTGCAGGTCCACGGCGATCTTGCCGATGTCATGTAGCAGGGCGCCATAGGCGATTCCAGCGGACCACGCGTCGGTCTGGGCCGCCTGATCTTCGGGTGCAGCGCCGGTGGGCAGCAGATACGACTGACGCAGTTTCAGACTACAGGCAACCAACTCGAGACCATGGTCGAGCATGCCGCCGAGATACGCATGGTGGTGCGTTTCGCTGGCGGGCAGTTGCTGGACCCGTTCGGCGTAGCGATGGATCGGGTTTAGATAGAGCTGGGTGAATTGCGCGTGGGAGAGGGCGGTGTACTGCCAGATGCGCTCGAGCAACTGGCGGCGGTGCTCGGCCGCTAACAGGGTACGAGCTGATTCATTGGGCAGGTAACCGTCGGCGACGCTCGAGCTCAGTAGCGGAGGGGGCTTTTGCCTTTTGCGTTGAAACAGGTTGAAGAGCATCGTGATCTCCGAGTGGCGGTTGGATCTGCGGCCTTTTAGCCTTTGCGGATAGGGCTCTTACCTTTGACTCCCCATTCCCTTCCAACCCTTACCGATCCTTTTTGGCTCATGTCCTTTTGAGAGGCAATCGAAATATCGATTTCCTCAGGTGCCATTTTATTGGAGGCGCGTGCTGGGACATAAAAGGGAAGAGTCGGTAGGCTGTGGTCCGAATTTTTTGAGTATTGCCATGAACCTCACTGACGCCACGCTGGTGCTGCTCCTTGCGGCCCGTATCCATGGGACCGACGAAGCTGTCAGGGCTTCGGCGAAGAGCGTGGTCAAGAAATTACCGCGCGGTAAGCGTGATCTGATCTACAAGGTGATCGACAGCCAAAGCCCACTCGAGCTGATTGGGTTTCTAGCGGATCACCTGGATGACTGATCCAGCGGTATCTTGTCGGATTGTAACGCTCTCAAATGGACCATCAGTCGGGAGTGTCAACCGAGGACTCACGACAGATTCAGAGTTGTCCACGAAAAGCGTGTGTATATCTGTGGATAAAGCTCTACGTGCCGCGAAGTACGCTGCTTGCAACGGATTGATTATTAACTGAGCAATACTGTTCATCGCACCTGTATGGCGTTTGAACTGCGCATCCAAGAACACTTCCTTGGGCGTGATCATCTCTGTCAACGTGCCACGCCGGGAGGTCAAGGGCTATCTGGAGGCAAAAAAAGGCCCAACTTGCGTCGGGCCCGGTGAAGCATGTAGCCGTGAGTCTCAGCATAGCTAAAGATCAAACGTCGTCGTTCATGCATGACGGGTCATCCAGGACCGCTTGCTCCAATTGCTGCTCCAAATTACGCAAGTACTCCGAAGCGCATCGGGCCTGACCACTGGCGCGAAAAATCGCACGCTTGTCTGCCTTGAGCAAGCTGAGCCAGGACTCAATGTAACCCTCATGGCGCAGCTCTCCCTGAATACCGCAATGAGCGCACAAGAATGCGGCGCCCATTTCGGCCACCAGTTCTTCGAAGGCATAGCCAGGCGTACCGAATGGGCTAGGGGAGACCACCCCTTCGCGTTGCAGGCGCGAGTGATGTCCACTCCAGTGCGATAGTTCATGCAGGGCTGTGGCGTAGTACCCACCCTCGTCGTGAAATTGCGCTTTTGTCGGCAGTTGGATCAGATCCCTGATCGGGTGGTAAAAGGCTTCGTCGGCAGGCCGATGAACGATTTTTGCACCAGAACTCAACAGCAGATTTTCCGCAAAGTTGTTGGCGTGGAAGGGATCGCTCTGTTCAGTTTCGAGCAGTGTTTCATTGAAAGCTTCGAGTCCCTCCGTTTGCTCGATGTTGAACAGAAAATGTGTCTTGAGAATGCCGAAGTGAGCGACCTTGGGCTGACCGTTTTCATCGAGTACGGGTTGGCCTGACTCGGTCTGTTCTTCGCGCTCCACCGGCTTGTAGAGAACTGCCAGGGTACTGTGCTCACCCTTACGGATGTGCCCCCCGGCTTTTTTTGCTTGGTTGAAGGTCAGCCAACGATCTTGGCTGAATCCCTGCAGTCGGGCCTCGGCCCAAAGCAACGGTAGGTTGATTCCCGAATAGGGGCGATGCGTGATGGCGTTGATGGGGTAGGGTTGGTGACGACCGTTGTGAGATGAGTTGGTAGACGTCCAAGGTTTGATCCAGGGGGCGACGCCTTGGTCTAACGCGGTAACGATCTTGTCAGTGACGTCTTGGTAGATATCGCGCATGGCAATTTCCTCGAGGGAAAAACGAGGAACGCCTTGCCCGTCGGGGGAGCGTTCCCCGGTGGGTGATGGGCTGGATTGATGCAGGTCTTGCATGCCGTCCAAATGTGAGTGTGCAGGTTGAGTCCGACCGTATGTATTTAGCGCCGGTGCTCGCCTGCAAGCGCTATCAGCAAGGCACTAGGCTGGTCCGGTTCTTGGAGTAGGCTGAGGCTCAGTTGAAGTATTGGGTCATGGTGTGGATGACCCGTTGGTGCGACTTGGACTACCTCGAACAGCACGTAGGGTTCGTGTAAGTGGGCCAGGTGGGCTGCGAAGGCCGCGCGTAATACGCTGCTTAGCCGGTCAACCTGTAGCCTCTCAGGATGATTTGAGCGCTCGAGCAGTACCGCGGTTTGCCAAGCGCCAGGGGTTAATACAATCGGCAACTGAAGGGGCTTCAGTGCTTCAAGTGTGAGTGAGTCGTACATGGTGTACCTCCGTTGGAAGCGCGAAGAAACCTGTCCCGTGCGGGAAAGAATTTCCCCGCAGTGGGTTGAAGAAAACAAGGTTTGTCTCGCGAGCAGCGCTCGACAGGTGTTCAGGAGAGAAGTTGGCGTTCATCACCGCGATGCGGTCATCGTGCGAGCTACCGAACGCTAATCGCACTTTGGGGGAAACCATCACTGGAGTGACGTAGTCTCGAAGGTTCTGACTACCTGGGCAGGGTGCTGTCTATAACCGCTATCCGTACCTTGTATTTAGCTGAGCTACGTATGCAGATCAATAGCCTCAACGAGGGTGACAAACGAGGTGGGTCTGCTGAGTTTCAGAGTGGCTTTTTCGGCGAAACGAACTGATAAACGGTCAAGCACCGTCAGCTTCTAGTAGTAGGCTAGTACTGCCATATCAACCATGAAAACGCTCATAAAGAGGGCGGGGCCATGCCGACCCAACACCACGATCAAGTCTCGCGAGCCCACCGCCGGGCATACGCCTGTGGCAAGTCGATAAAGCGTGGTTATCGCAAGGTGATAGCCTTCGAGATGCGTGTGGCCGAGCGTGCGGCAGTGGGAGGTATTCCAGCAGGAAAACTGCTGGTGCGCGGTAGTTTTCTGGCTGCCAAGTGGGCTCTGCTGGTAGTGTTGTTTTTTGTCAGCGCTTGGTTGTTTGCTTTCATTTTGATGCTGCTGGCTGTAATCACTTTGTTATGGTTCCGGACTTTTATTGGTTCCGATCATCAGGAGGAAAACTCTGGGCCAGACTATCTAGGTGCTGATCTCTATACTGGTGATTTTGACGACAACGGGCACTACATAGGCGACTGCAAGTCATCTGATTGAGCGCTTAGCAGCACTCAGTATTTGATCTGTACCCTTGCTCGCTGAATCACTTGCTGCTTTGCTACCGTTCGCTAACATACCTTGAATCCCGTTACCGACTGAATATCCAGCCCAGCTCATTGCTCCTAGAAACAGCATGGGCAGCACGATGAACATCGCCCCCATCACATACTCGATCACCTGTGCCGTGACCGTTCCATCCATAAATCCGGATGTTGGCAGCGACAACAGCACCTGATTGGAACTTGATACCTGGTTGTACAGGGTGTCGAGCATGCTGGAGTCGACCCAGCGAGCAAGCTCCCACCAGAAACTCAGCATGTGCAGCGTGAACAGCGCGAACGTCACGGTCATGACAGTTTTCAGTTGGTAGGTACTGGCCAACAGAATTAACGGCAAGCTGATGATGACGCCCATGATCAGGAAGGCCTGCACCATCGGCAGGGCGGCGCGTAGTGCATTCATCGCCGGGAAGTTGCTGAAGGAGCCCAGGGCCAACCCGGTGTTGGTGGCAAGATTGTTGAGCCCCTGATTGATCGAGCCACCACGGGCGCTGGAGCCATAGTCCTGGTACACCTGTCCGGGCGACATGGACATCGATTGCTGGCGCGGACTGACCAATTCGCGCAGGGTGGCATCCTCGATCTCATTGCTCGATCGGCTAGTCAACCAACCTTTCAGAAGAGTCAGCAACGAAGGATCGACCTGATCGATCAACCGCTCGCGCAACCCGATACCGCTGTCGCTCCACCACTGCTTGCAAGTGGGGTAGCCCGCGCCATTCTCTAGCCGAGGCAAGGCAACATCACGGCTTTCGTCATACAGCCAGCTGACTCGCGGCGTATGTGAGCGATCCGTATCGTAGTAGCCAGAGGTGTCGAGCAGATAGTTAGAGCCAATCCAGGAGGCATCGTGACTTTGTGCTTTGTCCAACTGCGGACGGTTGGTGAACAGCCGAGAGCGGGAATAGCCATAGCAGTCACGAGTGAAGTCGGCGACTTCCTGCAGCAGCACCTGGCTGTCGATGCGCGAGCTGTCGATCTCCATGCGCATCTGCCGAATATCCGGTGCGCAGGGGATGGAGGCGGTGGCCGCCGCGGTCACGCCTTTGCTCAAGGCATGCACCAGAAACCACCAAATCGGCACATTGGCAGAGCGTTCGCCAATGGTATTGAAGGTGGCCCCCCAGGCCGTTTCCGCCGGCTTGGCCACACTCACGCCGCAGCGCTGGCTCGCCGCATCATCGAACGCCATTGAGCTGAGGCTCAACGGAAAGACCGGCGCGCAGCCGAACAAGACGACGATGTAGGCCAGCCACAACCGGTTCTCGATTCGTGGCACCGAGAGTAGTCCCTTGTTACCTTCATCTGCGCCTTGCTGACGGGCCGACAGCCATTCCTGCAGGATGATCGCGCCGAAGGGCGCGGCGAACAGTCCGGTATCGGACAGTACGCTCCAAATGCCGTTGTTGATGATCCAGCCTAGCAAGGAGAGGTAAAACTCCAGGTAGCTATTGGTGCTCATGAGCATGGTGGGTGACCTCACAGTCGGGTGAGTTCGACGCAGGTAAAGAGCACGAGCCCTAATGTCCCGATGCGTTTCACACGCAGTCGATCCTGTTGTCGATGTCGGTAACGCCGAAGCAGGTCCCACCAGAGCGCAAAGAGGGCGCCGTAGAGCAGGGCACGCCACCACCGCAGATAGGGCCGCGCGGATTCCAATGCCTGCTGCCAGACCTCGAAGCTGCCCAGCGCAGTGCGGCCAATCCAGGCGACCAGTGCGGCGGTCAGGATCATCGCCGCGGCTATCCCCATGCTCGAAAGTAAAGTGAATAGCGGTGAGCGTTTCATGGATTCACTTCCGTCTGGCGTCAGCGTCATTCAGTCGACCGGGCTCGGGGTCGCCTTGCCCGATGGTGCGTGATGCATCCGCACCACCGGCATGCCGATCGAGCACCAGGCTGGCGGTATTGGTAGCCAGCATCTGCCGGACCTGCAGTTCGGTCTGTAGCAGGCGTATTTCACGCTCCAGAGCGTCGATGTTTTTCGTCAAGGCGGTTTGGGCCGGCTCGGCGGAGGCGATGTTCGGTTCGTGACTGCCCGCCAGTAGCGTGCGAAATAGCAGCAGCGCTTTGTCGAGCACACTGGACAGGGCCGTCTCGCTGGCCAGGCGCCGCGCCAACAGATCCTGGTCGGGATCATCGCGCAGGGCTTCAACCACCCCCCGGGTCACCGGCAGCATCGAACTGGAAGCTTTAGTCAGGTTGTCAGGGGTAGGTGGTAGTGACCCAGACAGCAGCCCTTGCAGCGCTTTCAATCGTTCGCTGTAGGCCTCCTGGATCAGCGGTGTCAATCCGCTGCCAGCGGTCGCACGCAGGGTTTCGCAGCTGTCGCAGGTCGCAACTTCGCTCTCGCCCAACACGCGAACGGCCCATTCGGCTTCCTCCTGGGGCGAGGTCCATGCCTGGCAAATAGCGCCACCCAGGCAATCACTGCTACTGATCGAGGTACTGTCATCCACTGTCCGGTTATGCAGCAGGTTGTAGCCCGCACGCACCACGTCGGAGGTCACCCGAATGGGCGTCTGCCCATTACCACCGGCCTTCGAGCCGCCGACCCAGGACACCCCATTGTTGCCGTTATGGGTCTCGGTGTTTTTCACCGCAGCCACCGCATCACCGCCGGTTTGCTCCAGATTGCCCTGCATTTCTAGGTTCTTGGCCAGCGCGCCCCAGCCGGCTTGACCTACCTTGTCGGCCATCTTCTCGGCCATGGCCTGGCAGGTCAGTTTGGAGCGATCAAAATCGATGCGCCCCTGCATCACCCCGTTGCTCAGCAACTCATAGAGACCGGGGTTGGCGCGCTGGATGATCAACGCTGGCAGCGACATCACGGCTTGGGTCGCGTTTTGCACGATGCTGCCCATGATCTGCTGGAAACCTTCGGTCACACCGTTCAACTGGTTTTGCAGGGTGTTGGTGAGGCTCATATTTCCGCACATCATGTTCGCTCGCCAGGACCCGCCGACACCGAGACCACTGGGTCGGTAGAGCGAGCTCGGTGAGCCGACTGCCGAGCCGCCACCGATGGTGTACATCACTCGGTCGTCGAGCACCTCGCCTTGAGTGCCCAGGCGGTAATCGCCTTCGGCGGCGTGGGTATGCGTGGCCATGGCGAGCAGTCCGCAGAGCAACAGACTCATCACGCCCAACCATGGTCGTGCGAGAAGCCGACTCATGAAGCACCTCCTTCGAAGTCGATGCTGAACAGAAAGGTCTGCCCCTCACGTTTGCAGCAGCTATAGGGACGCCACAGCGACCAGGCGTAGCCGCCATCCGAGCTCTGTACCGGCTCGCTGGGGAAGATGGCGCACGTGGCTTGGATCTGGGGGGAGAGCAATTGCCACTTGTGGGTTGTCGCGTCGTTTTCAACGATCGGGCCAGGCGGCCAGTAGCCGTCGCGATTGGCGGGGGTGAGGGGTAAGTACACATGCGGCTGCCAGTTACGGGTAACCACGTCGCCGGCCCGTTGCGCCATGACGGCGGCGGCCTTGAAGTCATTGAGCTGTACCAGAAAACCCTGACGGGGATAAACGTTGCCCCACATGTTTCCTGAAGCTTGACGACCGATTTCACGTACGCCTGGCATAAGGGATTCGGGATACAAACTTTCTGGGATGCCATGTCGCCAGGCCAGCGAGTCCAAGGTGCTCAGGTAGTAGGGCATGAACGCGATAGCGCCGCTGGCGCAGGCATAGCCGGACTGCGAAGCCAGTTGCGTGGCGGCCCAGCCACCGGGATGACCAATGCCATCAACGTTTTTGAAGCGGGGTAGATTGTCGCGGCGGGTGTTCGGGGTGATTAGGTTGCCGCCACCTTCCGCACCGCGGATGGGGGAAGAGAGGGTGGCCATCTCGGCCCAGGGATTATTCCCGGTGGTGGTGTAGCTCGAGACCACCAGTTCAGGAATGAAATGACGAACATTGGTCGAGGTTTTGACGATGCAGCCGAAGGGCGTGCAAAGGAGCCAGAAGCAAATGCCGACGACTCTGTATTCAAGACAGTTTGGTGACAGCACGGAGGACATGATGCTGCCGGTATCCAGCGCCATACTCGGGCCGCATGTCAGCAGGAAGCTGAGCACCAAGGGCCGTAGCTTTGTGGGTTGGATGGACGAGCAAGCAACAGGCATGATCCAGGCTCTCGGTGTAGGGCCTGGGCAGGTTCCGTTACGGACTGAGGACTGTCAGTGGAAATTATGAAGGCGGATCTATCGGATTTGTGAGCCGTAAGACTATTATTTGACGTGAAGGGCGCTGCGCAGGGTCTCGGGATCTGCAAGTAGCTGATCTGTGGTGATTTCGAGAGTATTGGCCAGCTTGCATAGGACCAGCAGCGACGGATTGCCGGTGCATCGTTCGATTTGACTGACGTAGGTGCGATCCACCTCGGCCATGAGCGCCAACTGCTCTTGGGTAAGGTCCTTCACGCGTCGCATCAAGCGGATGTTTTCCGCCAACTGTAGACGGAGCTGTTCGTAGTCTTGAGCCATGCGCGCAAATTGCGCCTTGAGGGACTCTCAATCCACGGGATATAGTCTACATTGGTATTGATTTAGCCAATTTAATGTTCATGGCTGTTTTCGAGCGTTCATTTGGTTTTGTTAAGTTTTTTGAAGCTGGGCCCAGTGTCTAACAATAAATCAGAATCTAGGGTGTGTATGAACGAAAACTATATTTCAATTCCTGCAGCGGACGGTTGCTCAGGTCTTCTGACACCGTGGGGCAGCGAATTTGCTCCGATGATCGAACGTGGCGTGCAATGCGCTGAGGCGTGGCTTGATAAACCCGGCGAGATTCCGCTGTGGTGGGAGCTGGTGCAAAATCGCAAGACCTTTCCTGTCGGTGACTGCCAGGATGCCTTCGAAGCGGGATTCTTGTTGAGGATTCAGCAGCGGCTCCGGGGCGCAGTGCAATAACCTGTCGCTCGCTTTAGAGCGCGATACCTGAATAGATTCCTCTATGTGGATTCTATTCCTCGTGCTCTATCGATCTGTTCAGCTACCCGGTAAGCCGCCTCCAACTCTGAGCAACCGTTCTCCTGCATCAGCGTCCAGCGCTCGGCCTTTTCCTCTGGCTCCGTCATGGCCAGGGCGAGATAAAGACTGGGTGGCACGGCTCGAAACAATGTATCGAGCTTCTTCGACAGCACCACTCCTTCGGTGTATTTGCCCGGCTCCTTACTGGCGGAGAGGAGCAAGGCTTTCTGTGCCGGCGTGAGTTTCTTGAAACGTGCGATTTCTTCGATTTCCGCCGGCGGCATGTTTAAACAAATCCACCATTCGATCATGTTGAGCATGGTCTGCGCGGCAGTGGGAAAGTCGGCAAGGTTTTGCGTGGCCAACCAGAACCAGGCACCCAGCTTGCGCCACATCTTCGTGCCCTTGACCACGAATGGCGCCAGTAATGGGTTCTTGGTGATGATATGGCCCTCGTCGGTAACCATGATAATCGGTCGGCCCAGGTACTGGTCGCGCTCGGCAAGGTTGTTCACGGTGTTCATCAGGCTGATGTAGCTGATGGAAATCTGGGCCTCATAGCCTTCGCGAGCGTAAGTGGCAAGATCGACAATGGTCACATCGCTCTCGGGCCAAGGCGTGCCCTTACGATCGAACAGTTCACCCTCGAAACCCTGGCAAAAAAGGTCGATGGACTCGCCCATTTCCTGGGCACGCTCACGACGTTTCTCCGGTAAGTGCATGTCGGCAGCGACGCCCAGCAACGCGTCGCGTACGTCGCGGGTCAATACCTGGCGACCCGCCGCGACACAGGTCTGTGCTGCATCCAGGATACACTCACGAATCAGGCTGCGGTCGGCCCGGCTCAGCCGGGCTTCTTCCTTGGCTTCGCCGCCGGTGATCATCAGCCGGGTGGTGATTTCCAGTTCGCCGAGAACATCACGCTGGTTCTCGCGACTGGCTACCGACTCATCGTCCAGCTCATCGATCGACAGACTCGCGACCTGATCCGGCTGCTCGACCAGGCGCCAAGCATCGGCGAACGGGGCGAGACTGACCGAGGCGCCAGGTTTCAATTGGACCTTGTTGACCGACAGGCCCTGTGTCGCGAAGTAGTCACCCTGCAAGCCGAATGAGTTACCGGCCTCGACGATAAACAGGCGAGGGCGGTACACGGCCATGACCTGCATCAGCAGGCTGACCAGGGTGGCCGACTTGCCGGCGCCGGTCGGGCCGAACAACAGCAGGTGGCCGTTCATGGCCCGGTCCAGGCGTGACAGCGGATCGAAGCTCAACGGCGAACCACCACGGTTGAACAGGGTGATACCCGGATGCCCGGTGCCGGTGCTGCGACCCCAGACCGGCACCAGATTCGCCAGGTGCTGGACGAACATCAGGCGGGTGTACCAGTTGCGCGGGTCGCGGGCCGGGTTGTAAGCCATTGGCAAGCAGCGCAGGTAACTGTTGCAGGCGGCGACTTCATCGCCTTCGCGTACCGGTTGCAGGCCCGCGCCTAGCAGTGCGTTGGCCAGGCTGACCGAGCGCTGGTGCAGTTGTTGTTCATCTTGACCACGCACGTAGAACGCCAGCGTGCCGCGGTACAGCTTGTGCTGGCGACCGATGATCGCGCGAGCCTCTTCGACATCCTGGCGGGTCTGGGTCGAGGCCAGGTTTTCACCGATGGATTTGCGAGCCAGACGGTTCAACTGATCCTCAAGCACGTCCTGCGGTTTGACCACCAGGGTCAGACTCATCACCGTGCCTTCAGGCAACTGATCGAACAGCGCATTGACGGCATCGCCCTTGCGGGTTTCGCCAGTGAGTTGGCCAATCAATGGTGCCCGGCGCAGTTTGTCCACCACCATGACCCGATGGGGTTGATCGTCGAAGTACCAGAGTCCGTGCTGTACATCCGAGCGGGGCTCATTGAAGAACAGCCGCTCGGCGAAGTCGTGATCGAAAGGCAGTTCCAGCGACTCGCCATCGCCCGACTCCGGATAGGCCACACGTTGGTAGAACTCCTCGGGCGCTTCATCGGTGAGCCTGGGCGCCGGATTGAACCAGGGCAATAACCAGGCATACAGGCCGCGGCCATCGACTCGCGCCGATTGCACCCCGCACGCCTGCAGCGAGGCGCCAATCCGTTCGCAAGTCTGTTGCAGGGATTGCGCCGGGGTGAGCCCCGTCTCCTCAGCGTCAGACTCAAGCCAGCGATACACCACCAGGTGCACCCGCCGGTTATTGCCACGCCAAGGCAGGCGAGTGACCACCTTGTCTTCGAACAGTCCGCCGGGCTTGGCGATGGCCTTGAGATGGCGGCGGCTGAGTTCCAGGTACGCCTCAGTGAAGGCCGTCCCTCGTGCGCTATCCCGAATGTAGGCGGTGAGCCGGCTCAGGTAAGGGGTGAAGTCGTTGTCATCCTGACAGAAAAACTGCGCCACCCAGGGCGCTTGATCCAGTTCATCGAAACTGTCCTGCAGGGCATCTTCGAGGGCATCGCGGGCCGCCATCAGCCAATCAGGTTCGCGCCCTTCGGTACCTATGGGCAGCAACTCGAACACGGCACCCACCGAGCGATTGTCATCCAGCAGAAAGCACTGCTCGGTATCGAGGTGCTCGACCCACGGCAGATGGTCGGTGAAGCTGGGATTGTGCGCGTAGAGCGCGGCTTCATCGACTACGGTCGCGCGAGGGCGTAAAGGGTTGCGCCAGGCTTTCCAGGCGTGAGCGCTGTTGCTCGAATCACCGCTACGCACTACAAGTCTTCCTGCCGTTCACCGGGCAGCGCGTACTGCACGCGCTGGTAAAACGGTAAGACGGTCGAGTAACCCGGGACCGGTACCTGCTCGGCACCACTCAAATGCGGATACACGTACAGCACCAGATCGGGATTGGGCAGGCGAGGGAACAAATTGTGGATTTCGTTCGTCGCTGTGCGCGTGTAGGGTTCCTGAAGAGACGCGGAGAAATCTGCCTGAGCCAGCGGGCGGCGTAGCTGCTGTCGAGCATCCAGCAGTTGCTGCTGTGTGCCTTGCGAACCGGCGCCGTTCCAGATGTCCAACATGGTTTGCTCACCATGGGGCAAAAGCGTGTCCTTGTCGGTGGAACACCCCGCCAGGACCAAGCAGAGCACGCTAATCCAGGTCAGACAGAGATGCTTGGTCTTTTTCATGGCGAACGCTCCGGCCCTTGGGCTCGTAGTCGATGGTGATCTCATGGTCGAGGTGCAGCGCGACCTGTGCGGCCGGGGGCACGTACACAGCAGCAAAAGTCTCGCCATACAGTTTGTTGACCCACTCGCGAATGTCGCTGACCCCACCGCTGAGGATTGAATTCAGCGCGCTATTGCTCGTGCTGTTGGTGACTCCGATGGCACTGCTGCCCGAGCTGATCACGCTGCTGTTGTTCTGCTCACTCCCGAGCAAGGCCGCTACACCGGCGCCGGCCGCCGTGATTAGGCTCTGGCTGCCGAGGTACTGCTGGGCGTTCGAGCGGCGCTCACCGGCGATGCATGGAATGCCATATGGATCGGACAGGTAACCGAGTCCACCACGGATCTTGTCGGTGTTCGAGCTCTGGCTGGAGGAGGCAATGCGGCTGGCGACCGCCTTCGGCTGAGGCAACGTGCGGATGGTGCCGTCGGTAAATACAAAGGTGATTGACTCGACCTGTCCGCGTACGCAGGACAGGGTCCAGTCACCGGACGCCGTGCCACTCATCACGGCACCCGCAACGTCCGGCAGGTCGATGCCGTTGGCAGTCAGGTTCTCGGGGCCGACCAGCACCTTGAAGGGATAGGGATCATTCACGGTGCCGTCCACCGGAACTCGGCCGATCAGCGCGGTCATGGCGATTGAGCCCATCAGCGTGGCGTTTTCAGGGATCGTGTAAACCGGCTTCGCGCCTTCGGTACGATCAACGGATCGCGTCAGGTCACGCTCACGCTGGGTGACTGCAGGCAGCTGTTTCTGGCTACGATCAATGGCGTTGTCGTTCAAGCCTTCCAGTGAGTTGAAGGCGGTAGGCAGACTCAGTGCGGAGGACGCCTTGGCTTTGCCTAGGGCGTCGGTGACCGGAGCGTCCGAGGGCTCAATCCACTGCAGTGCATCATTGGCGGAATGCTGCCCGTCAAACTGAGCACCGTCGCCCGGCTCAAGCCCCAATCCGATCGGCATGTCCTTGCCTTTGCCGGTCAGCCCCGACAACTGTTCCTGCAATTGCGTCAGCAGACCGCGAGCCTGACGACTGTCTTGTTCCGCTTTGAGTCGGGCCTCGTTGGCCTGGCGGCGGCCTTCGTCGACCTGCTGGGTCACGCTGCCAAACGCCGTCTGGATCCGCGAATCGACACTGCTTTCGCGCTCGCGCAGGCGGTTGTTCTCCGTCTGCAGTGAATCGTTGTGTTTCTTCAACCCGAGCATGTCGCTGCGCATGGCCTTCACCTGCCCGACCAGGGTGGCGACCGTGTCGCGTGGGGTATCGCCAGCAATGCCGAGCGACTTGGCTTGCTCGGCGGATAACTTAATGTTGCCCTGATCAACTGGGTGCTCTGGAGAGGGAGTACTACCCGCGACCCAGGTTTTCAGGATGATAAACACCACGGCCAGCAGCGCAGCCGGTACCAGCCATTTGAGCAATGCGTTAGCCTTCATCGTCAGCACCTCGCGCAACGGGCGGGAGCAGCACGGCTTGTTCGAGGCCAGCACCGCGGGTGACGAGGTAGGCAATCGTGGTGTCTTCAGCGCTGCCGACAGGCCCGAGGAAAGCATGCTGGAAGGCTGCGGCGAACAGTTTGGCCTGAAGCCGACGCGGATCGAGTTGCACCGTCGCTGAACCACGATTGCGCAACTTCACCGCCGTCACCCAATAATCACCGAGTCGCCAGGTGGCGATCGGTCTGCTGGAGACGTTTTCGGTCGGTAGCAGCGTTGGCAGTTCGGTGTGAAGCTTGAGCGGGACGCGTCGTACACCGGGCAGGGACTCCACGGTGCGCAGAGGCGCGTACAGGCTCTGCGCGGCGTAGCGCGTCAAAGCGACCGGGATCGGCGTGCGTTCTGGAATCGGGACGGTGCTGGATTCAGCCTCGGTAGCTTGCACCTGAGCATTCTTGAGAATACGCACAGGCTCCAGCGGTTGATCACCGGGAGTGGCCGCGATATCCAGCAGGATGATCTCGCCCGTCGCGACCGATTGCAGTTGCAGTCGGGTCGGTGCAATGGCTTCCGACGCGCGCAGGTACAGCGTGCCGCCGGTTGATTGCACGCGCAGCTTGCCGGTCAGGGTTGAGGGCATACCGACTCGGACATCTTCATCGACAAAGACCACCCGCTCCTGATTGATCACCAGCGGGACCGCCAGGGGAAGGCGTTCCCAGTGCATCAGCTCGACGGCCTGCGCCGCAACTCCCCATAGCATCAGTACGACGGTGAGTCCCAGGGTAGAAATCCGCTTCATGACTCACCTCCAGGCAGGGAGATCTTTTGCGGCGTGCCCTGATAACAATCCAGTGCCAGTCCCCATTTATTGCGTTCGGGGTCCAGATCAAAACGCACCACCCGTAATGGATAACGCACCACCACCCGTTTCACCGGTTCGGCGGCGTAATACTCATCGGCGTTGAGGTCGAGTTTGACCAGCCAGCTGTCGCTATCGAGTTGCTTGACCCTGAGTTCGGGATCTTCGCTGTAGCCTCGGCCCAGAATTTCGTAGACGCCACGTACCCGCTGGCGCAGTTCGCCGGCGGCCTTGCGGTACTCGTAGTCGCCATCGAGGAAGGCCTTGCAGGAGGGTGTCAGGTACGACTGCAAGCCATAGATGGCGCGGCGATAATCTTGCTCGCCATCCGTAGGCCAGCGATTGAGCTGACCAAAGATGTACAGGGCAAAGGCATACACATTCTCTGAAGGGATATCCCACCACTTGCGCGTGCTGCCCGAGCGCAGATCTGGCGGTACATGCACGGTCAGATCGGTCGGTGCCGAGCGCCAGCCAAACCAGAGACCGGCACAGATCAGGGCAAGCACCATTACCGCCAGACGCAGGCTGAAGATATGGGCCTGTTGGGCGTCCACCTTGTTCCGAAAACGACTCATGGTTGCCACCGGGACAGGGCAGGGCGCAGTCGACGGGAACGGCGAACTGTCCAGGCGCCGGAGTGGAGAATCAAACTTTTGCGACCCAGGTGCCAACGGCTGGCGAGTATCCATTCGAGCTTGCGGTACAACCAAGTCTCGGGGCGGGCTCGTTTGGCTCGGCGCACTAGCGTGCCGCCGGCAAATAATACCAGTGCCATGCCCGCGATCATGCTGGTCGGTGCCACAGCAATGGAGGCGGTGGCGATCGCCAGAGGAACGCCCAGCAGCAGGCCGATGAGTGCGCCGGCACCGAGCGCCACCCACATCTCATCATTGGTCAAACCGCGCAGTACGGCAGGATCACGATTGAGTCGCTCAGGCAGAAAGACCAGCGTGCCGTCGGCAAGGCGTTCGATAGTGTCGTTCATGTCGACCTCACAAAATTGCGGCGGCCTTGGTCAGGAACCAGATGATGATCACCACCAACAGGGCACCGATGCCGACCACAGCGCCGAGGTCTTTCCAAGTCTTGCGCTGATTTTGCACGTCGGCATACACGGTCAGTGAGTGCCAGGCCACGCCGAGAAACGCGAGCAGGGCGATTAGCAGGCCGAGCAGGATGCCTCCGTCGTAGGCGTAGTTTTTGATCGTCTCAATCAAACCTGAGCCTTCGCCCCGGGAAGGAGCCTCCATGGTCGGGAGTTCGGCAAAGGCCAGGCTTGGGCCGAGCAACAACAGCAGGCCAATCAGGCGCTGGTTGGTGCGATCACGCAGGTTGTTTTTCAGCGGGACAAAGCACTTGAACATGACGACGATCTCCGGGATTAGGACAGAGTGAAAAACATCAGCACCAGCAAGGTGAGCAGCACGCGGGCAGCGCTGCCACCAACCGCGCCGAAGCGCACACTGCCTGTCGCCCATCCCCGGTAAGCGGTCCACATCACCCACGTACACCAGAGCAACGCCAAGACCAAAACCAGGGAAATCCACAGCGTCGAACTGCTCTGCGGCGAGAAACCGGAGGCGTTTTGGAAGGCCGATGTCTGAGCGTCAGTCATGCTCATGGCTAGGGCTTCGCGCACTGAGTGTCGAGACGGTAGTCGCCGGCCAGCTCACCGGGATCTCGGGGCTGGGCGCGGGAGGGGGATAGATAGTTCTGCACACCTTGGCGAATGCGTTGGATATCCAGGGTCAGGCGGGGATAATCGAAGCGATAGCGCTCGTCGGCTTCTGATGCACGGGTGGCTTCGGCACGAGAGGCTAGATGTTCGATAGTGTCGAGTTGCTGCTGGATTAGGCTGAGCTGATCCTGCTCATGAGCAGAGGCGGCATAACTGCTGCCATCGACGATAGCTAGCGAGAGGAGTGAACAGCGAACGAAGTTAATTGGCATGATGCTGGCCCATGTGGATCTGGAGACAGAATCAAGTCAGAGGTCGAATCATTCAGTAAGAAACCTGAGGTTTAATGAATCACTTTTTTTGGGGAGTGTCTGGATGAACTAGAGGCCGCCTAGAAAGACAGGTCGATTCATTCTTTGGGGGCGCGTATCTGCAAGTGGTATGCGGTTGTCAAAGGTACTTCTTGAATGTCGCGGCGGTGATTGCCGTTGTTACCCCAAGCATTGCGGCGCACGGTACAAAAATAACCAGCGGGTTGAGCGAAAAGGGCAGTGATAGGTAAACAATCCACGGCACAATCAGCAGTGGTATCACCGCTCGTTTAGCACGGTGGTAGACAAAACTGCTTTCTCTTCCTGCTCCAAATTTGCGCAGGTCGCGCCGCATCAAACCGTCAACCAAACCGGTGAACATAGCCAGTAAAAATAAGGGCGTCGCCATGGCCAAAATGGTCAGACGCACCACGAAGGTGAAGGTGACATACACCGCTGCCAACACAAAATCCTCGATGCTCACGTAGAACTGGTTGATCCAGCTCCAAAAGCCGGTGCCCCGACCTGACGCCCGTGCCTGCTGGGCAAAGTCTGCAAAGCCCGTCTTGACCAGCAGCCACTGATTGAGAAAATCCAGCCACTGGAAGATTGCTTGCCTGGGTTGCTGGATGATAAGTGACGATTTGAAATGCTCGCTCAGCCAGCCCAGTTCGCTGGTCAGCATAGCCTGACTGTGCCGCCAACCCTGATCGCCCCAGAACAGCAGTAGGCCGGCAAACTCGATCAGGATCGAGAACAGTAACGAGGCGATCAGCAATCCGATAATGCGCAGGGTCAGGCTGATCGCCGAGACGATCAATCCTGGACGCTGGATCGGTTGTGGTGGTGTATTTTGTGTGGGCGTCGCCATCTTTCACTCCGTCGCGCGCCACAAGCGAATGTCGTCACGACGCCTTCTGAATGTGTTTTTTCTGAGCCGCAACTGAGGTCGGGGCAGGGTTACCCCACCTGATCCAGATTGAAGTCAATGGTTGGTCCACCCCCGCTCGCACTCCACCATTGCCCCGCTTGCTCGTTGTAGGCCGCCCGCATCCGCTGAGTCAGCTCCTGCAGGTCCTTGGGCATGGCATCGTCGTTGGAGGGTTTAGGTAACGGCATTCGTACCTTCCAGAGTTGCCCTCCGGCCTGGAAGGAGAACATTTGCCCCTTGGGTAGACTGACAATGTGCGCAGGCTCGATCAACGGCACGCTGGTGCTGCTGACGCGGTCCTGCGAAGACGAGGTGAAGTCGGTATTGGCCTGAGGATCGGAAGTGTCGGTGGCGCCGGAGACCGGGGTTTTAGTCAGTACATTGACCTTGGGCAACTGTTGGGTGAGCAACTCGGCAGTGGCGGTCTCGCGTACGCGGAGCATCTGCAGGGTGTTGAAGTTGCCAATGACTTGGCCGGCTTTGGCGCGGTTACCAATGCGCGCTTCGATATCGCTGAGGGTCTGGGTGTAGGCCGTCACCTGAATGCCGGCGCCGCCGCCTTTGTTGATCAGCGGAATGAACTCATCGCCCATCAATTCGTTGAACTCATCGGCATGCAGGTTGATGGGCAGTTTTTCTGTGCTGCTACTCCCTGTCGGTAGTCCCTGATCAATGCCGTGCTTGTAGATGTGCCCGGCGACCGAGACCAGATCCGCAAACATGGAATTGCCTACCGCCGCGGCAACCTCGGCATCGGTCAGCGCGTCCAGGCCGACATAGACGATGCCGCGTTTGCGGATGATCTGCATCCAGTCGAAGATCGGCCGCGGGTCATCCAGGTCGGTGTAGTTGGGAGCCAGTAATTGAGCGGTCTTGCCGGTGGTGAGTTTCTCCAGCAGCGGCAGCAGCGAAGCGACGATCTTGTCGAAATAGGTCCGGTCATACCGCACCGCCGAGCGCAGTCCATCCAGCACTGGATCAAATACTCGTTTTGCTGCCAGGTATTGCTCGATGGCCACCACGCGCTTTTCGCGTCCCACCATATGTCGCGGAGTGTTCTTCTCGTTAAGTTTGCCTTCGATCTGAACGATAACTTCCCATGCTTTTGCGTCAGTTTTGGCAAAAAACTGCTGGGCGTATTCGATGAACAGTGCATCGATGTTGACCACGTGCCGTTGGATCTGCAGGTAGTCCGGCCGCCGGCCCAGTTCGATCAGGGCGCGGGCGATGATGTTGACAAAGCGCCAGGCGAATTCCCGGAAGGCTGCGGAGTTGCCTTCGCCGCTGAGCTGTCCGGCGATGCGCGATGCTACCTCCGAGATACGCCCGAAACGTCCCAAAGCGTTGTAGCGTGCAGAGATCTCCGGCCAACCCAGATGGAAGACGTAGAACTCTTTTTCCCGGCCGGCCCGTCGCGCTTCGACATACATGCGCTTGAGTAAGTCGGCATCGCCCTTGGGATCGAAGGCGATCACCACCTCGTGTTCTATGCGGTGGATATCCTGGGTGATATACACCTCGGCCAATCGCGTCTTGCCGACACGCGTGGTGCCCAGTACTAGCGTATGTCCAACCCGTTCACCCAATGGCAGGCTGACTTCCATCTCATCCGGCTCGACCCCATGCAGCAGCGGTGAGCCACCTACCGGTGGCAACGGACGTACTGGGTTGAAGACACTGTCCCAGGCCGTGATACGCGCCAAGGTTGAGAGTGGAAACGGTGCATGCTCCAGGTGGTGCTCGAGTCCACGCGCCAGACGGTAGTGAGTCGATGGATCGACATAGCGGGCGACGGCTGGATCTTGGGCCTCGACCAAGCGCTGAGTGTGTAGGCGGGACCAACGAAAACCGCGGCCCATGAACAGACGCTTGCGGCTGACGGGAATCTGCCGACTGGTCAGTTCGTAGCGGGGCAATCGGCGGATATTGCGGCGATAACGCAGCACGTCCCAGGCCTGGCGCAACCGGATAAAGCCGAACAATGCATAGGCCAGCGCCGCGATCCGGCCAATCTCGGGTGACAGGGCCACGGCCCAGGGAGAATACAGGCAGAGTGTCGCAGCTGCGATGCAGATCGCGACGGTGTAGAGCTCCACTGCTGGCCGGAGTTTGGACTCCATCACGTGCTCGGTCATGGACTGGACTCACTGTTCCAGCGAGGTGGCGGTGACCAAGACGGGGTAGTGCTCGATCTGTAACCGGGTGGCGATGTCGTTACCGTTGACCGGCAGGATGGTGATGCCCGGAGCCGCTGCTCGGATCCGGGACAGAGCTTTGATATCGGCGACTTCGACGGCCAGGCCGGCCGCGCCCATTCCGCGCAATTTAGCAGCGTGTTGGTGCAGCCAGGCCAGCGACTGGGAGTCGTCACCTACCAGAAAGAACGGCTTTAAGCCCGGCATGTTCAGCGATCGAGGCGTGATCTGGCCAGGACTCAACCGGGAACTGCTGACCGGCAGTATCCAGGCCTCATCGGCAAATGCGGACAGGTCTGCATGAATGGGCCGATCGGACGGGACACGGTCATTCAACCGAGCTCCCGAGACTGGAAGGTAGGGGTGAGCGAAATCGTCATGCAGACCATCGATGGCGGCCAGCTCCGCCTGGACGAAAGGTGCCAAGAGCAAGATGGAATAACAGGTAAGGGAGACTCGCTTCATGGTGGTGTGACCTGCTTGAAGGAAGCCAGCAGCCGTTCGAGTTGCTGGGAAAAGCCGGCGCGGTAGCGCGTGGCCGGCGTACCTCCCGCCGGACGGTGATAGCGCCCGGCAGCCAACACCCAATCGCCGGTGGCGGTGTGATGCTCACGCAGCAGCGCGGCGGTAACGGCGAGATTTCGGTAGGGGTCGAGGGATTCGCAGGGGCTGGAGAAACGTTGTCCGTGGTAACCCAGGTTGGTTTGCCCGAGCCCGGCATCGACTCGCTTGGCGTCATGTTGGGCGAGCGCCTGAAGCAAGGCGTGGCACGCCGCTTGGCGGGTAGCGAAGCGGTAGGGTGTTCCGGCGATGTTCAGCGTCCAGGGCCAGGGCAGCAGCCGACCACGGACGCGGACACCACTCTCCTGCAAGGCGATGGCGAACAGCACCACCGAGGGTATGTCGGCGCCATGCGCCGCCAATTGGTAGGCCGGTGGCGGCAGCTCGTCAGCATGAGCCGCGAGCATCACCAGCATGAGGATAAGACCACTCAATCTAAGCGCTGCCATTGTCCATTCACCTGTTGGAAAGTGGCGGGCAGTGGCCCCGGCGCGCCGAGGCTGAACCAGTGGCCGCGGTAATGGTTCAGGGTGATCTGCCGGCGTTGAACCCGGGCCGCGTCGATACCCGCTTGCCGAGCCCAGGAGCGGACGCGCTCATCCTCGCCTTGGCTGCCCACCAGGTAGATATCGAACGCGGCGTCGCTACTTTGCAGGCGCTGTGCTTCGGCAATACACGGTTGGCATTGGTCCTCAACGAACAGGACTGGGCGGGGCGCGACAGATGAACTGGCAGGGGATGGGGATGCCATGCCTTGGATTGGGAACAGTCCGGGAAACAGCTTGGCCCAGGCGGCGGTGTAAGCCTGTTGATAGGCCAGTTCGCGTTCGGCGCGTTTGGCCTCCAGCGTGACCTGCAGTTCGGCATAGCGCTGGCGCTCCTGATCGGTCTGGGCCTCGACCCCCAGTGCCGTCAACGGATCGAGATTCGGACTCCAGATGCCGCGTGGACCCGCTTGGATTTGTTCGAAGCGTGACCATTCCTGTTCGGTCAATCCCCAACTCGCAGCCTGTTTCGTGTGGGAGTGCTTCAGAGGAATGGACTGCGTGTCTTGGGTCTGCGAGCGGGTCGTATCGGTATCTCCCACCGCAGAACCAATGGCAATCACGGACGAGAGGCAGAACACGGGTAGCAGTAGGGTTCTGTTCATGATGATTTCTCAAGGCAACTGCACGGTCTGGTCGGGATGCGCGACCACCGCGAAGATGGCTGAGGTTGGTTCCAGCGCTTTCAAGCGCCAGGTGCCAGTCTGCTCGCCGTCATGCAGCAGTCGAACATCGACGAGCGAGTGACTGTCATGAGGGGCGATCACCAAGAAGCGCTCACCCCCGCGGGACTCGACACCCAACACAGAGAATGGTGGCGAGAGTAGGGCGGGCTGGGGGCGAGCGGTCTTTTTCGGTTTGGCAGTAGAAGGAGTCAGTGATGGCGCTGAAGGCTTGGACTTGAGGTCCAGGAGCTGTTGCTCGAGCTGCTCAAGACGTGCGCGTAGCGCCGTCATGTCTGCCTTGGTGGCACGGGCTACCAGACCGTCGCGCAGTTCCTGTATCTCTTGTGCCCACCGATCCAGCATGGGGTCGAGGGTATTGGCTTGTTGCTCGCCGGTATCGACCATCTGTCTCAGGTCTTTTAATGCGAACTGCAGCTTTTCCTGCGCGTCCTTGAGGGCACTGGAGTCACGTTGCAGGGTGTCCAGGGTCTGTAGGTGTTGGGTACTGGTGTTTTGTAGTTCGGCCATGCGCTGAGACTGGTTATACAAACCGCCGCTCAGCCCGACCATCGCGAGGCAAAGGAGCCCAATGATGAGGGTTTGAAACGTCGAGGCTTTCATGGGTGCGCCTCCATCGGAGGGGACGGGGCGGGCGTGATCGGCGTGGCGCTGGTATCCGCTTTTCTCTGTTCGAAGCAAACCGAGCGGTCGACGTCATTAACCGTGAGTTGCCAGGCCGGGCCGGACAGTACCTGTAGGGCGTTGCGCAAAGGGATTGGACCCAGCCGGTAATGGGCCGCCGGCAGGGGGCGGCTGAAGAGTACTGTCACTGGCGCAGCGTCTGGGCAGAGCGAATAACCCGAGCGCAGCAACACATAGTGCAGTGCATACTGCACCGAAGGACTAAGGTTGGACGGAATACTTACGTCGATGATTTGGGCGAGCAGGTCCCGTTGCTCCGTGGTCGGCGCGGTGCTGACCAGCGTATAGCGACCATAGCGGATCTCTGGCTGATGACTGCCTTCGGTAGCGTCAATCGAGGACTTGACACGACTGGGACCAGTATTGAGCGTTGGGTTGAGCTGCGATGTATTGGGGGCTTGCGCAGTGCAGGCGCTCAGTACGCCTAGCAGGCAGACCAGCGTGAAAAAACGGCCCATGGAAAGATCCTCATGTCAGATTCAGTGCAGAACCTGACATGAGGGAAGGGGGGATTCAGTGAGAAAATCGATTCAGGGAAGGCCGTTTAAAACAGCACTTTTCATGTTGCTATTCATCAAAAGCGGCGAGCCCTGACAAGACGGCAGCATCGGGATCGAAGATCAACAATCGCACATCCGCCAACGCCGCCAGGTACAGCACCTTGACCAAGGCTTCCGGCGTGCCAGCATCGAGTTGTTCTTGTTTCAGGTTTGAATAAGGCTTGTCCTCAATGTTCAGCAGATTCTCGTCTGTCCAAGGTGTGCCGATCAGCTTGCAACCGATGCCATCGCAATCTGGCAACGTGAAAAGTTCGAACAACAGACCGGTTTGCTTGGGAGTAGAGTTGCCTACCGACGCCTTCAGATAACACATCGCTTCCTCGGGAAGATGTGCGGTGCTGATCTCCCAGGCTCGACTGTAATGCCCTGTTTCGAAGCGCAAACGATGGATCACGGAGTGGGCTTCTTCCAGGGAGTACACGTCGCCAAGGTGATACTGCTCGTGGAGTATTTCGCCAATCACCGCGTAGATCACTTGGCGAACCAACCCGGTGGACTGGCAGCGTTCATCCCATTCATCCGGAATGGATTGGCTTTCGCTGATCAAGGCGAAATCATCATTGAATACGCAGGGGAACAGTTGCAGTTCATCATCGGGCAGATGGGCTTGCGATTGGTGCAACGGGCGAAAGCAGGGTGGGCAGTCGTCCTCGTAAGTGATCAGTAACAGTCGATCGACATGCAGGTTATCGTAGCCGCGAGCAAATGGATTTGAGCTCGTCAGCAAGGTTGAGGTTTGGTGAATGGGCTTCATGAGCGTTCTCCAGAATGGCAATAAATGAGGCGCCCGAAGGCGCCTGTGAGGGTTAAAGCCAGCCGTATTCGGCCATGGACAGCGGACGACCTTTGCCCACGATGAAGTGGTCCAGTACACGCACTTCTATCAACGCCAAAGCCTCTTTCAGTCGGACGGTCAAGACGCGATCTGCCTGACTGGGTTCGGTGCAACCGGAGGGGTGGTTGTGAACAAAAATGGCACCTGCGGCGTTATTCGCCATGGAACGCTTAACCACTTGGCGGGGGTAAACGCTGGCGCCATCAATGCCGCCGTGAAAGAGGACTTCGAACGTAAGCACCCGGTGTTTGGCGTCGAGAAAGATGACACCGAAAACTTCATGCTCTTGCTGCGCAAGCTGCAATTTTAGGAAAGAAGCCACGCTGTCAGGAGAGTTCAGATCGGGGCCGCGAGTGAACAACCGACGATCCAGGATATGCAGCGCTTCTTCGATCACTCGGTTTTCTTGGGCGATACGATCAGCCTCGAAATCCGCGGTTTCAATCAGTGTGAGTTGGGTGCTCATGGTGGTACCTCCGAATAGGATTATCAGGAGGCGCACACCCAAGGGGAGTGGTATCCCCTGGTGGGTATAAAGTCGCTGGTGTGAGTGGATGTGGCGTTGTTTACAGCCGAGTAAATTGGTGGCGTTGACCGTGTAGGGGCGAACCACAGCCATCACAGGGCAGCGGAGAAAAGGCTTTTATTCCCCAGCCGGACTCGGGGTTGAAGTCGGCGCTGATGGGCAGTAACCGAACCAGTCCGTGTTGGATAGTGGCGTTTATCGACTTCATCCGCCGTGTGGTGGAGCGAGAGCGTGCTGTAGTCTTCGTATGCGGCGGCGAACTGGCAGTCGTCGCAAAGCCAGAAGGATTCCATGAGGGTTCTCCTGTGCAGGTTGAAGAAAAGGCGCTCGGGGGAGCGCCTTGGTGAGGGATCTGATGAACCGCTCAGGCGGACTGAGCGGCGCGTGGAGAGGGTTGAGCTTTGGGCTCGTTTTCCTCCGCTTCGGCATCAACCGACGTTTGGGATGACTGATTGTTCGGCGCTTGCTCAGCAGGTGCTGTTACTTCCTGCCTGGCGGGCGCTTTGTACTCGAGCGTACCGTTGACCTTGATCCAGTCAATGAACAACAGACGACCTTTCAGGCTGGCGCCCGGTTGGCCTTGTTTATCGCCTTTCTCGTAGAGAAAGGGATCGATCCACAGATCGCTGATACGAAACGACAGCAGCACCTTTTTCTCGGCGTTGACGGCGTCCATATAGAGACGAATCAAGCGTTCAGCTTCGCCTCCGGCGACCTTGCAATCGAAGCGGGTGTATTCCACCGCATCGGTAGCACCGTGCAGGGCTGCAATATCGCAAGCCATGAACGGCCGTCCGCGGCGAACTTGAACTTCACGCACACGGTTGAGATAGCCGATACCGACAGTGTGCAAATTGAAGTAAGTGGTCGCTTCTTGGGGTTGGTTGGCGTGGGCCATGGTGGTTCTCCTGTTTCAAGGAAAAACGGCGACGCACAATCCCTGACGGGGAAGTGAGTCCCCGTCAGGGTGGGTAAGGCAAAGATCAGCAATGAACTACCCGCCATCGGCAAACCGATGACGAGCAGGACGATGGGTCTAGGGGAGAAGCGGCACAGCAGAAGAGCGTCCGCGGTAGTGGTCCGCAGGCAGGGGGTAGTGGGCATTCATCACCGCTGAAGCGGTAACCGTGCGAGCTTCCGAACGCTGATCGCACTTGGGTAAACCACCACGAGCGTGGCGTAGCCTTGAAGGTTCCGGCTACCTGGGCTGGGCTGTCAACGACAGCGAACCACACCCTTTCTATAAGCCTGTCAAAGGGGAGCGTCAAGACGCTGCAACCCGATTTTTTACACCCGGAATACAGTGGCAATCACTGGAATGAAATAAATGAAGAGTGGGCCTGGCGGAGCGCCAGGCGCGGAAGAGAACAGCCACCTTTGACGGTCATACGCAGTGAAAAGCTCCTCGCAAAGCGTGCTCCACTGCGTGACGATTCGCCAACCGACCCTTGTCGTGGCCTGGATCGGAACATGCTGGCACGCATCCGCGCACAAAGGGTGCCCAGTGTTTCTCCGGCGGGCTCCGGAGTTGAATACGATCGCCGAAGCGGATGACCACTGCTGTCTCTGAACGGCAGCAGTGGTCATCCGCTGCCACGATCAGCAACGCATGAGGTAGGAACGTTATTCCATGAGGAGAAGGCTCCGCACTCTACGAGTCCGACCGAGCTACCCGGAGCTAATCGGTCTTGGGTCGCCATTGGCGATCAACCGGAGGTACTACAGCAGGGAGTGTGTGACAGCGTCAAGTCAGAGGCCAACACCTATTTGCTGTAGAGATGAGCGGCCAGTTGTTCAACTGATTCCCCAAAAGCAATCCTGACTTATTAGGCGGCGCATCATTTGCAATGCGTCTCTTTTTTGATGGGTAAAGTCCCCTTGCAGGCCGGGTACTGGGAGCATGACCAGAACGGCCCTGATTTCCCCTTACGTCTGCGCATTGAGGTGTTGCAAACAGGGCAGGTTGGGCCGGTCTCGACAGGCACCGCCAATGTGAGAGTCCCGCAGCGTTCAACCAATTGCGCAATCCAACCCGCTTGCTTGGCAATGAACGCATCGAGGGTCAGGCGTCCTGCTTCGATTTCGTCCAGGGCCTGTTCCCAAATTGCCGTCATACCCGGATCCGCGACCGCCGCAGGTACCGCCTCGATCAGGGTATGGGCAGCGGCTGAGGCCATTAAGGTGCGGTTTTTCTTTAGCAAATAACCACGATCGATCAAGCCCTTGATGATGTTGGCGCGCGTGGCTTCGGTACCAATACCGGTGGTGTCGCGAAGTTTTTGTTTCAGGCGTGGGTCGTTGATCAGCTTGGCCACGTTTTTCATGGCCTTGATCAGATCACCCTCGGTGAGTGGCTTGGGTGCGCTGGTACGCATGGCCTTGAGTTCTGCGTCGCTCACTGCACACGGTGTGCCCTGTTGTAACGTGGGTAATACCTGGGACTTTTGAGTGGGTTCATCGTCCTCAGCGGCGTCGTAGAGCAAGCCTTTCCAGCCTGGAATCAGGATCTGCTTGCCAACGGCCGCCAACTGCTGCCCACCGCACTCCAATTCAACCTGGGTTCGATCAAACTCATGATGCACAAGAAACTGTGCAAGGTAATGGCTACGGATCAGTTCGTAGACATTGCGCTCCTGTTCGGACATCCGCGAAAGGTTCGCCGGTTCGGTGGTGGGGATGATGCCGTGATGTGCCGTAACCTTCGAATCGTTCCACGCCCGTGACCGCAATGATCGATCGAGCGTTCCGAGTGCGGGTCGCAGTGCGGAATCCGTTCTGATCAGCGCCTCCAGTACCGCGGGCACCTCCTCGAACATACTCTCCGGCAAATAGCGGCAATCACTACGCGGATAGGTGGTCGCTTTGTGGGTTTCGTATAGGGCCTGGGCAATATTCAGGACTTCCTGAACGCCGAGCCCGAGCTTGCGCGAGCAGACTTCTTGCAGCGTACTCAGGTCGAAGGGAAGGGGGGCAGCTTCACGAAAACGTTCTGTCTTCAGAGAAATTACCGTGGCAACCTTGCCGCCGGTAATCGCTTGGATCGCCTGACCAGCAAGTGCCTGCTGCAGGCAACGACCCGCCTCGTCTCGTCCCGATCTCGGCGGCAACCACGACGCGATGAATGGCTCCCCCATTGACGACAGTTGCACCTCCACGTCCCAATAGGGCACGGGGACGAAACTGGCAATCGCGCGGTCCCGATCGACCACCAGACGTAAAGTGGGTGTCTGGACGCGTCCAACCGACAGCACACCGTCGTAGCCCGCCCGCCGACCGAGGAGGGTAAACAACCGACTGAGATTCATGCCGATCAGCCAATCAGCGCGGCTGCGGGCGAGGGCTGAGTGGTAGAGCGGGAAGGTTTCCTGGCCGGACTTCAGCGAGGACAGTGCCTTACGAATGGACGCCTCATTGAGTGCGGATAACCAGAGGCGCTGAATGGGGCCTCGATACTTGCAGAGCTCCAATAACTCGCGGGCAATCATCTCGCCTTCACGGTCGGCGTCGGTTGCGATGACGACGCTGGAGGCTTCACTCAGCAGGCGTTTGATCACTTTGAATTGCGCTGCCGTTTTGGGTTTGACCTCGACTTGCCACTGCGTGGGAATGATCGGCAGATGATCCAGCGACCAGCGCTTGTGCTGCTCGCCATAAGCTTCGGGCGGGGCCGATTCGAGCAGGTGGCCAATGCACCAGGTGATGGTTGTCTCGGTGCCGAGTAGGCAACCATCGCTGCGCCGGGTGGCTCCGAGTACTTTGGCAATGTCTCGGCCCTGGGAAGGTTTCTCGCAGAGAAATAAACGCATAAAACTGCTCCGGATTGGGTCCGGAGCAGAGTGGGTGAAAACAGTCGTTGCGGTATATGAGAAACCTGAATCGAAGGCTCCTCATAATAGTCGGTGAAGGCAGCATTGAATGGGATGAGGTTGCTATCCCGTCATACCTCGGGCGGCTGTGTGCTTAGTCACGAGCAGAGAGTAAGACCAGCTCGGCAACTTCTCGCAAAGGCGCAATTTTTATGCCCAATGCCCATTAATCCGTAGCCTGGGACCCTCGACGTTTTTTGGGTCTCGATGCGGATGAACTGGCCTGCTCTGTACTTTGCTCGACGTGTTTCCCTGGTGCCGTCTGTTCGCTGGATCGCTCCCGCATGATCACGCTTTGCACACGGTGAGGCAGGATGCCGACTCGACGAGCTTCGATCTTGAAAGTCACCCGTGTATTGTCTTCGCTGTCCTCCCACTCATCGCGCACTGTGCGGCCCTCGACCAGTACGCGCATGCCTTTCTGGTACAGCATGCTCCAGTGTTCGGCTTCGCGGTGCCAGAGTTCAACCGGTGCCCAATAGCCGCCTCGATCTTCATAGCTACCATCACGCGGCACGGGGTTGTCGAAGTACACATTCAGCCGTAGCAAACGCCGTGGCTCGTCATTGCCTGAGGCGAACTCCTGGAACTCTGGCGCACTGCCGATGTTGCCTTCGCCGACGAAAAAAGTACTCATCGTGATACCTCCACTGCTGTGGTGAATTGGCGCAGCAACCGTTCGGCACTGGCCATTTTGATCGCGCAGGTGGTGGCCTGGCGCAATAGCGAATGCACCACGCTCATCTGCAGGTTCAGTGCAATGCGGTCACATTCGAATTGGTGCAACCCCTCGCGTGTGGCTAGGGGCAGGATTTTGTTGCTTACCTGCCGCTCCCAGACGGCAACGCCCATGCGAGAGAAATCACGTGTGCGCCAGCGCAGGAAGGTGCTGCCAGCACCGGTGTTTTGCAGCACCAGGCGAATGTCCAGCAGTGAGTAAGGCGATCGTCCTGCCTGCTGCACCACGGCTTTCATCAGGCGACATAGTTGCGCCTCGATTTCCCTCGCGACCTGCGCCAAGTGTTCCAGCTCCCCCTTACCCTTAAAGGGCTTTAAAAGGCCTTTTAGGGAGGCAGCGTGTTCGAGTTGTCGATAGGCTTCTGGTGTCAACACTTGGAAGGGCATTGATTGAGCGAAGGTCAGGGGATTCATGCTTCGTCCTCCATGTCATCCACTGACGCAGATGGTTCCCCCGGGTCCTCTGCCAACCCGTCAGCGGCGTCCACTGCCGCAGCACTACGACGAATTATCGGTGGAGCGAATTGGGAGCGGCGATGCCCTTCAAGAATGTCCATGGGGGGGACCCCCAATTTTTCGATGGCTGCCAGGGCACGGGCGTTGTTCGCTGCCATGTCGTCGCGGGTGACGCCGGCATGCCGATAACGCTGCGCCAGACCGAACAGGCTGCGCAGTAGATGGGCGCCGTCGTCGTTCCAGGCTTCCATGTCGAAGCGGCCGATCAAGGCGGTGTGATGGGCCAATAAGGTCCGGCGCACCAGGGTGTCGTAGTCAGTCAGCAGGTAGACCGCCAGAAAACCCAGCTGGCTGCCGATGTACAACGGCACGGTGACGGGGTGGATGTTGAGGTTGTCGCCCATGTCGATCTGGGTCGGCAGGTCCTGTTTGACTCGATCCAGTTGCTGGATCAGTTCCATCATCCCAGCCTTGGCCTGCATCAGTTTTTCTTCCAGTTGCACCATGGCCCAGTCGGCATAGGGATCGTCTTGGGCAGCGGTTTGTTTGATCAGGTTGGTGACGCTGATGTAGCCGGCCATGCCCATGATCGAGTGGACACCTTCGCGTGCTGTCCGGCCTTGCCAGATACGAGCGGCGTGGTGGGTATGCAGGGTCAGGGTGATACTGCTGCGCAATGAGCCCAGGTTGAGTTGGTAATGATCGGCCACGGTATAGTCCTCGCATAAGCTTGGCGAGAACCTTGCGCCGGATGAGTTTTGAGAGCAGCCAAAAAGCTGAATGCGGTCTGTTCGGTTTGGTTCGTTCGGAGCAACCGCTAGAGGGGATTTTTAGTGTGATGTCAGAGGCGTTATTTCCGTGGATAAATATGGGCATGTTGTCCGCTTTACACCGATCCGGCCCCTTGTGATCTCACGATAGAGCTCCCTGGATTTGATGCCAGTGGCATCAAGTCCACTGACGTCTACGATCACATTGGAGAGGGGGGCTGCTCTCGAGAAAGACGCCCAGAGATTGACCCGTCGTGTTCTTGCATTGGAACTCCATGGATTTGATGCCACTGGCATCAAATCTACTGACGTCCGGGGCGTTTGCTGCGCAGTTGACGCAGCTCATTCAGGCACGCTTGTGCGAGAGCGGAGGCGGGTTCGCCCGGTTTTCTGGTCGAACGCGCTGGCGCTGTCAGAGATGTCTCGGTGGTGTGGGGCAGTTTTGTTTGACTCGCCCAAGGATGAAAGTCGCCTTTCAGCGCGCGTTGGATCAGGCCCATCAGATAGGCCGCTGGCTTGCGGATACCACCGGCCGCACAGCGCGCCCCGGCCTCATTGAGCACCGCCTGTCTATCCGCCGGTTTGAGCTTGTTCAGCGCCACGATGGCGGCGTGACGTTCGTTCGGACTCAGTTGCAGCGCATTGGGCCAGTGCAGGTTATCCACTGCTGGGGTCGCGCGCGGTACTGTACTAATACTTTCTTTTAATACAGTACAGGCAGTGTTCGGATTCCGAACGGTGCCGGAAATACTGGCGTTCATTCCCGGTTCGGAATCCGAACGAGGGGCTGCACGATTCCGAACTAGGTGATCGCCACCCCGTTCGGAGTCGTGCACCATGTCGTTGGCTTCCATGTCTAATCCTTGGCGTATCCAGCGATCTCCCCAGCAGTCGAAGTGTGTAGGGAGGCGGCCGAGATCGATATCGGCGTCCTGACGGAGTTCGTCCAGAATGTGTTGGGCAACAATACGCACCGCGTTGGTGGCATGACCGAGGCAATGCCCGATCAGCTCCAGATAGTCCTGATCCAGTTCCATGGCTTCGGCAGGGGTTAGCGGCTCATCGTGCAGGACATACAGAGAACCTTGCAGACGCCCACTGACCTGATCACGCCCGCGACTCACCAAGCTGAGCCAGCGCGTTAGCCTGAGCATCGTCAACACCCGAGCGATGGTTTCACGCGAAGCTGATGCGCCGTAGGGGACGCTCGACAGGTAGGGTTGCAGATCTTCATACCGTGGGGTGACCACGCCCTGGCCTTGCAGCATGAGTCGAAATACCTGCCAGGCATTGCGCTCCAGCGGCGTCAGACGATTATCCAGTAGCAAGCGACGCGGTACGATTGCGAGTGATTGGCCACTGAACAAAAAGCCAGCCTGCAAAGCCTGGTTGGAGGGTTTTTCGGTAGTGGGACGGGGGGGCCAGCGTTCACTCAACTGATGGGTGCATTGCTGCAGAACGCGCTGCCATCGGTTGGGCGAGGAGGTGTTCATGTTTCGTTGCTGTAGTGGTCGATCTGCTGCCAAACGATGGTCAAGCTGATCTGCTGTTCCTCCGCCAGCATCATCATGGCGTCGAGCTGATCCTCGGTACTGTCATGCGTGCGCAACTGACACCAACGCTGCCAGAGCGCATGTTCCTGTGCTTCGCTCAAATTCTGTGGTCGCCCTTTGCGGGTTTCTATCTTGAGCAGACGTCGACGCAGGGCAGTTTCCGAATGCGCCAAGCCGAAGCATTGGTACATGATGGTGCTGCTGGCACCGAGCTTGAGGGCACGATTGATTAAGCGCTCGTTCTGCTCGTCGCGATCGACTTGCTCAATAAGCCGATGCAGTACTGACGAATCGATCTTGACCTCGACCCAAGACACGGTGGCATGTGCCAGGCGTGACAGGGTGGCGGGCGGTAAGGATTGCAACAAGTAGATGTCGTCCTCGCCTAGTCCGAGTGCTTTGCAGCGCTGCAGATTACCCAGGCGTAGCTCGTGCAGCACCTGCGTCAGCATGGCCTGGTTGAGCACATTGAAGGACAGGTTCATGGCAACTCCTTCGGTGGGTCGTTTTCAGGGCTAAGCGTTAAGTCGATTAGGCGCCGGGCCAGGCGGATCAGACGATACAGTTTGATTAACAGACTGTCGGGCAGTCGTTCCAGTCCTACGTCCACGGCGGGACGATCGGGCAGCGGGAGTTGATAGACTCCCAGCAACAGCTGGCCGAACAGGGCTGAGGGCAGTTGCTTGCGGTCCTCCCAACTTACGTCCTCTTGAGCGCGCAGCAGGGCCAGGAGCAGTAGATGAACGCCGGTCGCGTGAGGCGCTGCAAGATCAAGTTGCTCGATGTTCAGGGCGAAGCCCAAGCCATGCGTCTGATCGATGATGCTCTCGGGACGTCCGGCATAAGTCGCCATTTCCCGAGCCAGTCCAGCAATGGCTAAACGCAGTTGTTCGGGGGTATCCAGTGTTGGTGCGATGATCCAGATGTTGTCGATTGTGCAGGATTCGAAGGTCGGTGCCGCTTCAGAGACCGTGTCGCGCTCGATCTGTTCACGAATCTGTTGAACACGTGACGGAGGGCTGACCGCTGATACGACATTCGTCTCGGTTGGTGTGAGCAGTTCCTCTCGTGCTGTTTCGGTCTGGGTTCTGGTCTCAGTTGATTGGGGACGGGACTCGGAGGAGGGAGGTCCTGCCGCCGCTTCATCAACGCTCGACAGATGCCTGTTCTCCAAGGGCGTGGTGACGACAACCTCAGGCGTCGAGATGATCTGTTGGCTATCGCTCAGCTCTAGGGCCAGCATACGGTAGGACTGTCCGAGTAAGCGGCTCATGCGTTCGAGCAGTTCATCCTGGATTTGCTCAAGATTGAAGGACTCGGGTTCGGCGTCGAAGTAGCCTAAGGTATCGAGCCAAAATTCAGCGAACTCAATGGTGGTGGTTGGATAACGGTTCCAGGTCCGTTCAGCCTGGCTACGTAGGCCGATCAGGCGTTCGATCTGGGGCTTACCCAATCCGCCATATAGGGTTTGTGGAATGGCGGGCAGTAAGTGTTCAAGGGTGTCCAGCATCCGGCTGATGTGCGATTGTGAGATTGGATAGCCTCCAGCGGCAAGACGTCGTGCCACTTCACGTTGTGAGAGCACAGCTCCATCCGGTTCGAGCATGGTTTTGAGTTTGGCTACCGCCAGAGCACGTTCGATGAAGGTGAGTTGGCCGTGCAGATCGCTTTCGGCCAAGTGGCCGAGCAGGGCAGTGACTTCATTGGTCCATGGTCGGAACAGACAGTGGATGCGAAAGAAGCGTTCGTCGCGGGTTTCTTGCCACAGCTCCCCAAGAATCGCCAGGCGTGTATTACCGCCGTTGCGGATGATGAAATAGGTGTCTCCCGGGCGGCGGGTAATCGGTGGTGGCTGATCCAGCCCGCGTTCACGGATCGAGGCCTTGATATCCTCATACAGCGGATTGCGGATGAAGCGCGGGTTGTGTTCGTAGGGCCGCAACTGCTCCAGAGTGACCAGCATAGGCGTGTCAGTAAGAGGATCGGACAGCCGCTCCAGTTCTGGACCTTGAGGGAAGTGGTCCTGGTGCAGCTTATCGGTGATCTGTTCCTGACTGAGCTTCTTCATCTGAACAACCTCCTGTAACGCGGGTTGCGCAAATGGTCACCAACCTCGAACTTGACGATCTCAGCAGCCCCCGAACCTTCGAAGTGGCGGAAAAGTTTTGCGAGGAACCACCCCATAGCCGAGCGTCCACCCTGCACGCGAAAGACCACGGTGCAGTACTCCTCGCAAGGTGGACGGTGGGCTCGAAGGGGTGGCTGAACGATGGTGGGAAGCTGATCCAACATAAAAGACTCCTTGCCAAACACTGTTGGCCTCAAGGTCGATCAAACACAATGACGGGGTGAGAAATGTGGGATTTTCGATTCGTCTCATGGAACCTCCGCGCATCTGCTCACTGTAGAGATCGCTTCGCGCCATTCCGGAAACAACTCGATCGCCAGCGCTTGCATGGTTTCCAGCGCTGATGACAAGCGTCGTCCATGTGACCGGCGCGTCTCGATTCGATGGGCCGGTAGGCCGAGGGAGGCGGCATTGAGATATGCCACTCGGTCTGGAACGACGGTGTCTAGGACCGAGATGTCGGCAGCCCCAGCGAAGGTCTCGCGCAGGCCACGGATGATCATTCGGGTGTCCACCCGAATCGCGTTCACCTGGTTCAGCAGCAATCGCAAGGGTGGAGGTAGAATGCCCAGGTGGCGGAACGGTTCGAGTTCACGCAGCAGCTTTAAGGTGCCGCGGTGCAGTTCGCGGGCGGCGAGCATTTCCGGGGTGATGGGCGAGAGGGCGAGATCGGAGGCCAGGATGGCCATTTCCAGCAACACGCTACGTGTGCCCTGGGTATCGATCAAAAGCAGGTCGTAACGGGGGCGGAAATTGTCCAGCAAATTGCGCAGTCGTAATCGCCCATCGGGGGCATGCAGCAGCAAGGTGTTCAGTCGGCCTTGATCATCGTTGGAGAGGATCAGGTCGAGCCCTGCAATCACCGTCCTGGAAACAATCTGTGCAGGAGTTGTCAGGTTGAGTGCGATGAACTCGTACGCACCAGCAACAGCTTTCTGGCTCAAGGCGTAGTAGCTGGAGAGGGTGGGCTGGCTATCCAGGTCCAGCAGCAGGACTCGCAGACCAGCATCTGCCAAAAGACCGCCAAGGTTGGCGGCTACTGTGGTTTTGCCCACCCCGCCTTTGGTGGAAACCACCGATACCACACGCATGACATCAGGCCTGCTGACCTAAGCGTTCAACGACCCACCGCTCGATCTCCAGCGAATCCCAGCCCACGGCACGCATACCAATGCGCTTAGCTTGAGGGAATTTGCCCTCCTTCATCAGGTTGTAGATGTGCGCACGCTTGAAGCCGGTTTTTCGCTCCACCTCATCACGCCGCATGATGTGACGTTCGCTCCGTGGGTGAGGTGTATCAGCGATGGCTGAGAGCTGATTTGACATGGTAGCCTCTTCTAGTGCCCGATGGCATTTGGTGGGAAGTGGCTTGGATTCAATCCCAGAGAACGAGGTTTGTCATTGCAATGCAAGAGAAGTGATTGCACTGCAATGTTCAGCTGTTAGCCTTTGCAAGACAGCGTCTGCCGGCTGCAAATTTTTCATCCAGTGAGCGTTTGCTCAATCCCGCGACGCCGCTGTAGTGCGCGGTTATAGAATCGACAATAGAAGCTTGACTATCGAAGACCGAATGCTTTCTTCCCGACTTTGACGAGCCAAGCATGATATTGACCAACGCTCCGATTACGGTCAGGAAGCTAGTTTTGCTGTGGTCGCTAAGCTGTTGTTTGTTCTCGGCAAGCAGGCGAAGGTTTTCGCATTCTAATCCGGCCGCCTTTAGCTGTCCGATCAAAGATTGGAGTTTCGCTTCCGTCGCTCTTAGCTGTACCTGCAGAGCATCACGATCTGCCTGTAAAATCAAAAAGGAGCGGTAGTGAATCGCTTCTTGATCAGAAGGATTTTGACTAAAAAGAAACGAGGGCCGCTGATCTGGATGGTAGTGAGATAACCACCGTTTTAGGTCCGAGTGTCTGATGGTCAGTAACCTGAGATCGACTGGAGTGCCAGGGGTAACTGTCACTCCTAAAGCTCCGTACGGAATCTCCCGATTACGAATCGCATCCAGAATCTTACCTACACTTGCATGCAAACATGGCCATTGCGGAAAGACATCGATGAGCCGATTCGAGTTGTCCCATGCTGACTCAAGAATTTGTCTCTCATGAACAATAAGACCGCACCAGCGTAATGCGGCCTCAATAGGCCTGTAGAAAATTTTTTCGCCGGCATTAAAATTATTAGGCTCGTACATAGTGGCACCCTTCTGTCCAAGGGCAGGCCGCTAGGTGCTGTCTAAATGTCTAATGTGATGACCTAGGCTTCCGTGCGGTTGCTGTCCTGCATATTTTAGATGAATATGAGTCACGGCTCTGTAGTGTGAATGATAAGCGTTGTTTCCTCAACGTTCGTTCATCGCACCATTCTCTGCTGTCGGTGGTTCTCCGAACTGATGACCTGAAGTGTTCGTGCCGACGCCGATTTGATCCAGTTGCCGAAATGCCACTTCTCCATTCTGACTCCTCTCAAACCTTCGCCTACGTTGGATTTATACCAATTTGGAGGTGGGGCAGTCTTGCGTCGGCACGTTGATCAATTCGACGTTGGCGTCAACAGTCTTGTTTCTACCTGGCGTCAGGCTGTCGTCCCATCCGTAGGCTACCCGGAAAACTCCTCCATCGCGTCCAGCAATGCCTCCCGGAAATACGCCATCGAGGCCCGATCACAAAGTAGGTGCAAACTCGCCTGCTGCGCGATGCTGGAGTTGATCACTATCACATTGATTCGTGCCGCCGAAGTCTGAGCCTGCGGCCAGTTCGAGATCAATTACACCTACAGCGACGCCATGACCTCGGCGGATCGCCTCACGTTCTTCCGCATCGCTGCCGGCGAGATCGCGAACGACCTGGGCATGATCTACTCGTTCATGCCCAAGCCTGATCCGAAACGCGGGCAACGGCATGCACTTTTACCTGTCGATCAGCAGCGCCGAGAACAAAAATCTGTTCCATGACGCCAGCGACCCCAGCGGCATGGCCTGTCGAAACTGGCGTATCACTTTGCCGCCGGTCTGCTGGCCCATGGCCCGGCGCTGTGTGCCTTCGCCGCGCCGAAGGTCAAATCCGACAAGTGTCTGGTGGTCGGTAATCCGTTGTCCGGCGCGATTTGGGCACCAGCCTCACATCTACCCTCCGTACTGAACAGACCGACCCCAAGATATCTCGTAATGTCAGGTTCAAGCGGTGTTCGTTGACAAGGCCTTTGAAAGGAACATTTTTTAGGGGGGGCAAATTCTAAATCTAAGATCTACCGCAAAGTGCATCTGGGTCGGATCAAAGGGGGTTATCCTATTCGTATTGGGCCAAGTGATCGTATTGCCTGGGCGAGCAGCAGGCAAGGGGGCGATGTGTTCCAGCGAGTCAACCAGCGGCTGGTGGTCGAAGCGACGGGATGCTGTGGCGTGTCCGGCACCAATGGTCACGAATCACGTCATCAGGAAACCTCAGGGAGTCAGGTCAAGCGCCTAGCCGGTACTCAACTGTGCCCCCCGCTGGAGGTTCTCCTGGAGTTGCATCGCGCGATTGCTCCCATATAGTAGGAATCCTCGCCAGCGAACTCCGGGTTTGCCGCTAACGTTTTCTCAGTTAGTGATACATCTATAAGAAAACGTGCGCAGAGGTCAGCATGGATCGTGCAAAGGGAACCGCTGTTCTCGATAAAACCTTCGACATCCTTGAAGCCATCGGCCTGTCCACCGAAGGCCTGGATAACCAGCAACTCGCCGCGCAATTGAACCTGCCGCGCGCCACGCTGTATCGCCTGCTGGCGTTGCTGGTGGAACGCGGCATGGTCCGTCGCGATGCCAACAACAAATGCTACCGCCTGGGCTTTCGTTACCTTGAGCTGGTGCGCGGGGCGTGGATGGAACCGGATTTGATTGCCGCCGCCAGTTTCGAGTTGCGCGCCTTGCGAGACCTGACCGGCGAAACCACCTACCTGGCGATCCGCGACGGCGACCAGGTGCTGTCGCTGGAGCGTTGCGACGGTGCCCACAGCCGCCGTTCCGCCGCCTCCATGGGCCAACGCAAAGCCATGTACTGCACAGGGCAGGGCAAGGCGATTCTCAGCTCACTGGTGGACGAAGAACGGCGTGAACTGATCAAGCACATGACCCTCATGGCGTTGACGCCGCTGACCATCACGGATCGCAATCGGCTAATGACCGAGCTGGAGGTCACTCGTGTGCGCGGTTATGCCATCGATGATGAAGAAATCGTGCTCGGCGTGCGTTGCGTCGCCGCGCCGATTGTAGACAGCGCGGGCCAGGTACGCGGTGCCTTGAGTATCGCCGGCCCTGCGTACCGCCTGACCCTGGAACGCCTGACACTGCTCGGCCCGGAAGTGGCGGCGTCGGCGCAACGGGTGGGCAGCCAACTGGCGGTAAAACAGGCCGAGGCGCGTCCGGATGAGTTGCAGCCAGTCTGCAGCCAATGGGCATTCCTGGGCGGGCATCCGCGTTGGAGTGCCAGCGAAAAATGCCTGTATTGGGCGGATAAACTCGGCCCGGCGGTGTATCGCCATAGCGCCGAGGGCACCGAGCGGATACTGCGCACCGAAAAGCCGATCATGGGCTTGGAACTCACGCCAAACGGGTTGTTTGTAGCGCTGGAGGACGAATACTTTGTCTACGACAAAGGCGAGGTGCGCCATCGCACGCCGTGGGGGTTCGGGACGCCCACCTGCCTGTGTTGTGATCGCGACGGGCGGGTGTGGGCGGCAATCCGAATGGGCAGTGGGCAGTGGAAGGTCGGCGAAGTGTCTCGTGACGGTACGCTGGCCAGCCATTGGCAGATCAGCGAGGCCATCGGTGCGTTGTGCTGGGACTCACCGCGTCAGCAGCTGTTTGCGCTGGCGCCGGAGTCGGGCAGTGTCTATCGGTTGCGCGCTGGCGGCGAAGTCCGCCGGTTTACCAGCATGCCCAAGGGCTCGGGTCAGCTCAGTGGCTTGGCGGTGGATGCGGACGGCAGCATCTGGACGGCATTGTCCGGCGGGTGGAGCGTGGTCAAGTTCGACCATGAAGGCAACCTGGAACGCATGCTCGGCGTACCGGTCGCGTCACCCACCGACCTGTGCTTTGGGGCGGCCGATGGGCGTACGCTGTTTATCACCTCATCGCGTCAGGCGGTCAGCCGGCAAGCGCTAAAGAACGCCCCGTGGTCGGGGACTGTGATGAGCACGCCGGCCGGCAGCCAGGGCGCGCCGGCCCCGCTGACGCGGGGGCCGGCCTAAGGGTTATTTGAGGGCGAAGGTGTAGGAAACGATCACACGGTTTTCATCGCGTCGCCCGGTGGCGTCGCCCTGGATCTCGACATTGCGCAAGCGCAGGGCCAGGTCTTTGAACGTGCCCGACTGGATAACATAGCTCAAGTCGATGTTGCGTTCCCATTCCTTGCCCGGTTGGCCGTTGATCTCGAAGTTGTCACCGTGCACATAACGCGCAAATGCGTTCAGCCCCGGCACGCCCCAGCCGGCAAAGTTGATGTCGTAGCGGCCCTGCCACGAGCGTTCCTGGGCGCGGTCAAAGCGCATCACCTGGATCGCGTTGCCGACGCCGGGCAGGTCGGTCTCCTGCAAAAACGGCAGCGCGCTGTCGCCGGCGTTGTACTGGTAGCCCACGGTGACTTTGTGCATGCCATAGGCGGCGCTGGCCAGGGCCGAGGTGAGGCGACTGTCCAGCGGGCCGGCCAGGGCAGAGCCGGACTCGCCGGTGTCCGTATGGCTCAAGGTGCCCGACAGGCGCCATGCGCCCACGTCCACGAACTTGGTGGCGGTCACCAGTTTCTGCTGGTAGACGTTTTCCAGCTCGCCCGCCCACAGCCCCAGGCTGAACGACTGCACGGGCGCCCAGGTGGTGCCCAGGTAGTTGAAGCGATCACTGCTGACGTTCAGATAATTTCCGGTCTGCATGTCGGTGGAGTGGGAGAAGCCACGGTAGTTGGTCTGGCGCATCTGCCCGAGGCTGAAGGTGAAATGTTCAAGCTCCTGGCTGTCGATCATTACCCCTTCAAAGAACTGCGGCAGCAGCCGTGAGTCGCCGGCGTACACCAGCGGAATCTTGGGGAACAGCCCTCCGACCTTCAGCTCGGTCTTGGAGTACTTGAACTTGAGGGCGGCGGTGCCTTCCGAATACTCATTGACCGAGCGCGGGTCACTGTCGCGCCCTGCGCCAATGCGCTTGGTGAAGCCGGGCAGCAATTCACTGCCGCTACGGCTGGGCGACGAATCCAACTTGAGGCCGAGACCGGCGTACACGTCCACCCCGACACCGATGGGGGTGTCGGTGTAGCCAGATTGAGCCTTGAAGATAAACCCTTGCGCCCACTCCTCGATTTTCGACTGCGCCGGCGCCTTGGTGTCGCGCAGGTCGTGGTTGTAATAGAAGTTGCGCAGGGTCAGCGACGCTTTGCCATCATCCATGAAATCGGCGTGGGCGACGACGGGCGCAAGCCCCAGGCTGAGCAGGGGCAGGGAGCGATAGAAGTTCATTGTTATTGTTGTCCTTCGGTGTGGGTGTGAAAGGGTTAAGCAGCGGTCCATGTCAGTGAAAGTGCGGCGCTTAGCGTTTGCCCTGCGCCTAGTGTCTGAGTGCCTTGCTCAGGCCATTGCGCAGGAGGGGTGTTGAAGGCATCCGCCAGGTGCGACACCGGCTCCAGGCACAGGTACGGCGCACCGGGCGGTGCGAACACCACCAGGTGGTTCAACGCCGCGTCTGCACGCAGCAGCACCTGGCCCTGGGGGTAGTCGAGTTGCAGGCGACCGTCCCAGCGTGAGCAGTACAGCGCCACTTCATGGGCGACGTCTGCGAGCAGCAGCATCGGCTCAGTCAGTTCGCGCACGCTGCCGGTGGGCAGGTAATCCGCGTCGATGTCCCAGGCCAGGCCGGGCGCACAGCGCACGGCCATGCCGGGGTGGCGTTGGAAGTACGGGTGCAGGCCCAGGCCCGCAGGCATCGAGGTGTGGCCCAGGTTGGTGACCGACAGGTGCAGGCGCACACAGTCGCCATCGAGTTCGAAGCGTTGCTCAAAACGCACCGGCCAGGGCCAGTGTTCGCCGCTGTAGTCCACCGCCAGCAGGGCATGGGTGGCACTCTGTTCGATCACGTCCCAGGCCAGGGTGTGACTGACGCCATGCAGGGTGTGCGGGCGCGCCGCGGGGTGAGCCGGCAACGCGTGGATCAGGCCCGCATGCGTGAGGCGCGCATTGCGCAAGCGGTTGGAGTAGGGCAGCAGTGGGTAGGCGCCACCGCGTGGCCAGTTAAGCGGGTCAAACTGTTCGGCCTTGAGCGGGGTGAAAACATCCAGCGTGCCAGCCTTGAGGCTGGCGACGCGACCGCCCCAATGCGGCAGCAGGGTCAGGGACCAGACGTCGTTGTGCAATGCCAGGGTATGCATGGTCGCTCCGTGTTTCTCGGGCATGCAGAGGCCCGGCCGGCGGCCAGAAGGCGCCGGAAAGGGCTACTGCGTCAAGGGGGTGTCAGCTGCGCTGGAAGCGCTTGAACACGTTCATGTCCATCTCAAGGCCCAGTCCCGGGCCCTGCGGCACGCTCAGTTCGCCGTCGTGAAACAGGCCAGATACGTCGTACAACCAGCCTTGCGGCTGCACGTACAAGTACTCCAACATCGGCACGGCAGGTTGAACCGCCGCCAGGTGCAGCGTGGCGATCAGGCCCGGCCCGAAATACGGGGTATGCGGCAACACCACGGTGCCGTGCTGGCTGGCCAACTTGGCAATGCGCAGGCACTCGCTGATGCCGCCGACCTTGGTCACACTGGGCTGGATCGAATCCACTGCGCCCAGCTTGAGGGCCTGTTCGAACTGATGCGCGGTGCACCAGTTTTCGCCTGCCGAGATCGGCACGCCAGCGCCGCACAGGCTGGCCAGGGTGGCGAAGTCTTCCGGTGGGAACACCGGTTCCTCCAGCCACGCCAGGTCCAGTTCCGCCAGGCGTGGTAGCCAGGCGTGCACATCGTCGACGTTCCACGCGCAGTTCACATCAGTCGCCAGCGCGGTACCGGCACCCAGGGCGTCACGGCAACGGGCGATTTCGTCGAGGCTCACTTCGTGCAGCTTGATCGTCTTGAAGCCTTGCGCTTGGGCCTGTTGGCAGATCTGCGGCGCCACGCTGTTTTCGCCGTAGCGCACCAGGCTGGCGTAGGCCGGGATCGCCGTGCGGCTGGCGTCGCCGAGCAGACGGTGCAGCGGCACCCCTTCACGGCGCGCCTTCAAGTCCCACAGCGCCATGTCCACCCCCGAGAGGGCAAAGGTGGTGACGCCGTAGCGGCCAAACAGATGCAAGGCCAGCTGCGTATCCAGGTTCCATTGCGCGATGTCCTGCACCTCCCGGCCCAGCAGCAGCGGCGTGAACAGACGCTGGATCAGCGCGCGGGTCGCATCGGCGACGAAGTAACCAAACGCCTCGCCCCAGCCCACGTTGCCGAGCTCGTCTTCGACGCGTACCAGCACGTTTTCCAGGGTGTTCCAGGTGGTCGGCGTGACATTGTGGCCCTTGCCGCCGTCGGTGAAAGGGATCTCGACAATAAAGGTGTCCAGTCGGGTGATTTTCATCAGCGGTTCCCCAGTAAAGCGGTCAGCGCAGCCCCGGCGTAGCTGCCGCCGACATGGTCACGTCCGGAGTGGGCGGGGTCCATCGCTTCGTAAGACAAAAACTCCTCCGCTAAATGCTCGGCTGCATTGTCCTGCGGGGCATAACCCAGGGCACGGGCGCGGGCATTGCTGAACAGCGCGTTGGGGCATTCGGACACGCCGTAGACGATCTCGTGGCGGACTTCAGGATGTTCCAGGCCGATACGCACCAATTGCGCCAGATCGCGAGCGCTGGTCCACAGGCGCAGACGGCGCGCGTCGCTGACCTTGGCGTCGGCGTTGCCGATGCGAATCACAAAGGTCGCCAGCTTGTAACGCAGGGTCCAAGCCGCGCAGGCGGCTTCACCGAACACTTTGCTCAAGGCGTAGTAACTGTCGGCGGCGGCGGGCATGTCGTCGAAGGTTGCGGCCGCGTCAGTGCGGTATTGGCCGAGCACGTGGTGGCTGCTGGTAAAGATAAACCGCTGCACGCCGTGCCGCTGGGCGGCTTCAAGCAGGTAAAGCGTGGCGTGATAGTTCGGCTCCACGGTGGTGCCGAACGCGATGCCCGTACCGTGGGCACAGGCTAGGTGCAGGATGGCGTGGCTGCCGGCGACGGCCTGATCGACAAAGGCCGGGTCGGTGAGGTCGCCGACCAGAGCGGTTTCGCCTTCTTCCAGACCCTGGATCGGTTGGCGGTCCAGCAAGCGCAGCCGATAGTGCTGACGCAAGTAAGGACGCAGAGCGGTGCCGACGATGCCAGCGGCACCCGTGATCAGAAGTGTTTGCATAGCCAATACTCGATTGCTTGTCAGTGCCACCCGCGCACGGGTGGCGAAAAAATCAGGCGGTTGCTGCGACAGCCTGCGGGGCTTTAGGCGCGGTCACGAAGAACGCCACGATCAAGGCACCAAAGATGCCGAGGATACCCGCCAAGCCAAACCCGCTGGCAAAGGTGCCAGTGCTCTGGATGATAATCCCGGTCAGGGTCGGCGCGACGATGCCGGACAGGTTAGCCAGACCATGCATAAACCCACCGGCGGTGCCCACCTGGTGATCCGGCACAGCGTCCTGGATCAGCGACCAATAGGCCGGGGCCGACAGCATCAGGAAGCCAATCGCGGCCGTCATCACAGCCACCGTGGAGGTCACGCTCTCCAGTTGCCCGGTGATGCCGATGCAGCAAGAGGCGATCAGCAGGCAGCTCACCAACACCACTTTGCGTGAGAACAGACGGCGACCGGAGCGCTTGAACACCCAGTCGATCAACACGCCGCCGGCGATAAAGCCGAGGGTGCCGACAAACCACGGCAGGGCGGTGACGATGCTCATGGATTTGAGGTCGATCCCCTTGGCGTCGATCAGGTAGCTGGGGAACCAGGTCATGAAGAAGTACAGGATGTAGTTGTAGCAAAACAGCGAAACCCCGGTGACCAGCACCGCGCGTTGCATGATGATCTGCATCACCGGTGTACGCGGTGCATCAGCGGTCGCCTGCACCGGTACTTCCCGGTCGGCGTTGATCAGCGCCAGTTCCTCTGGGCCCACCTTCGGGTGTTCCTTGGGGGTGGAAGCCGCGATGCGGAACCAGGCGATGGCCCATAGGATGCCGATGCTGGCAATCACCACGAACGCTACGCGCCAGCCCAGCCATAGGGCCAGGAAGCCGACGATCGGCCCCGCGAGGGCGCCGCCCAGTGGGCCGCCGGCTTGGGCAAAACCAATGGCTCGCGCGCGTTCATTGATCGGGAACCAACTGTTGATGGCTTTGTTGGCGGTGGTGCTGACCGGGCCTTCACCCACGCCAAACAACGCGCGCACCATCAGCAGCGACCAGAAGTTGAAGGCCAGCGCCGTACACCCGCAGAGCACCGACCAGAACCCCATCGACCAGGTCAGTACGCGTTTTGGCCCGAAACGGTCGGCCAGGTAGCCACCGACGAAACAGAACAGCGCGTAACCAAAGAAGAAGCTGGAGAAGATCAGGCCCTTCTCCGACGGGGTCAGGTGGTAGTCCTGGGTGATGAATGGCATGGCAATGGACAGTGCGGCGCGGTCAACGTAGTTGATGACCATCGCCAGGAACAGCATCGTCAGGATCACCCAACGATAGGGTTTATTGTTATTCATTGCTGTCTCCACGCGCCCTCGTTGGGGCGCGCCTCTTGTTGTGGTCGAGCGGGTGTCAGCAGGTGTAATCCACTGCGACCCATTCGAAGTACTGCTTCAGGTCCTTGACGAGCGCCTGGTGGGCCGGGTGGGGCAGGTAGCTTTCCACGGCGGCGGCATCGTCGAAGCTTGAATCAAGCAGGTAGTCCCAGCAAATGGGACGGTCCAGCTCATTGGCCGCGACGATCCAGCCGCGGATGAAATCGATCTGCTCCGGCAGGCGCTGCATGCGCGCCACCAGGTGCTGTTCCAGTTCCAGGTCAACGGCCACGGTGGGCAGCCGGCGGAATATGACGAGGTGTCGCATCATGCTGATAGCCTCCTTACGCCTGGGCCCAGGCCGGTGCGTCTTGCAGGGCAACAGGGCGCAGGAAGCGCTCGATGGCAGCGTAGCCGACCGACGTGGTCTGTGGCGCCGTGGAACTCGGCCATGGGCCACCATGTTGCTGCGCCGCACACACGGCGACACCGGTAGGGACGCCGCTGAACAGCACGCGACCGGAGACCGCTTCGGCAGCGCTGACCAGGGCACGGTTGGCCGGGGTATCGGCGTTGGCGCCCCAGAGGGTGGTGGTCAAGGTGCCGCCGATGGCCTGCAGCACTTGATGCACGTGCTCCAGGTCACGGGCTTTGACTACCAGTGCACCGGGGCCGAACATTTCTTCGCGTAGCGCCGGGTTCTGGATAAAGGTGGCGGCGTCGGTCGCGTACACCCGTGGCGCTGGGCCCTGTGCATCTGGGCCGGGGGCGAGCAGGGTAGTGGCATGGCTGGCGACATGGGCGCTGGCCGCTTCGAAACCCTGGCGCATACCTGGAGTGAGCATGGCGTGGGGCTGGATCGGAGCCAGTGCTTCACACAGTTGACCGATGAAACCTTCACTGAGCGCGCCATCGAGTACCACGATTACGCCCGGGCTGGTGCAGAACTGACCGCAACTCATGGTGATCGAGGCGGCCAGGGTCTTGGCCAGTTCGGCGCCGTTTTGCTCCAGTGCGGCCGGCAAGGCCACCAGCGGGTTGATCGAGCCCAATTCACCAAAGAATGGCACTGGGCGTGCGCGCTCGTTGGCCAGTTTCCACAAGGCAGTGCCGCCCTGGAAAGAACCGGTAAAGGCCACGGCGGCGATGTCCGGGTGTTGCACCAGGTAGCCGCCGGCGCCGCGGGTGGCGTTGTCCACCAGGGTCAGCAGGCCATCGGGCAGGCCTTGGGCACGCACCACTTCACGGGCCAGATCGAACACGGCCTGGGACAGGCGAGGGTGGCCGGAGTGCGCCTTGACGACCACCGGGCAACCGGCCGCCAGAGCCGATGCGGTGTCGCCACCGAGTACGGAAAACGCGAACGGGAAGTTGCTCGCCGAGAACATCGCCACCGGGCCCAGCGGGCGTAGCACCCGCGTCAATTGTGGGCGACCCACAGGCGGAGCGCCGGCGACGGCGTCATCAACAATACGAGCGTACGCCGGGCTATTGGCAAGGCCCTCGGCAAAACCGCGCAGTTGATAGGCGGTACGGGCGATTTCACCGCCCAGGCGGCCAGCGCCCAGGTTGGATTCTTCGTCGGCCAGTGGAATCAGGCTGTCCTTTTGTGCTTCGAGCGCATCGGCCAGGCCGCGCAGCAGGGTGGCGCGCACGGCGGCAGTGGCGTTCGCCCAGAATGGGGCGGCGGCGCGCGCTTGTGCGACGGCCGTGTCAACTACGGAATGTTCGCTCATCTCAAGCCTCCAGGGGTTTCAAATGGTAGCCACGACCTTCGTAGTCGAAGGCCACCAGTTCGTTGATGGTCACGTCCTGCTTGGCAGGGGAGGCGTAGTAGGCGCGGATCTCACTGATCAGGCCGGTCTCTTTATCGAAGATGTACCACTCGTCACCGCGCAAGGCCGTGCCTTGCTTGGCTTTCCAGTGGGTCCACTCGATCACGGCTTCGTCGCTGTCGTGGCTTACCAGGATTTTTTCGATGGTCCACTGCGAGCCCAGGTTTTCCACGCACCACTGCCACTTGCGGGCGATGGTGTCGGCGGTGCGCCACGGGATCTCTGGCAGACCGTCCGGGAAGTAGTGCACGGCGTCAGGGGTGAAGCAGCTGACCAGCGCGTCGTAATCCGCAGCGTTGCAGGCTGCAAAGTAGCGGCGAATGGTCTGGGCGTGTTTATGCTCGGCCATGGTTAAACCCCTTTGCCGATGATCGATGGGATGTTTGGACGACCTGAAGCCACCCAGTCCTGATAAGCCCCAACGGCTTCAGGGCTTGGTGGGTAAACGCCCCACAAGGCTTCACCGGCAGCGATGCGCATGGCCAGGTAGTTCTCGATGTCGTCCTGTTCCAGGCACACGTCGGCCAATTCTTCGGCCAGGTGCGCCGGCACCAGGGTCAGGCCATCGGCATCGCCGACAATCACGTCACCTGGGTAGACGGCGATACCGGCGCAGCCGATCGGTACTTGCAGGTCAGCCACGTGGTGATAGGAAATGCGCGTGGTCGCGACGATTTCACGGGCATAGGCGGGCAGTGGCAGTTCAGCGATCTCGCTGCCGTCGCGCAGTGCGCCGTCGGTCACGATGCCACGGGCGCCGCGAGCGAGCAGGCGGGTCACCAGGATATTGCCGGCAGACGCGGCGGCGGCTTCGTTGCGGCTGTCGATCACCAGCACGTCGCCTGGTTGGATCTGCTCCACGCCTTGCCATTGCAGGTTGTCGCCGTTGGGCTTGGTGGTCATGGTGCCGTAGGTGTCGATGTCTTCACGCGCTGGGATAAAACGCATGGTGAATGCACGGCCGGCGAACGGTTTGGCGGTACGGCTCATGGCCTTCAAACCAACGAACGCTGGCTGGCGATAGCCACGCTTGAACAGTTGGGTGGTCAGCGAACCGCTGGAGCAACGGGCCAGTTTTTCGAGGGTCTGGTCGCTGACGGTAACGTCGCGCTTGGCCGTGTTGTCGTTTGCTTCAGCGTATTGGTGAATAGCCATTAAGTTCTCCTGACATCCCGTGACGACGGGGTAAGTGCTGCTCGTGATGACAATCGCCGGGGGCGGCGAGCGATGGGTCGATGCTAGGCCCAAGCCCGGCCGTGGCAAAACGCCGCGGGGCTGGGACGGGCCTTGTTGTCTCACATCGCGGGACTCGGTTTGCCGCAAGCGCGCTGCATCAGGGCTGAGAAACACCGCTGCGGGGTAGTCTGGGTCGGTGTTTTTCCCAAGGAACTCTCCTATGTCCGTGTACCCGCTCGATCCCACGTTGCAGGCCTATGTCGACACCAGCGCGCGCTTCGTCCCCCGTGATGACTCGCTGGCCGCAGGGCGCGCAGCCTTTGCCGAGGCGTGCCGGCATTTCACGCCGCCGGCACCGCCGCACCTGCTGGTCGATGACCGGCAGGTGGGTGCGCTGCGGGTGCGTTTGTATCGCCCGTCGGGTGCAGCCCCTCAAGGTGATTGGCCTACCGTGCTGTACCTGCACGGCGGCGGCTGGAACATGGGCGCCCATGACACCCATGACTGGTTCGCCTTCGCGCTGGCCAAGCGCCTGCCCATCGCGCTGGTCGCCGTGGACTACCGACTGGCACCGGAGCATCCGTTTCCCGCGCCGCTGGAGGATGCGCTGACGGTGTGGCAGCACCTGCGTGACGGCCATTGGCCCGACCTTTCCCGTGACAGGCTGGCGGTGGCCGGCGACAGCGCCGGTGGCACCCTGGCTGCTGGGCTGTGTGTGGCCTTGCGCGAGCGCGGCCTGGCGCAGGCGTGTTTGCAGGCGCTGGTGTACCCGGTGCTGAGTGCGCGCCCGCACTTTGCCTCGATGCAGGCCCATGCCTGTGCGCCGATGCTCACCACGGCGGGGCTGATGGCCTCGCTGGCGGGCTATGTGCCGGATGACATGCGTCAGCACGATCCTCAGGCACTGGCCTTGGAGCAGCAGTCGGCAGCGGGGCTTGCCCCGGCCTTTATCGGTGTGGCGCAGTGGGACCCGCTGTGTGATCAGGGCCGTGCATACGCGGCGATGTTGCACCAGGCCGGCGTACCCGCCCAACTGCATGTCGGTGAAGGCCTGGTGCATGCCAGCCTGCGCGCCGCTGGCGTGGCGGGCGTGGAGCGTTTCTATGACGCCCTCGCGGTGGCCCTGCGTGCAGCCCTGTTGTGAGAGGGGTTGGCCGGGCAGTCTCACTGAGTGAGACGCGCGCCCCTGGAAAACCACGCCGGTGTTTGCCGCTGCCGTAACCATCGCCGACTCTGGGCTGCGACACCCCTACCAAAAACAATTCGAGGGACCGCAGCATGCAGATCTTTATTTCGGGCGCCACGGGGCGCGTCGGCAGTCAACTCGCCCAGGCACTGATGGAGCGTGGGCATCGGATTTCCACCCTGGTCCTGCCCGGCGACCCCAACCTTGCCAAGGCCCAGGCGGCGGGCATCGACTGTGCCGTCGGTGACCTTGCGGACCGTCAGGCCGTGCGCTACGCGATGGAAGGCGCCGAGGCGGTGTTCCACCTGGCGGCATTGATCTCCTTTCGCAGTCAGGACCGGGACCGTCTGTGGCAGGCCAATGTCACCGGCACCTTCAACGTGTTCGAGTGCGCCACTGAGCTTGCTGCCAACCGGTCGGTGCGCGTGGTGTTCGCTTCCAGTGACCAGGTCTACCCGACGCGTTTTGCCCGCTACCGCCCGGTGGACGAGCATCACCCGCGCGAGCCCTACAGCTTTTATGGCATGACCAAGCTGCTTGGCCAGGACCTGCTGGCGTTTTTTGCGCGCACACAGCCCAACCTCAAGGTCAGCACGGCGGTGTTCTCGCATATCGAGTCGGCTGCCGAAGTGATCGACCCCCAGGGTGAGTACTCACGCCCGGCGTTTTCCCTGCAGGGACGCATCGATACGCTCAAGGCCGCCAGCAGCCACAATGCCAGCACCCCCAGCGATGAGGTCCGTCACCTGCTTGAGATTCTCGAGCCGCTGGCCGGCGATGACGATCCCTTGTTGCTCAGCTACGACCGCCACGGCAATGCCCACACCCAGGAACTGACAGACGTGCGCGACATCGTTGATGCGTTGCTGTTGATGCTCGACAAGCCGGCGGCCATCGGCGAAACCTTCAACCTGGCACCACCAAGCCTGGTGGGCCTGGACACCTTTATTCCGTACCTGGCCAAGGCCACGGGGCGGCGCTACGTAGAGGCCCAGTTGCCGGTGGCGCTGGGCCAGCCCCATAGCACGGCGGCCAAGGCCCGTGCCCTGCTTGGTTGGGTGCCGCGCTACACGCTGTTCGACATGGTCGACGAAGCGGTCGCTGCCCAACGTTCCTGAACCCTTCCTTTCACCCCCGGGCTGCGTCGATTGGCCCGGGGGCATACGGGCACACCTCAATGAAGAATAAAAAAAGCCAATTTCGCTGGTACATGGTGGGGATGCTGTTCCTGGCATTGGTCATCAATTACATGGACCGCGCCGCGCTGTCGGTGGCCATGCCGTTCGTGACCCAGAGCTTTGCGCTCACGCCCGGTGAAAAGGGCATGGTGTTCAGCGGATTTTTTATCGGTTATGCCGCGTTCAACTTTATCGGCGGTTACCTGGCTGATCGGTATGGTCCCAAGCGCGTATTTTTGTGGGCCATGTGCATCTGGTCGGCGCTCTGCGCGCTGACGGCGACGGCCTTCAACTTCTGGTCGCTGCTGATCGTGCGCGCCTTGTTTGGCGTGGGTGAAGGCCCGGTGCCCACCACGGCCAACAAGGTGGTCAACAACTGGTTCCCGATCCGCGAGCGGGCAAGGGCGGTGGGCATCAACCAGGCCGGCGGGCCACTGGGCGGCGCGTTGGCCGGACCGGTGATCGGCTTTCTGGCGCTGTCGCTGGGCTGGCAATGGTCGTTTGTGATCGTCGGCGCCATCGGCCTGCTGTGGGCGATTGCCTGGCGCTTGATCGCCACCGATCATCCCGCCGATCACCCGCGTGTGAGCCCTGAAGAACTGGCCGAAATCCAGGCCGGGCGTACCGAAACCGGCGCAGTCAAGGCGGCTGACGATGGCCTGACCCTCGGCGCCGTGTTGCTGCGTCCCGCCGTGCTGTGCACTGGCTTTTCGCTGTTTTGCTACAACTACATCCTGTACTTCTTCATGACCTGGTTTCCCAGCTACCTGGTGGATGCCAAGGGCGTGTCGCTGGCGCAGATGAGCTGGTTCACTGCGTTCCCCTGGCTGGTTGGTGCCTGCGGCATGGCGGCGGGCGGCTTTTTGATCGACCGCATCTACCAGAAAACCGGGCGCCAACTGTTCTCGCGCAAGGTGGTGCTGGTCAGCTGCCTGGTGGTAGCTGCCGCGTGTATCGGCCTGTCGGGGCGTGCCGAGAGCGTCAGCGCGGTGGTGATCTTTATGTCGGTGGCCATCGGTTTCCTGATGTTGACCGCATCGGCTTACTGGGCATTGATTCAGGACACCGTACCGAGCCGGTTTGTCGGCACTGCCGGCGGGTTGATGCACGGCATGGGTAATTGTGCCGGCTTGTTTGCGCCGACTTTGACCGGTTTTATCATCGAAGCCACGGGTACTTACAGTGCGGCATTTGTCGTCGCTGGCGTGCTTGGCCTAACGGGGGCATTGACGGTATGGCTGTTTGTACGTCAGCGCGCTGCGCCGATTAGCGCCAATACATTGACCCGTACGCAGGGCGTGAAACTCTGACACTTCACAGTATGAAAACAGGTCAAGGCAGTGAGTGAATGTCTAAGCCTCAGCGGTTTAGATGTTTCGTTGTGTGTCGTCGGGAAGGCGGGCGTAGAGGCTTTAGCTAAGGTGTCCCCACGCTTTTGCATTCAATCGGGAGATTCAAATGCCGATCCGGACCACGCTAAACCGACGCACCTTGCTCAAATTGAAGGCCCTGGCCGGCACCGCCATGGCACTGCATGCCGGTGCCGCCATGCCCACACGCTAATCCAGAGCGACGGCCAGTCTGTGCAGTGGCGTGACTGGTTCGCCGCCAACAACATGACCACGCCAACCCAGCACGGCCTAGGCGTGGTGCTCGAATCCACCCTGTTCGTCGAACGTGAACTGGCCACCGGAAAACGGGTTTGCCCGCTGCGTGGCGCATGCGTTTCAAGGGGTAGTTGCTGACGGAGCTGGAGGGCAGTTGTGGCACCGGTGAGCAATGAGCATGGGCCCTGTGCGATCAAAGGTTTTCGTCGATAACGAGCTTCATTGTCAGCGGTAACTGCGGCGGGGTGTCGATCACGCCCTGGCGGTGCAGCAAGTAATCAATGCTCGCCTGCACCTGGCCCTCCGGGTCCTGGTCGAGCACCAGCGACATCACCCCGGTCCGCAACAATGTGGCATGCAGCGCGCTAGCCTCGTGACCGAGCCATACCGGTCGGGCGCCGGCCTGTGAAAGGGCCGCGTGAATACCTGTCGTGCCGCTGCCGGTGTCGTACAGCCCGGCGATTGCCTGGTGTTTCAGGACGCTGGTAACAGCAGCCTGGGTCAGCGCTTCATCGTCAAAACACTCGACCGGCCCGACGATGGCAACGTGAGGGGCGTGCTGGGTCATCACATCGATAAACCCCTTGGCGCGTTCCTGGTGGGCAAAGTAAGCCAGGGAGTTGACCACCAGCAGCACCGCCCCCGGGCGCTGGCCGACCCACTGGCTCATCAAGCGCCCGGCGCTGCGCCCGGCGGCATAGTTATCGATGCCGACATACACCGCGCCTGGCACGTCGGTGAGGTTGCTGGTCAGCAGCACGGTGGGCGTGCCGGCCGCGACGATGGCATTCAGTGCCTGGTGTACCTCGGGGGTGTCGGGAGCGATCACAATCATGCCGTGACGCCGGGAGCGTGGTTTGCGCAAGGCGTCGAGCAGTTGCTGTGGGGCGCTCTCGGACCAGCGTTGGCGGCGTAGGGTGAGGTGGGCGCTGAGGCGTTGGGCCTGGCGCTCGAAGGCGGCATCCAGGCGCTTGAAATGGTCGGTGGCGCTGTCGGCCAGCAATACGTCGACGATCATGGGGCCGGTAAAAGGCGCGGGCAGCCCCGGACGGATGCCCAATGCGCGGGCCATCGCCAGCACCTTGCGACGCTTGAGGTCGGACACCCCTCCGCGGTCATTGAGCACCCGGTCCACGGTGCTCATGCTCACGCCAGCCAATTCTGCGACCTTTAACAGGCCATGACGCTTGGACGGGGGGCTCATGCTGCGCAAGTTTCCTGTGGGGTTAAAACTGAGATTGTACTTGCAGGCCCAGCACCAACGCATTTTTCACCTGACGAACGCCATCCGGGTCTTTGATGTATTGCAGGTTGGGCATGATGTTCAGCCAGCGCGTGGCCTGGATGCCGTAGTTCAGTTCGGCGACGTACTCGCTGTGTTGCTCGGGCAAGTCGCCGCCGGCTGCATTCACGGCGCGGGCATTGCGCAGGTACACCGAACTGGCTTGAACACGCGCGATGCCAGCGCCGAGGGTGTCGGTTGGCCGTGTATCAAACAGGCCTTTGTAGACCAGGCTGAGTTTCTGATAGCTGTCGATGGTCGTGGTGTTGCGGTCCTGGAACGTGGCGCTGGCGGTGAGGGTCAGGCCACGAGAGGTATCGCCATTGACCGAGGTGAGTTGCTGCTTGGCGAAGATCCACTGACCATGGCGCGTGGCGTCGGTGCGATAAGCGTTGCCGCTGATAGCTGCCGCTTGCCCGAACGCGTCCTTGTACACATCGGTGGCCTGGGCCGTGCTGTGGTAATAGCCGATGCGGTATTCGCCAGGCAGTTGGTTAAGCGTCGGACTCCACACCAGTTCCACTGGGGCGAATGTGCCGGTGGTGCCGTGGGTGTGCAGCTTGAGGCCGTTGTCGTTGTCCAGGTTCGAGGGGTTGACGTTGAACGCGCCCACTTGCATGTACACCTGTGGGCTCAAGCGATAGCGCAGCCGCGCCGCCCACTGGCTGATGGGCCCGTTGTAGATGCTATCCACGTAGTTACCCGGTTGTGAGCCACAAAACGCCAGGCCCTGGAACAGGCAGTCCTCGACCGCGAAGTCATCGCTGACCGCAAAACGCCCCAGCTTGAGGTTCAGCCCATCGTCGAGCCAGCCTTTGCTCAACCACAGCTCGCTAAGGCGCGTGACGCTGCCACGCCCCTGAATTTCCTGGGTCGAACCCATGCCAGCGGCGCCGGGGGCGCTGATCTTTTCGTTGAGGTTATTGGCGCCGTTGCGGTTGGTCAGCGAGAACCCGAACGCCGCGTCTTGCCAACCCATCAGCTTTTGCAGGTCGATCTCTACACCCGCGTTGAATTGGTCGGCGTAGCGGGTCGAATGGTCGTTGCTGTGATAACCGCCGCGCAACAGGGTTGAGGTTTCCCCGGTGTAACCCAGCTTGATGTCGATACCTTCGGCCAGCCAGGCGCTGCGCAAGCCACCCCAGTCGCCGGTCATCCAGGGGGAATCCTCGGCGTGTGCCAAAGGCACGGCCAGGGCAACGCAGGCCGCGAGGCCGCTCAATGGAAAGCGTGGCATTCGAATAGTCCTTGCAGGGCAGGGATGCGGCCCTTAGGTGGGCCGCATCATGGGGTTCAACGTGAAGTGCCGTCCGCGCTCAATTGAGCGGGCAGTTGGCGGTCCTTGCGCACGTCGGCGACCTGTTGAGCGGTCACTTCGGGTGCGGCGTTGTCCCAGCTGTTGCGGATGTAGGTGAGGGTGGCGGCAATTTGTTGGTCCGACAGTTTCCACGCAAAACTGGGCATGGCGCCGCTGGTGGGGTTGTCGACCGTAACCGCGCCGCGTCCGCCTTCCAGCACTGTGGTAATCAGGCTTTGCGCATTTTCAGCCTGGATGCCTGGGTTGCCAGCCAGGCTCGACGCCAATTGGTTGATGCCTCTTCCGTCGCTGTTGTGGCACGCCGAGCAGTTGGCCGAATACACATTGGCCCCTTGTTGCATGACCTTGTCACTGGCCTTGAGTGGACGCGGGTTGCGGGTATCCGAGCCGGGCAGGGATTTGAGGTAAGCCGCAATGGCGTAAAGGTCCTCGTCACGCATGTGCTGGGTCGAGTTGGTGACCGCTTCGGCCATCGGGCCGGATGCCACGGCGACGTGGTTGCTGCCGGTCTTCAAGTACTGCACCACCTGCTCATCGCTCCAGCCGCCGATGCCCACGTAGTGGTTGCCGGTGATTTCCGGCGCGTGCCAGCCGGCCAGTTCGCCGCCCTGCAAATACGCGCCACCCTTGTCACCGCCGAGGAAGTTCTTGCCGGTGTGGCACGCGGCACAGTGCCCCAACCCTTCGACCAGGTAAGCGCCGCGGTTGATCTGCGCCGACGCACCGACCACGGGCTTGAACGGTGTGTTGTCGAAGAACAGCAGGTTCCAGCCCATCATCATCAGGCGGATATTGAATGGGAACGGCAATTGGTTGGACACCACCGCGTTGTCCACCGCTGGCACCGTCTGCATATAGGCCCACAGGTCGTGCATGTCTTGGTCGCTGACTTTGACGTAGGCGTTGTACGGCATCGCCGGATAAAGGTTTTCGCCGTGACGGCCCTTGCCTTCACGCACCGCTCGGGTGAACTCTTGTTCCGACCAGGCGCCGATCCCGGTTTTCTTGTCGGAGGTGATATTGCTGGCGAGCAGCTTGCCGAACGGTGTCTCCAGCGCATAGCCACCGGCAAAGGGCTTGCCGTGATGCGGGTCGGTGTGGCACGCCGCGCAGTCACCGGCAATTGCCACGTAGCGACCACGGGTTACAGCTGGGTCTTCCTCAGTCACTGGGGCCTTGACCCCTTGGTTGCTGTCGGTCTGCTGGCCGGGCTGTGCGATGCTGTTCGCAGCATCGGCCAAACCGAACGCGCCATACAGGCCAATGGCCGAGCCCAGGGACAACACGGCGGTGGCCGTCAAGGCCATGCGAAAACGCGGGCTCATGCCGGCACCTCCACCAGTGGGCCGGGTTTGGCCAGGTATTGATCGATGATCGCCTTGGCGGTCCACAGGCTCAGGGCGCCGATGGTAGAGGTGGGGTTGTAGCCGGCGTTATTCGGGAACGACGAGGCGCCCAGCACGAACACGTTGTGTACATCCCAGCTCTGTTGATAACGGTTGAGCACGCTGGTCTTCGGGTCCAGGCCCATGACCGCGCCGCCGATGGTGTGGTCGCTGGAGGGCAAGTACGGACCATAGTTCACCGCCGCCGCATCAAAGCCATTGACGATCTTCGCCCCCATCGCCTTGCCGATTTCCACCGCTTTGTCTTCGGTGAACTTGGCCATGCGCCGGTCGTTTTCGTTGTAGTCGAAGGTCACGCGGATCAGCGGGTCGCCGTTGGCGTCGTTGTATTCCGGGTCCAGGTCCAGGTAGCACTCGTCGTGGGAGAAACTGGTGCCCTGGTTGAAGATAAACGTGCCGTTCTGGAACGCATGGTTATAGGCTTTTTTCCACGCACTGCCCCAGCGTGGCGTGCCCGACGGTACCGCGTCGGCATTGCCGATCGGACGCGCGCCACGAGCGACCACGAGGATCCCGGCACCGCCGATGAAGCCCTTGCCGGTGTGGTCAAAATTGTCGCCGTTATAGTCATCGACCTGGGCGGAGAGGGCGCCCGCGCCGATGTACTGGTTGAGTTGCTCATCCTCGAAAAACAGGTTGGCGCCGGACACGGTCTGGAAGCTGTAGGCGCGGCCCACCACCCCTGTGCGGGTCTCAGGGTTGTAAGGCTTGCCGATTTTCGACAGCAGCAACAAACGCACGTTTTGCATCTGGAATGCGGAGAAAATCACGATGTCCGCGGGCTGTTCCCATTCCATCTTGTTACGGTCCAGGTACGTAACGCCGGTGGCGGTCTTGCCGTCTTCTGCCAGGTTGGCGCGCAGCACGGCGGACTCGGTGAGCACGCTGAAGTTGCTGCGCTGCATCAACGCTGGGATCACACAGGCATTGGGGCTCGACTTGGAGAAGTTGCCGCAGCCGTAGTACAGGCAATAACCGCAGTAAGTGCACGGCCCCATGCGCACACCCAAAGGGTTGGTGTAGGCCTTGGAGGTCTGGCCGGCGGGCACCATGAATGGGTGCAGGCCGAGCTTTTGGGTGCCTTCGGTGAAGAGGTCGGTCAGGCGGGTGGTCGCCAGCGGCGGCAACGGGAATTCGCTCTTGCGGTTGCCTTCGAAGATGTTCGCGCCGTCGATCTTTTCGCCGTTGAGCACGCCAGCCTTGCCGGAGACCCCGGCGATTTTTTCAAAGCGCTCGTAGAAGGGTTCCAGGTCGTCATAGGTCACGCCCCAGTCCTGCACGATCAAGCCTTTTTCAATCTGCTGCTGGCCGTAGCGCTTGAGCGTAAAGCTGTAGGGCTCGAAGTCGAACGGCAGAAAGCGCCAGGCCATGCCGGCCCAGTGAGTGCCCGAACCACCGACGTTGTAGCCCAGCTCGTTCATGCTCCAGTCGCGGGTCGGCAGGGCGGTCTGCGAGCGATTGTTGCGAAACGTGGTGGTCTCGATGGCCGGCGGCAGCAGCATGCTGCGACGGGTGTCCCAGCGCAATTCGTCGGTGTCGACCGAGGGCGGGAAGTCGGTGGCGGTTTCGAACCACGGGCCGCGCTCGATGGCGACCACATTCAACCCGGCGCGGGTCAGTTCTTCGGCAATCAGCGAGCCGCACCAGCCGAGGCCGACGATCACTGCGTCGGCTTTGGGGCGTACATTGGCCATTCGGAAATTCCTCTTCAATACAACGAATCACGGTGGGTCGGCGACGATGGCAAGGCCTCGTCGCTCAAGTGTTCTGGCGAGTCAGAGCGTGTTGTCGATCAGGCTGGTGGGGATGATGTTGAGCTTCTCGCCCTTTCTGCCGATGACGTCACGGAAGTCGTAGCGCGCGCCGGGGAAACCGAGCATTTTCCAGCTGGCCATGTCCTTGTTGCCGCCGTAGATCGGGTCAGACAAAAAGCCCTCGCGCACGTTGGCCAGCACTTGTTCAAAGATCTCCTTGGCGCCGTCATCAAACTCAGCCCCAACGTTCACAGCGTTTTTCTCGAATCGGCGCAGCACCTCGTCCTGTTGTTCACCGTCCAGTTGCAGGAACGGCTTGGCGAACTGCGCTTGGCTGTACGCATCGATGGCCACCAGGCCCTTGCGCCACCGCTCGGCGGGGGTGAGTGGCGATTGAGTACCTTGCTCGAACGTGCCTTTGACGAAGCGCCCCAACCGATACAGGGTGGCACCCTTGCCGTAGTCGCCGGCCAATTGACGGTCGATGAAAGTGGCGCAACCAGCCTCCTTGCCGCCGATGGACAGTTCGTCACTGGGGATCAACCGCTCGGCGATCGCTTCAGCCGTCTGGAACTCATGTTGATTGAAAAACGCCAGGCCACCCTGACGCACGGTGGGTAAGGCCGGCAGGCTGGCCGTTCCCGGTTCCCAAGGTTGGCCGCCTTTGATTTCTTCGGCACGGGCGACGGGCAATGTGGAGGCCGCCGCCAGCGCGATGGCCGACGATAGAAAGTCTCTGCGCTGCATGGAGGTTCCTTTGCTTGACGGGCGCGTTTCCCGTGCGCACACGGCAGCGCCCGCGGGGCAGTAAGCCAGCGGCAAACACACGAAGACGGGCGGCGCGGGGATGACGAGCGGAATGATTCAGGATGTTTCGAGGGGCGAGTCTAGGGTGCGACAAATGACCGCGCTATTAAAACTTTTGAGGGGTTTACGTCAGATTTTGAGACTGGAATGGTTTTTAACTTATTAATAATCAATATATTTATATAATTTGTGCGCGACGAACAAGCATCAGTGATGCTTGCGGTTATCCTGGCTGGGGTGAGTGACGTTGAGGCGCTACGTCAGTCAGGTCGATGCGCGTAATACAAACTAGAGGTTTTTTTGTTGCAACAGTCCTAGCTTGAGTCGAGTCAACCCTTCTAAACGTGTATCGGGCTCAAGCATCCAGGCTTCTGAGCAAGGTTAACCGCCCTTCGTGCTCCCGTGCACAGGCCGATTGACATTCATAGCTTGTGAGGCGCGTGCATCCGGTCATGCAAGATGCGAATTTGCAGAGCGGTTGCGGTTGATGCTGGGTCGAACCGCAAAGGGGGGGTAAGCCGTATGCCCATAAATACGGTCAAGCTCATTTTCTCCAAAAATGCTGATGTACATCAGCACTGTGACCATCCGTGTCGCACGCTTTGCTGGCACTGTCGAAGCCTTGGTTGATGATCTGTTTGCCCTACACAGTAAATTGCCACGCTCGGGCTATTGCGCTTGGGTAATGACGATACGCCGTTAAACCCACCCTAAAAAGCCTTACCGTTGAGTCTCTGAAAACAAAAGCTGCCGCCTTCGCTGCTGCCCTATCGAGTGGAGCTTGCGTTATGAGGATCATCTATCGCGGGCTGTTGTGTTGTGCCCTTGTTTTTACCGTTGCAAAGCTTCGCCGGCGAAGTTGAGCAGTGCCGGCAGATCAGGCTACCGGACCCTGGTTGGATGGATATCCAAAGTACTACGGCGGTCGCCACTGACATTTTGAAAAAAACCGGGTTATCCGACCAAAGTCAGATTGTTTGGACTGCCGTTGACCAACAAGGCACTGGCCGAAGGCAAGAGTGTGGACGTATTCCTTGGTACCTGGATACCCACGATGGAGCCTGACCCAAACCTTATTGTGAGGCCGGAACTATCGACATTGTGCGTGTCAACTTACAGCAAGCCAGATACACGCTCGCCGTGCCGCAGACGCTTAGGGACTAGGGCTTGAAGGCCTTTTGGGATATCGCCCGATTCAAGGATGAACTGGGCAGCAAAGTCTATGGCCTGGAGCCCGGCGACGGCGGCAACAATGCCGTGCTCAAGACCATCAGTGAAAACACTTTCGGTCTCAAGGACGCCGGTTTTACGGTGGTGGCCTCACGCGAATCGGGCATGTTGTCCCAGGGCAAGCGGGCGATCCATCTCAAGCAGGGCATCCTGTTTCTCGCCTAGGAACCCCATCCGATGAACACGCGTTTCGAGATCCATTATGTCACCGGAGGCGACGCGTACTTCGGCCCGGACTTCGGCGGCTTCGGCGACTTCACGGTCTGCACCAGCACCCGTAAAGGCTATGTGGCGGAGTGCCCGAACGTTGGGCAGTTCCTGAAAAACCTGAGTTTCACCCTGGACATGGAAAACCACATCATGGGCTCGATTCTGGATGACAAGACAGAGCCCAAGGTCGCCGCCAAGGCCTAGCTCAAGCGCAACCCTCATGTGCTCGAGACCTGGCTCGCCGGCGTGACTACTGTCGATGGCCAACCAGGTCTTGCCAAGAACAGGGCCGACCTCGCGCCGTAACCCTGGCGCTTAGCCTACCGCCGCGACCAAGGCATCCCTGACCCGAAGGTCTGCGTTGTGACGATAGGTGCGCATATCCTCCAGTATCTGGTTGTAGCCCGGAACTTGCGCAGCCAGTTCGTCAAACACCGCCTGCACTTGCACCGCCAGCTCCGCGCTTGGCGGTGAGTCTGCGAGGCCGCGTGCAGCGATTTCTTCATCGTAGCGCCGATAAAGATCGTCGGTTTTCTGCTCCCAGGCGCTTTCCCAGCCGCAGTGCATCATGGAGAAGAAATAGGTCGCGCCCCGCAGTGCCTCAACGGCATCATTCAGCGCGGTCACGGAGCTGCCCACCGGCCAACTGAGGGCTTCGACGAAGCTGCACAGTTGGCGGGTGAAATGTGCGTCGGGCAGCGAGTCTGAAAGGGTGATCGCCTGCTCCTGGAGTGCGCTCCAGTGTTGCGCCTCAACCGGTTGGCCTTGTCGCCCAAGCGTGTGCAGCTCATTGAGCCGATTGAGCAACGGTGCGGTGTTCTCCCCAATCCCACCGGAAAACTTCTGCGCCTGGGCCAGCGGGCTGTTCGGTCCGGTCAGCAGCCAATGGGTAAAGTGGGCTTCGCTCTGGCTCAGATCGGCACCCGGTTGAACCGCGGACAACCAGTGCCGTGCCCAGTCTGAGCCCACCTCTTCGTTTTCCCAGTATAGCTTGTCAGCCAGCATCGCGATGGCGACTGGTATCCCGGTGAGGCGCTCGAATTCATCCAGTTCTGCTCTGGCGATAGAGCCACACAAACTGCCACTTTCGCCGTTCCACACCACGTTATCCGGGCGGATCGACTGCTGTGCGAGTACGTCCTCAAGCCGCTGGATCAATTGCTGCTTGGTCTGCGGGTTATTGTTGAAAGCAGGCAGGCGGCTCATTCGGCGGCTCCCGTGTGTTTGTTGATCCAGTGAGTCAGTCGTGCCTTGTTCAGCACTCCGGTCTGGCGGGCAACCTCCTGGCCGCCGCTAAACAGCAGCAGCGTGGGCAGGTTGCGCACAGCGAAGCGCTCGGCAATGGCGGCACAGGCCTCCACATCCACCTTGCCGACCAGCACGCGGCCTTGATAGTCACGGCTGGCTTCTTCGATCAAGGGGGCCAACATCTGGCAGGGTTGGCACCAATCGGCCCAAAAATCGACGAGAAGCAGGTCTTGTTGCAAGGCTTGATCAAAGTTGTCTTCAGTCAAAACCTGAGCATGTTCACTCATGAGCGTTCCATCGTAGGTAAAGAAAAAGGGGAGGCCCCAGTCGTCAGGACTGAGGCCGCGTTTACAGGGTCTGGACGTCGATTAAATGGACTTCGCCGAGGCCAGCATTGCGCAGCTCGTCACCGATGACAGTGGCATCACCAACGACAATCCAGGTCAGGTCCTCTGGCTGGATGAGTTCAGCCACCAACGCGTTGATTTCATCGGCATTTAGATCGGCGATGTGTTCGGCGTAGGTTCGCCAATAGTCCGCGGGTAACGCCTGCTCAAGCACGTAGCGGATTTGCGCCGCCAGTTGTCGAACACCGTCCGTACCGCCGCTGAGCCTCAACAATTCACTGCGCTTGAAGGTTTCCAGTTCGGCGGGCGAGACGGGGTTGCTGGCCAGCAGTTCGCGGTACACATTCAGCACTTCCCGAATGGTATCCAGGCTGCGATCCGCTTGAACCGTGGTCGTGATGCCGTGAATTCGGGTGTGCTGGGTGTTGCTGGTGAGCGCCGACACGCCGTAGGTCCAGTTTTTTTCTTCGCGCAGTCGAAGATTGAGACGCGAAGAGAAGCCGCTCGAAAGCATGTCTTGCAGCAGGCTGAATGCGGCCTCACTGCGGCCGTGTAAGCGCGGTACCAAGGTCGCCGCAGCCAGGGTGGTTTGTGCCGCGCCGGGTCGGTCGACGAGGAACACACTGCCACGGGGGCGCCACGGGGCGTTGAGCATCAACACCGGTTGGTCGTTTTGATCGCCCTGGAACTGCCCCAGCATACGGTTGAGTTCAGGCTCAAGCGTTGACGGGTCAATGTCGCCGACGACGAGCAAGGTGGCGTGGGCGGGCGTGTACAGCGGCGTGTGTAGCAACTGCGCAAATGTCAGGCGCGACAGGGTTTCCCGACTGCCGCCGCCATAGACCGGCTTGGCGTAGGGGTGGCCCTTGGGATACAAAACCAGCCCCAACATATGATGAATGATGCCCTCGGGCGATGCGAGGCGGTTGTCTACCGCGTTTAATTGAAGGGCGCGGCAGCGCTCAAAGTCGTCTTCGCTGAAGTGGGGCGCCAGGAGTTTTTCGGCGAACTTTTCCAGCGCATGTGGCAGGTTTTCGCTAAGTGCGAACAGGCTGATACGTGTGCTGTCCAGTTGGGTTCCGAATTGGATCTCGACCCCTAACGCTTGGAGCGCATTGGCGTAGTCTTGTGCACTTTCTTCGCGGCCACCGCTTTCCTCGAGGATCTGATAGAGCAGCGGGGTCAGCCCGCTGCTGTCTGTAGGGTCAGCCGCAGAGCCTTGAGGTTGCAGCAGCGACAGCAAGACCAATGGCTGGCGATTGCTCTGGGCAAAAACGACTTGCAAGCCATTGTCCAGGCGTACGTTGCTCAGACTTGGCAGATTAAAGCCGCGCGGGGAGGGAACCGTCGGAACCACGCGCGCCACGTTGTCGACTGGCAACGACTTCGCGGTGAATGGCAGTACGTGCAGGGTGTAGCGGTCATCCGCCAGCCAGGTGGTTACCACCTGTGCGATCGCTGTGACGGTCGCTTCGTTGATGGTCTTCAGGGTTGTTCGGAACGCGGCCGGGTCGCCTGTCAGGCCGTAGTTCAGGGACAGCAGGTCAGCCACTGCGGTGGCAGTATCGTAGCCTTTGACGAAGCCTGAGCGATAAATGGCTTTGACGCGTTGCAGCTCTTTTTCCGGTATGCCATGCGCCCTGATTTTATTCAGCTCTTGCAGGATGCTGTGCTCAATCGACTCCAGCGTATGGCCCGGCCGCGCCCAAGCCGTGATGGTGAATTGCCCGTTCAGTTGTGCCGCATTCATTGACACGCTGACGCGGCTGACACTTTGCTCGTGCCTCACCAGGCTTTGATTCAAGGCGGATGAAAAACCTGCGCCCAAATAGCGTGACACCAGGATCAGGCGTGTGGTGTCTGCATCGCCGTACTGCGCAATGTTCCAGGTAATGCTCACGCAGGGCTGTGGCACATTATCGTGTAGCACCTCACGTTTTTGCCCGGCGATTGGGCAGGTCCAGACGGGCGGCCGAGCTAGTGGCACGCCGGCGGGGATATGGCCGAAGAACTGCGCGACCTTTGCCCTTGCAGTCACCTCATCGATATCGCCCGCGAGAGTCAGCACCGCGTTTGAGGGGGTATAGTAGGTGCTGAACCAGGCGCGCGCATCGTCAAGGGTAATGCTGTGTAGGTGTTCGATTTCTCCCAGCACGGTTTGCGCATAGGGATGTTCGGCGGGGTAGCAGGCGCGGAGCTGGCGGCCGAACATGCGGCCGTACGGTGCGCCCTCACGCTCGTCCTTTTCATTGATGACCACGCGTCGTTGCCGATCGAGCAGGTCCTGGTCGAGGGTTTCCAGAAAGTAGCCCATCCGATCTGACTCAGCGAACAGCGCGAAGTCGAGCGCTTCTGTGGGTACCGTTTGGTAGTAGTTTGTGCAGTCGTGGTTGGTCGAGCCATTGACGTCCAACGCGCCTGCCTTGAGCATGCCCTCAACGTAGGAACCCGGTAGGTTTTTGCTGCCACCGAACATCAGGTGCTCGAATAAGTGTGCCAGTCCGCTCTTGCCTTGCGGCTCATCCTTGGCGCCCACGCGATACCAAATGTTCACCGCCACAATCGGTGCCTGGTGGTTTGTGTGGACGATGACAGTCAGGCCGTTATCGAGCGTAAACGTGGTATGTGGAATATCGAAGCCAACACGGTCTGGCAGTGAGCGCTCGCGTTCACCGTTGATAATTGCGGTCATATTTTATCCTTGCTCCGTCAGGAGGAGCAGCCGTTAGAACTTGCCATTTACCGTCAACATGTAGTTGCGCGGTGTGCCATACCAGTTGCCAGAGTCACTGCCGCCCAGGGTCGAGTAATAACGACGGTCAAACAGGTTTTCGATATTGAGTGCCAAGCCCCAGCGTTCATCCAGTTCATAAGAGGCGCGCGTGGATACGACGGTGTAGAAGCCTTGAGTGAATTCGTAGTCTTTATATTCGGCACAGGTGCGGCCTTTGAAACTGGCGCAGGCTTCACCGGAAGAGAAGCTCTTGCTCTGCGTGATCAAGCCCAGGCCCAGGCGGGTTTTGTTCAGGTAGGGGTTGCCGCTCAAGCGAAATTCGTTCCAGAGCTTGGTTTGATGTTTCGGCGTGAAACTGGACAGCGAGACATTGGTTTTGCCGCTGGTGACTTCCCGAGGGTCAAACTGCTGTTCGTTATCGTTGTAGCTATAACCGAAGGTTGTCGACCACCAAGGCAGGGGCTCTCCGGCAATCTCGAAGTCGATGCCTTTGCTCTCTTCCTTAGCGCTGCCTACATCGAAGCAGTAGAAGAGCGGCGCGCAGGCGAAATTGAACTCCGAAGTCGCCAGGTTTTTTCGTTCTGAGCGGTAGGCCGACAGGGACGCGTTGAGTGAACCGCTGCTGTATTTTATCCCGACTTCTTTAGTGTTTCCGGTCATGGGCGGCAACGGGGTGTCATTGACGGTTTTCAGATAGGCCTGGTATTCGTAAAGCTGCGTGTAGCTCGCATAGGCTGACCAGTCCGGCGTGAAGTCATAACGCAGCGCGTAGTAGGGCGTTGAGTAGCGAGACTCGTTGCCCTTTATTTGAGTACTTGCAACTTCGTATTGGGTGGTGGCGTCAATCTGGTATTTGTCCCAGCGCGCAGCGGTCTGGAAATGCAAGTCAGGCAGGAACGGCAAAAATACCGTATCGATATTCGCAACGATATTTGATTGTGTGTAGGTGTTGTTGCCATTGCTCGCGACGCTCCACACCGGCTCTGGAGCGTTCATATCGGCTTCGCCAGTCATGCCGTTCAAATCATGGGAATTGTAGGTATTTTTTTGTCGGCTGGAGCTCAGCGAGATTTTTTGCGGCAGCCCGAAAACGTCAAAGTTGCCCGATAGATTGGCGTCGGCCAGCAGTTGTCTGCCTCGGTTGCCATAACCCTGCATCTGGGTAAATCGGGCGGAGTCGTCGGCACCGGTATCTGGCACGCCGCCAATCAGCGCACCTTCGGTGAGATCATAGGTTTGCGTCATTTGGGTCACTTGGGCCGACAAATCCCAATAGTCACCGAGATTTTGCTTGAACTGTACGAAGACTTCGTTGGAGTCGGCATTCATGCGGCTCCATGGCAAACCCAGCCCAGTGCTGCGCGACAACTTTGCATCGCGGCCGGTCAGGTAGCGGGGCAGGCCAGAGGACCACGGCACTGAGCGCTTGCGCGAATGGCTTCCCCCGAATGACAGCAACGTATCGTCCGTGAGGTCGGCTTCGAGGATGGCGTACACCAACTTGTTGTCATCGTTGGCGGTGTCGTAGAAGTAATCCCGGTCTTGCCAAGTGGCCACCGCCCGGCCACGCAAGTGACCGTCAAATGCAATGGGGCCCGTAACGTCGACGGAGCTGCGGTAGTTGTCCCATGAACCTGCTTGAGCCTCGAAGGTCGTTTGCAGGTGATCCAGCGGACGCTTGCGAACCAGGTTGATGCTGCCGCCGGGGTTGCTGGTGCCGACATTGTTCAGGCTGTCGCCACCGCGTAACAGCTCCACGTGGTCATACATCGACATGTCAATCAGGGGCAGGCTTGAGGCGGACCGGCTGAAACGCGAGTCGTCCAGTTTGAAAGGCGTTCCGCCGTCGATCTGTACCGTGTCGACTTCCCAGCCACGAGAGTAATACTTCTGACTGACGCCGCTTTGTTGAACGGTGATTCCGGTTGCCTTGTTCATGGCCGTACTAAGGTCAGTGATGTTTTGCGACTTGATCTGTTGCTGGGTGATGACGCTGACGGTCTGGGGCGTTTCTTTCAGCGATTGCGGGGTTTTTGAGCCGATACTGATGGCGGTCGTGGTGTAGCTGTCGCTGCCCTCGGTTGCCGTGACATCCTTACTGCCGTTCGCGCCACCGCTGGCTTGGCCAGCCCAACCTTCCACGTTCACGGCATCGAGCTGCAACCTGCCGCTGCTGACGCTCAGCGAATACAGGGTGACGATGTTGCGCTGGGTATTGAGACGATAACCGAGCCCGCTGCCATCGAGCAGTCGGGACAATGCGGAATCGATGTCATAGGTGCCATCAAGCCCGCGTGAATTAAGGCCGTTGGTCAAATGGCTGGGCGCTATGATCTGTATGCCGCTTAGGCTGCTTAATTGAAGTATCGCTTGGCTAAGAGCGCCCGGTGCGATCCTGTAACTGACCTGGCTGACTGCATTTGCAGTGGAGTCGGCTTGCACGTAAGACGCCAGGCTTCCCCATAACAAGAGAGTGGCTGCGAGCGCCGTTGATAGTGTTTTTGAACTCATGCTGCTCCCCATCACACGAATGTTTTGAGAGGAACGAGCGAGCACGAAAAAAACATCACCGCGGCGCGGGTAAACTTGACTACTACTTATTTGATCTACGGATATTGCCCAGATTTCTGCGCGTTGCGCGAGGAAATACGTTTCTCACAGCTGCATGTAGCAAGGTGACGTCTTATACTTGCGCACACCTCGCAAACCGCTCAACGACATTGAGCTAACGCTGCTGGCCGGTTCTTCTCACTCATGTTCTCAAAGACACTCTTCGACTAATGAAAGTGGCCAACCCTGAAGACGATGATTCTGCCGAAACCCAAGCTATCACTTGGTGTGTCAGGCTGACGTCTGGTGAAATTACGCAGGAAGAACTTCGCGAGTTTGAGCGCTGGCGTCAGGCCAGCCCTCTGCATGAAGCGGCGTTGACGCAAGCTCGTCAGCTTTGGCTGAGTGTCGGCAACGGCTTTGATGCGCATGATTTCACTCTTGCCAGCGTTGTCCCGGCACCGGCTGAGCCGCGCCGAAGCCGGTTGCGCCGGGCCATGCGACCTATGGCTGCGGCCGCTGTTGTGGTGCTCGCGGTGAGTGCGGTCTTTCAATGGCAGTCGGACTGGCGCTATCAGTATACAACCCAGGGGGGCGAACAAAAAAACGTCCAATTGAGCGATGGCAGTCGTGCTTGGCTCAACACGGACACTGCGCTGAACGTCGATATGCGTGACGGTCAGCGGCTCGTTCGACTCGCTCGCGGTGAGGCATTTTTCGACGTGACGCACGATGAGGCTCGCCCATTTGTTGTCGACACGGGCGGCAGCCGCGTCCGGGTGCTGGGGACGGCTTTCGCAGTGCAGCGTGACGGCGATGATACGGTCGTCACCGTGCAGCGAGGACGCGTTCGCGTCAGTGGCGTTCGTGTTGGTCAAGTAGAAGTCGTCCCCAACCAAAGCGTGCGTGTGCACAACGGCCAAGTGGCGGTGCAGGTGGAGAAGGTCAACGCCGAGCAGAAATTGGCCTGGCATGACGGTCGTCTTATGTTCCAGAACGCGACGGTTGCCGAGATTATCCAGGCGCTTAAGCGTTACGATCGGCGGTTGGTGTTCAGCAATCTTGCGGGCGCCGACAAGGTGCGCATCAGCACGATGATCGAACTGCGGCGTCTGGATGACTGGTACGACACCCTGGAGCAGACGATGCACATTCAAGTGATGCGCCTCGGGCCCGTGGTTTGGCTGCGCTAGGGCGGCACTCAGCAGGCCATTGAAAGCTTTTTCAACGCCTGCATTGCTGTTTTCTTTCCAGTTGCTCGTTCTCCTGTCGAGGCCTCCAGTGTTGGGCAGGCCAAGAAGGAGCATTGATGAACATCGCCAGACACTGCATCCAAATGGCCGCGTGGGACGCCGAGGCGACTCGTCATGCGTGATGCGCGAACACTTCGAGCCGAGAAAGCCGACTACCGTATATCCCGCCTGCTGTTTTCGCGCATTTGGCGTTTGACCCGCCCCTTCTGGAAACAGAAATCCCATTCGCGCTGGTGGCTGTTGATGTCGGTACTGTTGGGTATGACGCCGTTGTTGGCGGTTGCCGGTTACTGGGTTGCCAATCTCACGGCAGACATGACCAACGCAATCATCGCCAAGCAGCAAATGCAATACACCCGGCTGTTCTGGTTGATCGCGCTCATCGGTGTGGGCACCTGGGCGGCCAATGCCTTGATGTTCTATCTGGGCAGCCTGCTGAATGTACGGTGGCGGGAGTGGCTGACGGACTGGATGATCAGTCGATACCTGAGCAACCGCACCTACTACGACATCGCGCTGCGCGAAGACCTGGATAACCCCGACCAGCGCATGCAAGAAGATATCGAGCCGGTCATCAGCACGATGTCGCGCATCCCCCAACAGATCCTGAGCCAGCTCATGGCCTTGTTAACCGGCGGCGTCATCATCGCGACCATCAGCGCCACCATGACCTGGTATGTCGTGGCCTATGCGGTGATATCGACACTGATTACGCTGGCCTTGTACGCACCAATGATTCGTCTCAACTTCAACAGCACAGTGGCTGAGGCAGACCTGCGCTACGGCATCCTGCACGTACGCGATAACGCCGAGACCGTGGCTTTTTATCGCGGCGAGGACACCGAAAACCGGCAGATTCGCAGCCGGCTGCACACCGCGATCCAGGCCAAGCTCGCCATCTTGCTGTACGAGATGAAGATGATTGCGATGAACTTCGGGCTGGGCCAACTGTGGACGTTGGCGCCGTTCTTCCTGATCACGCCGTTATTCCTGGCCGGTGAAATCGAATACGGTGCCATCGCGATGGCAACCACGGCGGCGTCCCAGATGTTGACGTCGCTCACCGCGCTGTCCCAGTACATCCCGAGTCTTGCCAGCATGGCACCGAGTGCCGTGCGCCTGGCGCAGATCCTTGAGCGGTTCGACTCGCTGGACGAGCAACGCCATGAGCAACAGGCGCAGAGCATCACTTTCCGTTCTGGCGACCACATTGCATTGTCCAACATCAGCCTCGAAACACCGGGCGGCGAACAGCATCTGGCGAAGGGCCTTTCACTGACCATCGAGCCCGGCCAGCATTTGCTGATTTGCGGCCAGACCGGCGTGGGCAAGAGTTCTTTGCTGAGGGCCATGGCTGGCTTGTGGACAAGTGGCACCGGCGAAATCCGCATGCCGCCGGCGCACGAGTGCATGTTCCTTCCGCAAAAGCCCTACATGATCCTGGCCGATCTGCGTGCCCAATTGCTCTACCCGGGCGGACGTAAAGACATCACTGACGAAACGCTGCTGCGCTGTCTGGAGCGGGTCAATCTTGCTCACCTGGCGACGCATTATTCGGGGTTGAACGCCGTGCGTGATTGGGGCCGCGTGCTGTCCTTGGGCGAGCAGCAGCGCATCGGGTTTGCCCGTGTACTGCTGTCCAGGCCGCGCTACGTGTTTCTCGACGAGTCCACCAGTGCCGTGGACCTCGCGACCGAGCGCCAGCTGTATACGCTGCTGGAGGAGACGGGCGCGACCTTTGTCAGCGTGGGACATCGCACGTCCATTGAACGCTTCCACCAGACGGCCTTGCGCCTGCACACCGCTGGCGAATGGGAACTGATACCGGTGGCGCAGTTGGCCAGCGAGGAGGGCAGGCAACCGGCGCATCCTGTCGCGGCAACGTGATCGGTAAATTTTTTGAATTCGACTGATGAAAATCCTCGTGTTGTGCGTTTTCAAGATGAGCAGCAACGTCTTGCGCGCTCACTCAGGGCCTAAACCGTGTACAGGACAGTCATGTGAAAACGATGGTCAGCTTGCTTATCTCGCGAAAGGGCTACAAAGCCTTCCTACTCCTACTCACGCTCACCGCAGTGTTGTTTTCTTTGAGCGTTGCCACGATGGTCAGCGCCGAGCCGATTCAAGGGCAGGACGCCTCCGTTGCGCATGACTCGCCAAATGCCGTAGGCGGGCATCCGGTCTTGCCGCCGATTGAGGCGCCGAAGGCGGTGGGTGCCGCGCCTCACGGGTTCTCGCCGATCGCGCTTTATCATCAGGCGGACGTCGTGGGCAAGAGCGTCATTCTCCTACTGATCTTCAGCTCGTTCCTCAGCTGGACACTCTGGCTGGGCAAGGCCTGGGAGGTCTCGCGCTATCGGCGTCGATTGACTCAGTCCATCACCGTGCTCTGCGGTGACGTCACGATTGGCATCGACTCACACAGCCTGGCTTCGCCCGCGTGTGTAGAAATGCTGAAGCTGGCGCAGGCCGAGCTGAAGAAAGGCCTGTTGCACAGCCCGCAAACGGTAACGCACGTACAAGACCGAGTGCATGCACGCATCCAGCGCGTTGAAGCGGCTGAGGCTCGTGTGCTGACACGTGGTGCCGGGGTGCTGGCGACCACCAGTGCCGTCGCGCCGTTTGTAGGCTTGTTTGGTACGGTATGGGGCATCATGCACAGCTTCATTTCCATCGCCAACGCCCAGTCGACCAACCTCAGCGTGGTGGCTCCGGGCATTGCCGAGGCGCTTTTCGCGACCGCACTGGGTTTGCTCGTCGCCATTCCGGCCGTGCTCTTCTACAACATCATCGCGCGTTACATCGGCGGTTACCGCCAGCTATTGGCGGACGCCTCCACGCTCATCCAGTGCCTGCTCAGCCAGGAACTGGATGCGCGCGCCTCGGTAAGCTCTAGGAAAGAATTGGACAGGGTGGCGTGATATGGGATTTTCGTCCTCTTCGACCGAGCCAGATGATGACCTGAACGCGCTGCGCGAAATCAACGTAACGCCGTTTATCGATGTGATGCTTGTGCTGTTGATCATCTTTATGGTAGCTGCGCCGTTATCAACGTCCAACGTGCCATTGGATTTACCGTCTACGACCCAGGTCGCCCAGCCCGAAGAGCAAGACCCGCTGCTGGTCAGCCTGAAAAGTGATGGAAGCCTGCATATCCGCGACGTGCCGGTAACGCGTGAGCAGTTCCCGCAAGAACTGCTCAAGGCCAGTCATAACGACCAGGAAAGCCGCGTCATGCTACGGGCTGACAAAACTGTGAATTACGAGGCATTGGTGAAGGTCATGGATTTACTGCGCGACAATGGGTATACGAAAATCGCTTTGGTTGGGCTGGTGGCTAAAGCCGAGGCACGGAGCGAATGATCATTGGCGTCATGTCTCGTCGTCCTCTGGGCGGTGACTACTTGAATAAAGCTGTCGTGCCTTTCGCCGCATTGCTCTTGCACGCGGGCATCATCCTGGCGATGGTGAATACATCCGAAACCCGGCCGATGTCACCTACACCAACACCTGCGGCGGCTCCCATCCTCATGGACTTGGCGCCGCTGCCTGCATCTGCACGTGCCGCCAGCAGCGTACAGAAGGCCTCCGTGCCAAAAACCGAGGCTGAGGCTGTCCAGACGCCGTTGCTGGATGTCCCGATAAAGGAAATCAGCAAGGTCAGCATTAGGATCGCCGTTCAAACGCCCCGCCAAAAGCTGTCCCGAGCAAAACCGCTGGACAAACAGCCCACACCTCAGCGTGTGCCTGAGGTCGCCAAGCCAGAGGTTGCCATCACTGAATCGTTGGAAGTGGACAACAGCAGCGAGAACAAAACGAACCAGAACAAAGCGCCGAAGGTCGGTGCGGCCAGTGTCTCGCCGGTCCAGGCAAGACAAAGTTGGGAGTCCGAAGTTTTAGCCCGCTTACAGCAGGCCAAACGATACCCGGTGCACTCGTTAAGGGCCAAGCAAGAAGACCGCGTGATCGTGAGATTCACGATTGACCAAGAAGGGCGTGTGTTGAGCAGTTCGGTAATTAATAGCCAAGGTTATAGCGCGTTGGATAAAGAGTCACTGGCACTGATCGTACGGGTATCACCACTGCCAAAACCCCCCGTCACGGCCATGGCCGACAGTCGAGTTGAAATGGAAGTGCCGATTGAGTTTTTTATTGGCCGCAAGGGTTAAAGGGGCGAGCTTTATGGCGTGAGAAAGAATCACTGAAGCGAATGTCAAACCATTCGCTTCAGTTAGGATTCTGGGGATATACCGACATTATTCGAACAGCGATTAAACACCGTGCGTGGTGAGCGAGATAACTAAGCGATGGGTCGTATCGTCTTAAAAGTTGTTGCTCTTCAAGAAGTCGCGACATTGCAGTAATGCCCGAACTGCATATTTTTCCACAAGACTACGGGACACCCCCAACCGGGCCGCAATCTCTGTGTGAGTCATGCCCTCCACCCGGCTGAGATACAGCACATCCCGGCACTTTTTCGGAAGTTGTGCCAGAGCCGTATCAATGGCATGCAGCTGTTCATCCAGGTGATGGCAGTCTTCAGGGGTAGGTGAATACCCCTCAAACAGGCTATAGGCGCCTTCCAGTAGCCTCATGCGCCGGCTCTCCATACGCATGTAATCTATCGCGGCATTGGAAGCGATGCGTATAAGGTAATTGCGCGCGTCATCGTAGGAGGGGAAGTCATTAGCCAGCCCAAGCACACGAAAATACATATCCTGACTAATGTCTTGAGCGGCTTGCAGCGATCCGGTTCGAGATAAAACTATTTTCTGAAGTAAGGGGTGAATGTCAACAAATATATTCACGGCGTTAACACTGCTTGCAGTCACTTTAGTTACGCCCCGGGCGCTTTTATAAGCTTGAATTTAGAGTCAAGGAATATTACGTCTTTGGGATAGGGTAGAAAACGACTTAAATTTCATAGGGGCAGGAGTTTTGGATATATAGGAGCATTAGCCTAAGTGCCTGGGGAGGCCATTAGGATGGGATTTGGCATTCCTCTGAGCGCTGCAAGCTTCAAATGTATTGGGCGACCTGCTGTTCTAGATCGAATTTACCGAAACCACTTCAACGTACCTGTATTTTTTCTTGGCGGCTTTAACAGCTTCCTGCTCTGCCAGGAGGGTGCTCAGCGTGTCGACTTCGTGGATTATCTCGTAGGTTTTGCCTTCAAACTCGTTGCCCACCCGCAGCGTCACCTTCAGCCTAGAAGCAAATGCTTTTACGATTTTCCTGTTCTGCGGCGCCTTTACCGGATGAATTGGCCCGATATCCGGAACAGGCGCTCGTACCGGAGGAGCATTAACTCGTTCTACTGGCAAGGGGCTGCCGAAGAGCGCTTGACGCATCTCTTCTTCAGTCAATTCTGTGTTCATGGTGAATCTCTCGATGTGATGTAATGTGACGCTCGGCTGATTTTACCAACTGTCCAACCCGATAGCGCTTCGGTCGAGACTACTAAGATGACGTTATTGCGAGTTGAGCCACGGCACCTCCTGATTGGCCTCATTTTAAGGCTTGTAGGTGTCTATGAAACTATTGTCGCGGTAGCCATCTTAAAGGAGTGAGTGCTGCCTGATATGCTCGGAGTCAGATCTACCATAACCAGCGAGCACATAACCAGAGAACATACGGCTGCTCTGCGATCCTGCTGCCTTGCGAGTTGACGCTGGGCAGCAGTCTCACTAAGCAATGACTGGCAAGTTGACGCAACCTGCTGATCGTCGTGAACGACTCGCGTTGTTCCGATGCTCATCGAATAGGTCGCGGTCTGAAAGTGGTATCTCGGAGGGCTGACTGGAACTCAGCCAGCCCTCCCGTCAGGCGATCCATTCCCAGCGGCCAGGTATTTCGTCAAAGAAATTAGCAGGGGTAGCACCGCCATAGTGGTTAGGTTCGCAGTGGCGCGGAATCTTCGGAATTTTCAACCTTCGATGGTCTTTTTGTTCGCAAAACTGAAAGTACCCAGACAAACAAAACAGGAATGAAGAAGACTCCCAGCAGCGTTGCAGTGAGCATACCTCCGATCACGCCTGTGCCAATGGCTCGTTGACTGGCCGCCCCGGCACCCGAGGCGATTACGAGTGGTACGACCCCGAGAATGAATGCGAGCGATGTCATGATGATGGGCCTAAAACGCATACGTGCAGCTTCGATTGCCGCATCGACAAGGGAATGGCCGTCTTCCCAGAGTTCTTTAGCAAACTCGATAATGAGAATTGCATTTTTTGCGGCCAAACCGATGATGGTGATAAGCCCTACCTTGAAGTAAACATCGTTAGGCAGCCCCACTGCTGTTATGGCAAGCACTGCTCCAACTGCTCCGACCGGTACGATCAGCATCACAGCTATCGGAATGGCCCAGCTCTCGTAGAGCGCAACCAGTAGCAGGAAAACGACTACAAAAGCCAATGCAAACAGCTTCAGTGCCTGGCCACTTGCTATACGCTCCTGAAACGAAAGGCCAGTCCATTCATAACCGATGCCTTGCGGAAGGTCGCTCGCTATTCGCTCCATTTCAGCCATGACTTCTCCACTGCTGACACCCGGTGCTGCGTCTCCTGCGAGCTTGATTGATGGGTACCCGTTATAGCGTACGATCTGGACGGGGCCTTCCTCCCATGTACTCGTGACAAAAGACCGGAGGGGCACTTGATCACCATTTGCATTAGGAACATACAACTTGAGTACTGCTTCAGGCGTCATCCGTTCACCTTGCTGCGCCTGAACTACGACACGTTGCTGACGTCCGGCATTGGTGAAGTCATTTATGACTTCTGAGCCAAATGCGCTGGAGAGTGCTGCACTGATTGAATCAAAACCTACACCCAACGCCCTGGCTTTTTCTCGATCAATAACCAATCGTAACTGGGGAGCTTCCCCCAACCCTTCCATCATGGCGTAAAGTATTTTAGGACTATCTTTTGCTTTGGCTAAAACGTCGTCTCGTGCGGCGAGCAAGGCATCTCGCCCCAAGCCCGCTCGATCCTGCAGGCGCAGAGCGAAGCCGCCTGAATTGCCCAGGCCATCGATTGGCGGTGGCGCCACTGCCATAATGATCCCGTCATCGGGATTGGCGAAATGCTCGTTGAATGCCTTGATTTCGTCAGCGGCTGATTGTCCCTCGCCACGTTCAGACCAATCTTTGAACATTGGAAAGGTGATTGCAGCATTTTCCCCCATCCCGGAAAAGCTAAAGCCGAGAATGAGGAAGGATGAGGCCACGCTATCGCGAGCCAGCAGAAAGCGATCTATTTCCTCGCCTGCAGCAGATGTCCGGGCGCGGGTGGCACCTGGTGCGAGTTGAACATCAACCATCATGTAGCCCTGATCTTCTACTGGGACGAACGACTCTGGTAGACGCAGGTAGAACACACCCAGCACGATAATCACGCCGGTATAAGCCAACATGAATCGTCCTGTGCGGGCTAATAACTTGCTGTTCAGGGATGTGTAACGCCCTGTCATTCGCTCGAAGAAACGATTGAACGCGCCAAAAAATCCACGCTTCTCGTGATGCCCCTGAGCAACAGGCTTTAGCAGTGTTGCGCATAGCGCGGGAGTGAAAGTTAGCGCGAGGAATCCAGAGAATAGAATTGAAATGGCCAGTGATAGGGAGAACTGCTGGTAGATGACGCCCACCGAGCCAGTCATAAACGCCAACGGCATGAACACCGCTGAGAGTACCAGTGTGATACCGATGATAGCCCCTGATACCTGGCCCATTGCTTTGATCGTGGCATCGACGGGAGAGAGGCCTTCTTCGGCCATGATCCGCTCGACGTTCTCTACGACAACGATTGCATCATCAACCAAAATGCCAATCGACAATACCATGCCGAACATGGTCATCATGTTGACGGAGAAGCCCAGCAGATGCATGCACGTCAATGTGCCGAGCAAACAAACAGGTACAACAATGGTTGGGATGATTGTATAGCGGATGTTTTGCAGAAACAGGTACATCACCAGAAACACTAACACCATGGCCTCAATCAAGGTGTGTATCACTTTTGTAATGGCGACATCCACGAAGCGGGATGTGTCGTAAGGTATAGAGAACTCGACACCCTCAGGAAAATTGACCGACAACTCCGCTAACCGCGCTTTTATGGCTTCAGCAGTTTCCAGCGCGTTAGCACCTGGCGTTAGCTGTATCGCGCCTGACACCGCGGGCTTGCCGTTTAATCTCGTCGCAAAATTGTAGTCCTGGCTACCCACCTCAACACGGGCCACATCTGCCAGGGTAACGGTCGAACCGTCCTGATTTGCACGCAATACAATCCGTGAAAACTCATCGGGATCATCCAACGTACCTTTAACGACTAGCGTAGCGGTTAGTTCTTGCTCGCTGGAACCAGGGGTGCTGCCGAAGGAGCCAGCAGGTACCTGGACGTTTTGCGCACGAATCGACGCATTGACGTCCTCAATAGACAATCCATAGCCAATGAGTTTCTGTGGATCAATCCAGACACGCATGGCTGCTTCAGCGGCGTAATACTGAAGCTTGCCAACACCCGGGACTCGGCGAAGCTCGTTGTTGACGTTCCTGGCGGCATAATCGGCGAGTTGTGTGGTATCGGTATTTTGACTGCCCTCCTTGTAGCTGAGCGAGTACATCAGCAAGAACCCAGCGCTGGTTTTATCCGTCTGGATACCCAGATTCAGTACAGCCTGGGGCATCCGTGCTTCCGCTTTTTTGAGCCGATTCTGCACGTCCACCTGCGCAAGCTCAGGATCGGTGCCGGGTTCAAATGTCACGACAATTTCGGCGATACCGTTGCCGTTACTTGTCGACTCGAAATAGAGCAGGCCTTGCGCACCATTGAGCTCCTCTTCGATCACACTCGTCACCGAATCGACGAGCACCTGCGCTGAAGCTCCCGGATAGGTGGCTGTTACGCTGATTTGTGGAGGGGCCACATTCGGATATTGAGCCACCGGCAGGGATGGGATCGTTAATAACCCGGCCAGCGCAATGAACAGGGCTACAACCCACGCGAAATTGGGTCGCCTGATGAAAAACAGAGACATGATGTTTCCTCAAGTGCTGTTTACAGCGGCGTGGGTTTCGTAGTCGTTTGGGCTTGTGCTTGTGCAACGTTGCGCGCAGGGGCAACTTTTTCGCCGTTGCGGATGTTTGCAAGTGAACTGACAATGACCTGATCTCCCGCCTGTAGGCCGGAGTCAATCTGCCAGCGGGAATCTTGCATAATCCCTGTCTTCACTGAACGCACTTCAACCGTGTTGTCAGGGCCTATAACCATGACGTTGGCTTGCCCATCAGCGCTTCGCTGAACGGCACGCTGGGGCACGAGAATAGCGTCCTTATTCATGCTTTGAGGCGTTCGTACACGGACATACATGCCAGGCAACAATGCCTTGTCTGGATTATCAAACCTTCCACGCAGGGTGATTTGACCTGTATTGCGATCAACTGAGATATCGGCAAAGAGCAAGGTGCCTTTGCTGATCTGATCCGAGTCCTCAATACTTACTGAAAGAGGCTGTTCACCGGCGCCCGTGACATGCCCTTTGGCAATGGACGCACGTAACTGCAACGCATCTGCTGCTGTCTGGGTGAAGTCAATATATACGGGGTCTAGTTGCTGAATCCGCGCGAGAAGGGTGGCTTCATCCTGACCAACAAGCGCCCCCTCAGTGATGAGTGCTCGTCCTATCCGACCGGCAATAGGCGCCCTGACCGTAGCGTATCCCAGGTCCAGGTTAGCAGACTCTAAGTCTGCCTGAGCCGTTAGCTTGGCGGCTCGGGCTGTTTGCAAATTAGCCTTGGCGACGTCGTATTCCTGCTGGCTAACTGCTTGGATTTTGACCAATTCCTCGTAACGTCTGGCCGTTGCTTGAGTCTGATACACCTCTGCCTCTGCTTTGGCCAGGCCGCCCTGGGCTCGTGATACGGCAACTTTATAGGGTGACGGATCAAGCTGAAATAGCACATCGCCAGCTTTGATATCGGCGCCTTCCTCGTAGTTACGGCGAAGCACGATGCCAGATACACGCGCGCGCACTTCGGCTATCCGTACGGGTTCAACCCGTCCAGGAAGCTCTGCGACTACCGTGAGAGGCTCTGTCTTGATCAGGAGGGTTCTGACTTCGCGGGGAGCGCTGTCGCCTACGCTAGCAGCATGCTTATCGCACCCAGCGATACTCATCGCTACGATCAATACGCCTACGGTGACGTGCAGCCGGTTAGCTGTGGAGGGCATTTGTTACCTCGATAGATCACTTTGAACAGGCGACTTAGTCTCTACAGAGATGTCGACTGAGTCAATATCGTCTCATAATATTATTTTGTGTATCTTTTGAGGCTTTATTGGTTTAATCCTGCTTTTTATGCCACAATGACTTTTTCCTATGCTCAGGTCGCGGTGTTGCCTATATGAAATCCCTTACGACGGAGGAGGGGTTGTTGAAAGCGCTGGCTATTGCGCTTGTCGATCACCCACGTGGAACTCTCCAAGACATTGCGCAGGCTGCCGGTGTAAGCAAGGCGACGTTGGGGCGTCGTTTTGGTACTCGAGATAATCTGGTGAATACGCTGGTTGATCACGCTACAGGTGTGATTACCCAAATACTGAAGGATCTGGATTTAAGAAATGCACCTGTGAATGATGTATTCCGACCCTTGATAGATCGTCATTTTGGCCATTGTGAGTTCGTCGCCTTTTTAACGTATCAGTGGCACAACGATTCAATGGATTCTGAAGAGGCAATCGTTCCCTGGCATCCCTATCACGACGGCATGGACGCATTTTTCCTTCGGGGACAGCAAGCAGGCATATTTAGGATTGACCTGAGCGCGCCGGTGATTACCGAACTCTTCACATCAGCGATAATAGGTTTGGTTGATGCTGAGCGACGCGGACGGCTAGGTCGCTCGGGGATGGCGTCGCATTTGGAACAATTCTTTTTGTTTGGAGCATCGACCCGGTAAAGGCGTCGTAAGGGACGCCGCAGTGCTCGCATTTTCTTTAGGTGCAGAAGCGCCAGTGATGGCGTCTTCTGGGCTAGAGGGTGTTGTCGATCATGCTTGGAGGAATGATTTGAAGTTTTTGGCCTTTCTTGGCGATAACGTCGCGAAAGTCGTAACGCGCACCTGGGAAGCCAATCATTTTCCAACTGGCCATACCCTTGTTGCCGCCATAAATCGGATCGGACAAAAAGCCATCACGCACGTTGGCGAGAATCTGCTCAAACAGTTGCGGTATATCACCGCGCCATTAAAGATTTAACCGAATTCTGTCAAATTTCGTCAGGTGGCTAGCGTCTCATCAATAACGATACGCAGTTGCGGGCTTACTTGGGCAGGGGTGTCCAAGTCACCGTTGGCGTATAGAATATGTTTGATCGCCGCCTCTGCCTGAGCTTTGGGATCTTGATCCAATACGAGTGAAAGAAGTCCTTCACGCAAATAGTTAGCGTGTTGCTCGCTCGCTTCGTGACCGAGCCAGACCGGTCGCTCACCAGACGCCATAAGCGATTGCCGAATGCCGGCAGAGCCGCTACCCGTGTTGTAAATCGCGGCCAGATCGCCTTGTTCATTAAACTCGCTGAGGGACGGCTTTCGAGGAATTTGATGCCGTGCCTGTAGCGCCAGATAGCTACTACGCAATGAGTAAGGTCTTCAGTGAAGCGGCTTGCGCCACTTTCGCGCAATGTAGCGATATCGGTGTACTTGTTGTCCGCATCGGTAATGCCGATCCTCTGGTCAGTGATGCACGTCGTTTGAGGCTATGGGTTGGTGCTCGTGACTTGGCGCAGATTGTTCGCATCGGGCTTGAACACCGTGGTACTCAAATCGTCGTGACTGCCCCCACTAACACGATCTCTTTGCCGAGTTTATCGACGAGACCGGTACCGCCGTTCCCAGTATCATCCTGACCACCATCGTTGATTTGAGGTGGACGTTCGGTGTGGCTCACTCCTGTTGGGGCCTGCACTTGCCTTGCACCAGATACTGAACAGTGTTGAGTTTTCCAGTTGAGTCTTGGTAGGTCATCCGCATCGGTACCGCATCGCAGGATGACGCCATGGGGCTGCGGCTCACTACGCTGGCAATATCAAGCTTAATCCCGTAATCGTAATCTTTCACTTCTGGGCTAGCCTGCCCCAATTTCTTAGCAAATGCATCCACCGATGCTTGATAGTCATTAAGTTGTGAAGCCGTACTGAACGCAGTCTGCGCAGCGCAGGTTTCGCTAATAATTAATAAACCGACGAAACATATGGCTTGAATTGGGGGCACGAGTTTCACCTGAGCATTTGGGGGAGGCTGGCAGGACAGACGATATTCCCTGCCTTTTCCAGTGTTAAGACGATGCCGCGTAGGATAGGGCGGTACCGCGATGTCTTTAAGTTAAAAAAATTTAACCGCAACGATTGCGGGCTCGCAGTTAACGCGGTTTCCTGATTATCCTTTGCGTTCAGTACATCGAGGCAGTGGAATGAAACGAGCACTATGCATTGAGGATGACCCTGTTGCCTCTCAGGAGATTGCTTCAGAGCTATCAACGGCCGGATTCGAGGTCAAATGTGCCCGCGATGGATGTTCTGGACTGGAACTCGCGCTCACGGATAATTTTGACGTCATTACCCTTGATAGAATGCTGCCCGGGATGGACGGTTTGGCCGTTGTCAGCGAACTGCGCAAGGCTGGAGTTCGCACCCCCGTAATCATGATCAGCGCGTTGAGCGACGTAGATGATCGAGTCCACGGGCTCCGGGCAGGAGGCGATGATTACCTGGTTAAACCGTTTGCCTCAGAGGAAATGGCAGCTCGGGTTTTGGTGCTATTGCATCGACGCAGCGATGTGGAAGATCGCCCCACGTTTCTTCGCGTGGCTGATACGAAGCTCGATCTGATTCTGCGTGAAATATCCTGTGGAGAACAGCGGGTCGAATTGCAGCAACTGGAGTTCAAACTGCTGGAGTTTCTGATGCGAAATACCGGGCAGGTTGTGACGCGAGCGCTGATCTTCGAAGAGGTGTGGGGATACTATTTTGATCCGGGTACAAAGCTGATCGATGTACATCTCACGCGAGTTCGGCGAAAGCTGGAAGAACTTGGTTGTTCAACGTCCATAGCCACTATCCGAGGGACTGGTTTTGTTTTTAGCGCCACGTGAACCGTCTGCGAGCATCTGGCGCACCACACCTGTTCGAATTTCTCTCTATTTTTCCTTTACTTGGATCGTCGGGCTGTTGTCGTTGAATACGCTGATGTATTTCAGTGCCGTCGATTATCTGGGAAAACAGGGTGATGAGATCGTCTTGGGACAGGCAAGGGTACTGGGATCACTGCCGATACCGGCGTTGCTTGAGCAGATCCGGCAAGCGCAGCTGGGCGACCTGCGCAATGTCAGCTACTACGGATTATTTTCCGGCAATGGGCGCTGGCTGGCTGGTAACGTTCGCATGCCCCCTGTTGACCTGCCGTTGGACGGTATCCCGCGAGAGCTCAAGGAAGAAGGTTTCCAATACGGAGCTCGCGCCCTGGCCATGCGTTTGTCAGATGGGGAAGTGTTAGTAGTAGGCTATGACGCCAAGACACTTACAGGGCTAAGCCATATTCTTGTTCAGGCGTTGCTTTGGAGCGCATTGCTCATAGTCATCGCGGGATTGGCTATCGGCGCATTTCTCGGGTTGGGCCCGATGCGGCGTGTACGAACAGTGCAAGACACCAGCACGCTCATCTCGGCTGGGGATTTGTCACTGCGGCTCCCGGTGTCAAGTAGAGGGGACGAACTCGATATTCTCTCAAGCCTGGTCAACACAATGATTAGTGAGGTTGAGCGCTTGCTGGCCGAGGTAAAAAGCCTAGGGGACAACGTTGCACACGATTTGCGCACACCGTTGAATCAGCTGCGCTCGCATCTGCATCGCGCATTGGAACGATGGAATGTCGACTCGCCGAGCCGGCTGCAGGAGCGTGTTGAACTTGCACTGCAAGCCACAAATACTCTTTTAGGGCGTTTTCGAGCGCTGCAGCGAATTGCCGAAATAGACAACCTTGCCCGTCGCGCCGGCATGCAGAGTTTTGATCTCGCTGCACTGTTTGCAGAGATGGCCGAGTCTTATGGCGCCGTAGCGGACGAAGTTGGAATTAGGCTCAGGCTGGACGTCGAGCAGGGTGAGTGGGTGCATGCAGATCGTGTTCTGTTGGCTGAAGCACTGATCAATCTGCTGGACAACGCGCTGAAGTTTACACCGTCAGGGGGGTCAGTGGTATTGAGGCTGCGCAGGCCTCACGGGCGAGTCGTCATGGAAGTCGAGGATGACGGGCCGGGCATTCTTGAGCAGGACAAAGAGAAGGTCTTGTATCGCTTCAGCCGTAGCCCCAGAGATGCGGCTATCCCTGGTGCAGGGCTGGGGCTGGCAATCGTAAGTGCTGTAGCGCGATTGCATGGCTATAGCCTTTCTCTTGACGACGCGGAACCTGGTCTGCGGGTTATCCTGCAAGACCAGGTCAGGGTTGTTTGACCAGAGGTGCTTGAGCACATTTAGGTCTTTCATCGAGCAGTTGGTCATCCGTAAGCGATGTAAGAGGACGGCAATGTCGAGTGAGAAAACAATAAGCACGAAATCAAGACGACACCGAGGCTCGCATTTACAAATACTACAACTTGAGGGAATCACGTCCTCTGGAAAAAAAGCGGTAACTAAGCATGCCTATGTTACCCCTGACAGGCTTCCACTCGGCGCTCAAGAGTGGGGGCGTTACGTTATTGCTGACGGCCTATAGGTTTATTAAATGCAGCCCTTGGATCATTACTCCCTTCATCTGTTTATTCTGGTTTGCGAGGAAGGCACAATCGCTCGCGCCAGCGAGCGTGCGTTTATTGCAGCGTCCGCCGTCAGCAAACGCATTTCTGATATCGAAACACGCTTTGGCACTCCACTCCTCAAACGCAGCAAGCGAGGCGTAGAGCCTACGCCGGCAGGTCAAGCTTTGTTACGTCATGCCCGATCTCTCACCCGAGCGATGGAGCGGCTCGACAGTGAGTTAAGCGAGTATACGGAGGGCGCGCGGGGGCATGTTCGGGTTCTGGCAAACATCTCCTCTATCATGGAGTTCCTGCCAGAGGAACTCTCGGACTTTATGTTGAGCAATCCCCTGATTCAGACGGACATCGAGGAGTGCTTCAGTCCAGATGTCGTTCGAGGCGTATCTGAGGGAAGCGCCGATATTGGAATCTGCCGCAGATCAATGGCGGTGGGGGATCTTGAGTTTTTGCCTTACCGCCAAGACCATCTGGCCGTGGTTGTAGGCGCAAATCATCCGTTAGCAGACCGCAATAGCGTCGCATTTGAAGATACCCTGACTTATGAGCATTTAGGGCTTTCCGCTTTCGCGACACTTAATACGTTCATGCGCAAACACGCTGAGGAACGTGGTCGTGAGCTACGTTTCCGCTCATATGTCTCCTCATTTGATGCTGCCTACCGTTTGGTTCAGTTCGGCCTGGGGTTAGCCATTTTTCCACGTGAGGCGGTGGATCGTTATGCCGCATTGTTCGATCTGCGCATCATCCCGTTGACCGACGACTGGGCCTTGGGAGAGTTTGTCATCTGCTTGCGTGATCGTGGTTCGCTGTCGCTTTCGGCGCGTCGTCTGCTTGATCACTTATTGAATAGGGCCCCAGCGACTCAGCTCTCCTGAGGTCGCTTGGTTATCCATCTCGCTTCACGATGGATTAGCCCGTAAATCACGTCTTTTCTGTGTGTCATTGTCCTCTTAGTCTGAGCTCACGCTTCACTCTTCGAGAGACCTTCATGACAATAATAATTATCAACGAAGTCGGCATGCGTGATGGGCTCCAGAGCCTACAGGCGATCATGCCAACCGCTGCCAAACGCCATTGGATCGACTCTGCTTACGCCGCGGGTGTTCGCCATATGGAGGTCGCGTCTTTTGTACCTGCCAAACTTCTACCCCAGATGGCCGATGCCAAAGAAGTCGTAGCGCATGCACTCAGCTACCCCGACCTCGTCGTAACAGTGTTGGCGCCGAACCTTCGGGGGGCCAAAGACGCTCTCGAGTCAGGCGCCCACCGTATCATCGCCCCGGTTTCCGTCAGTGCTGCTCACAGCCAGGCGAACGTACGTCGTACGCCCTTGGAAATGGTCGAGGAGTTGGGGCGCATGTGCCAGCTGCGTACCGACATGGGGCTTCACGATGTGCAAATCATCGCGGGCATGTCAGTTGCGTTCGGCTGTACTCGCCAAGGGGATGTGCCTCTGGGAGACCTGTGCGAATTGTCGGGACACGCACTTGAGGCTGGCTGCGATCTGGTGTCGTTAGGCGATACCACCGGTTATGCCAACCCAGGCCAGGTCGCTGCTGCGATAAAGGCTGTGCGAGCTATCGCGGGTGACAAGCTTAGAGCCGCGCATTTCCATGACACCCGTGGACTGGCTCTCGCTAACAGCCTGGTGGCAGTTCAGGAGGGTATCACTGAGCTGGATGCATCGCTGGCCGGATTGGGCGGCTGTCCGTTTGCGCCTGGAGCGTCAGGCAATACGGTGACCGAGGATCTGGTCTTCATGCTGCAAAGCATGGGGTACGACACCGGAATCGACCTCGTGGCGCTAATTGCTACTCGAGACGTGCTGCGCAGCGCAATGCCTGATGAAACGCTTTACGGCTGCATCGCCCGTGCAGGTCTACCCCTCAACTACCAGCCTGTCGCCAGCCATGCCTGACCCGTTTGATCGAGGAAAACAATAATGTCCAAACTTCCATTGGACGGCATTCGTGTCGTCGAAATCTCTCATATGGTCATGGGGCCTACCTGCGGAATGATCCTCGGTGACCTTGGCGCCGAAGTTATCAAGATCGAACCGACCCGAGGCGACGGAACTCGACGCCTCTTGGGTGCGGGTGCGGGGTTCTTTCGCACCTTCAACCGCAACAAGCAGTGCATCGCGGTAGATGTTGATACAGAGCAGGGACGCAATGCGGTTCTGGAACTGATCGACACTGCTGACGTATTCATCGAGAACTTCAAACCGGGCCGGATGCAGTCTTTGGGCTTCGACTACGCCGCCGTGAAACAGCGCAACCCGCGAATCGTCTATGCCTCCCACAAGGGGTTTCTGAATGGCCCCTATGACAACCGACTGGCATTGGATGAGGTCGTTCAGATGATGGCAGGGTTGGCTTATATGACTGGCCCTGTGGGGAGGCCGTTGCGCGCAGGTAGCTCGGTCAACGACATCATGGGCGGCATGTTTGGCGCAATTGGTGTGCTAGCGGCACTCAACGATCGTAACGTCACAGGTGTCGGTCGCGAGGTACAAAGCGCACTCTATGAAAACTGTGTATTACTGGCTGCGCAGCACATGCAGCAGTACGTCGTGACCGGCCAAGCGGCTGCGCCGATGCCTAACCGCATTAGCGCCTGGGCGGTATACGACGTCTTTGAGTTTGCCGGTGGTGAGCAGATGTTTGTGGCGGCAACAGGTGAGGGCCAATGGACGGCGCTGTGTCATTTGCTAGGTCAGACCGCATTACTGGATGATCAGACTCTAGCTACCAACAATGACCGTGTACTGCAGCGTCCCCGCTTGCTGGCTCACTTGGCTGAAGTCTTTGTCACCATGGACGCTCAGGCCTTGGCGTTGCAGCTTGAAGCGCACAGCATCCCTTTCGCGCCGATTCGTCGACCTGAAGAGTTGTTTGAGGATCCTCATCTGCTGCAAAGCGGCGGACTTGCGAATCTTGAGTTGGAGGACGGTTCGTTCACGGCGATGCCGCTTCTGCCATTGTCGTTGGATGGTGAGCGTCTGCAACCACGGCAGTCGATTCCACGTATTGGGGAGCATACGCACAAGGTCATGCGTGATCTGGGCTATAGCGATGAGCATATTGCGGCACTGTGTGCCGCTGGTGTGCTTAAAACCGATGCTCAGGTCTAAGGGGACGCTGCAATGGCGATTTATCAGTACGACACGTTCGTTCCTTCCATCCATATCGAAACCTTCGTAGCAGAAGACGCGACCATTATTGGCAACGTCACCCTAGATCAAGGCGTAAGTGTTTGGCCGCAGGCTGTCATACGCGGAGACAACGAAGCGATTCAGATAGGCCAAAACAGCAATGTCCAGGAAGGCGCTGTGCTGCATGCCGATCCTGGTTTTGCGCTGACTGTCGGCACGGGCGTCACCATCGGACATCAAGCCATGTTGCACGGCTGCACTGTGGGTGATGGTGCTCTGATTGGCATTCAAGCCGTTGTGCTCAATGGCGCTGTGATCGGCAAAAACTGTCTGGTGGGTGCCGGTGCAATCGTCACCGAAGGTAAGGTCTTCCCCGACAACTCCCTGATACTTGGCGCGCCCGCAAAGGTTGTGCGTGAGCTTACTCCTGAGGCGATCGCGAGCATGCACGGTAATGCCCGGGATTACGTTGCAAAGGGCCAAGCCTACAAGGGAAAACTGATCCGTCTTAGCTAAGCCCGTTGAGCAGCGCCATCACGGACGTTGCTTATCTCCAATAATTACAACAACGGAGAAACACTATGGTTGCCTTGACTGGCGAGTTGTCGCGTGCGCACAACGAAGCAAACATTAACGAGCTGCTGCTATATCGGCGTGTGGCCTGGCGAATCATGCCGTTGGCTATAATCTGCTTTCTTTTCTCCTATTTCGATCGAATCAACATCAGTTTTGCCAAGACCCAAATGCAGCACGAGCTTGGCCTGACTGACGCTGCTTATGGTCTAGCGGCGAGCATGTTTTTCATCGGTTATGTTTTGTTTGAGGTGCCTAGCAGCATAGGACTCAAGCGTTATGGTGCGCCTGCCTGGATCTGTCGGATCATGGTGTCGTGGGGGCTGGCCACTGCAGCGCTGGTCTTTGCCTACACCCAGTACACGCTCTATTTTCTGCGCTTCCTGATCGGCGTCATGGAGGCCGGTTTCGGCCCCGCAATCCTTTTCTATCTGGCCTGTTGGTTTCCGAAGAAGCATTTGGCGAAAATGAATGGGTTATGGTTCCTGGCAGTGCCATTGGCTGGAGCGGTGGGTGGCCCGGCTGCTGGTATCTTGTTGGGCACCATGGACGGTGTACTGGGGCTTGCTGGCTGGCATTGGTTGTTTTTAATGTCAGGTTTACCGTGCGTGATTCTCGGTGCGTTAGTGCTGTGGAGGCTTGACCGAGATATAGATTCGGCGAAGTGGCTGACTGGCGCTGAAAAAGAGCTGCTTAAAGCGAATCTGGAAAGCGACAAAGCCAAGCAGAAGCCAGTTCTGGGATCGTTGTGGCGGGTACTGCTTACACGTGAAGTTGCGATCATGGCGTTTATCTATTTTGTGATAAAAACCGCAGCCTACGGGCTCAATTTCTGGATGCCGCAGCTGATCAAATCCTCCGGAGTGCAAGATCTGCTGTGGGTGGGCATGCTCTCAGCGATTCCCTATATCGTGGCATGCATCGGCATGATCTACCTCACGCGTCGTTCGGATCGGACTGGCGAGCGCAAGACTTACTTGGTCTGGTGCCTGCTGGCCGCAGCTATCGGTTATCTGCTGGCCTGCCTGTTCTCCGATTCCTCGTGGGCGATGATGTCGGCGCTGGTGCTCGCGACCGCAGGAACCTTCATCGCGATTCCGATTTTCTGGACGATTCCGCAGTCGACATTCTCCGGCCTGGCAATCGCGACAGGCACTGCGGCGATCAATTCAATCGGGCAACTGAGTGGCATGGTCGCGCCGGTGATGGTGGGGAAAATCAACGATGTTACCGGCATCAACTACATGGGGATGCTCGCGATTGCTCCACTAATTCTCATCGCCTGTTTCGTCGTAATGCGTTACGTCAAGAACCCTAAGTCCTGATGACTCGAAACTCAATTTCAGCTCAGACAACAATAAAAAAGGTTCTGTAAATGACCAGCATCACACCACAGCGAGCATCGCTGATGCTCGCCGCGCTTTGCTACGCCTTCAATTCAGCCGCTGAGGCGGACTTTTTCAATGATGGGAAGGGCAGTCTGGAAGTTAGAAACTTCTACTTCATCCGTGACTTTCATGGCGATGCCGCCACGCAATCCAGGCGGGATGAGTGGGCTCAGGGCTTCATGCTTAAGTTGCAGTCCGGCTATACGCCTGGTGTCGTAGGCTTTGGGCTGGATGCAGTGGGCATGTTGGGCTTCAAGCTCGACTCCAGCCCTGATCGTTCAGGTACTGGTTTGCTGCCTCGGGGATCTGACAAACGTGCGGTTGACGACTATTCAAAAGCCGTTGGTACGTTCAAGGCAAAACTGTCGGAAACGGAGCTTCGGGTGGGTGGACTCAGCCCGCAGTTACCTTTGTTGGCATCCAACTACAGCCGTCTGTTTCCTCAGTGGTTCAATGGTGCGCAGTTGGTGAGCAGGGAGCTGGACAAGTTCACCTTTACATTGCTGCAGGTCGACTCTACCAAATTGCGAGATTCGACTGATTTCGAAGACCTGACTGCGATGCCACAGCAAGGTGCTTACTCAGGGACAGTCACCAGTGACCATTTAAACTACGCAGGCGTGGATTACGAGCCTATCAAGAACATAATGCTGAGCCTGCATACCAGCCAGCTCGAGGATCTGTTCCGTCGCGATTTCGCCGGGTTCAAATACAAGGTTGGGATGGGCCCTGGACAGGCGTTTACCGAGTGGCGATATTTCTCCGCGCGTGAAGACGGTCGCGAATTACTCGGCAAAGTCGACAACAGGACGTTGAGCACCAACTTTGGCTATTCCATTCAGGGACATACGTTCAGTGGCGGGTATCAAAAAGTCAAAGGTGATACCGCTTATGCCTATGTGGGCGGTAGTGACACATATCTTTTTAGTGAACAGCAGGTCAGCACATTTGCCTTGGCCAACGAGCGCGCCTGGATGATGCGTTATGACTATGACTTTGCCGCTCTCGGCTTGCCTGGCCTGACATTCAATTTGCGCTACGTAAAAGGTGACCAAGTCGATCCGCAAAATATCAGTAGCGTCAAGGGCCGAGCGTTACGAACTGCAAGCGGAGAAGGGGAGGAGTGGGAGCGCACCACAGACCTAAGCTATGTGGTGCAGTCCGGCACGTTCAAGAACGTTTCGTTGCGTTGGAGAAACGCGACCATGCGCTCTAATTTCGCTGATGCTGCGGACGAAAACCGGATAATCCTAGGGTACACGTTCGCATTCTGAACCGTTCCACTCTGTGCGCTAGGCAGCGGATTGGCGATCACGAACATATACGTAAAATTACATTATGCGTAGTTTAATTACGCATAACAAAGGTGGTCATTACCATGAGAATTCTTGGCTTGCAGTTGATCCACGGAGACTTCCTCGCACGCAGCGTGCGGGGTATTCCATGCTCGCCTCCTGCAAGAAAGTGAGTTTGACGCACCACCTCACTTTTGAATTTGCAGGAGCCAGACTATGACTGATCTTTACGAAAACCCTATGGGCCTGATGGGCTTTGAGTTCATTGAGTTCGCATCACCAACGCCGAATGTGCTGGAGCCGGTATTCGAAACCATGGGCTTCACCAAAGTCGCCTGTCACCGTTCTAAGAATGTTTCGCTGTACCGCCAGGGCGGCATCAACGTCGTCCTCAATAACGAGCCCAACAGTGAGGCGGCGTTCTTTGCTGCTGAGCACGGTCCGTCGGTTTGTGGTATGGCCTTTCGTGTGAGGGACTCACAAAAGGCCTATCGACAAGCACTTGAGTTGGGCGCACAACCGGTCGAGATCACCACTGGCCCTATGGAGTTGCGTCTGCCGGCAATCAAGGGCATTGGCGGGGCACCGCTGTACCTGATTGACCGTTTTGGCGAGGGTACTTCGATTTATGACATTGATTTCGTGTTCATCGAGGGCGTGGATCGTAACCCGGTGGGTGCTGGTCTGCAGTTCATCGATCACCTGACGCATAACGTGTATCGAGGGCGGATGGAGTATTGGGCAAACTTTTACGAGAAGCTGTTCAATTTCCGCGAGATCCGTTACTTCGATATCAAGGGTGAATACACAGGCCTGACGTCTAAAGCCATGACGGCCCCGGACGGCAAGATCCGTATCCCTCTGAACGAGGAGTCATCCAAAGGTGCCGGGCAGATCGAAGAGTTCCTGATGCAATTCAACGGTGAGGGTATCCAGCATGTTGCGTTTTTCACCGATGATCTGATCAAAACATGGGATGCTCTGAAGGCTTTCGGCATGCGTTTCATGACTGCGCCACCCGAAACCTATTACGAGATGCTCCAAGGTAGGCTTCCCAATCATGGCGAACCAGAGCAAGAGTTGCAGCGTCGGGGCATTCTTCTGGATGGAACATCCGAGGACGGCAGTCGGCGACTGTTGCTGCAGATTTTCTCCGAAACTTTAATGGGGCCAGTGTTCTTCGAGTTTATCCAGCGTAAGGGGGACGATGGCTTTGGGGAGGGCAATTTCAAGGCGCTGTTTGAGTCGATCGAGCGCGACCAGATCAAGCGTGGCGTGTTGGTGACGGAATAACGCCCTGTAACTTGATCTCTTTTCCCTTCCCAGACTCCAGAGAACCCGACTTCGTACCGGGTTTCAATGCGCAGAGGTCAATATGCTCGCATCTACCACAGAAAAAAACCTCAAATACCAACACGGCTTTGGCAACGAGTTCTGCAGTGAAGCTCTAGCGGGCGCGCTTCCCGTGGGGCAAAACTCACCGCAGAAACCGCCGCTTGGATTGTATGCCGAGCTTTTTTCAGGCACGGCTTTCACGGTGCCACGTAGCGAATCCCGGCGTACCTGGATGTACCGGATAAAGCCGTCCGCCAACCACCCGCAATACAAACGCCTTTGGCGTCAGATTGTCGGCCAGCAGCAAGGCGAACTGACACCCAACCGGCTACGCTGGAACCCCTTGTCGATTCCGAAAGCGTCGACCGATTTCCTTGATGGACTCGTCGCGTTCGCTTCCACGGCGCCGGTGGATCAGGTATCGGGTGTGTCGGTCTATTTGTATGCAATCAATGCTTCGATGGAGCGCGCGTTTTTCAACGCTGACGGCGAATGGTTGATCGTTCCTCAACAGGGACGACTGCGCATCGTCACAGAACTTGGTCTGCTGGAGATTGAGCCACAAGAGATCGCCGTGTTACCTCGTGGTCTCAAGTTCAGCGTTCACTTACTTGATGCCAGTGCACGCGGATACGTCTGTGAAAACCACGCCAACTCGTTGCGCCTTCCTGATCTTGGGCCAATTGGCAGTAACGGTTTGGCAAACCCTCGGGACTTCCAGGCCCCCGTTGCCCATTTCGAAGACTCTGACTTACCCATGCCCCTTGTGCAGAAGTTCCTGGGGGAGCTTTGGGGTACGCAACTCGACCATTCGCCTTTCGATGTTGTTGCCTGGCACGGCAACAACGTGCCATATAAGTATGATCTACGACGTTTCAATACCATCGGCACCGTTAGCTTTGATCACCCGGATCCATCCATATTCACCGTGCTGACCGCGCCGGGGGCAACGGTCGGGCAGGCGACCGTCGATTTCGTGATCTTCCCGCCACGCTGGATGGTGGCCGAAAACACGTTCAGACCACCTTGGTTCCATCGCAACCTGATGAACGAGTTCATGGGGCTCATCGAGGGTGAATACGATGCCAAAGCCGAGGGTTTCATGCCTGGAGGTGTTTCATTGCACAACTGCATGAGCGCTCATGGGCCTGATAATGTCACGGCTCAGAAAGCGATTGCTGCGGATCTTGCTCCGCACAAGATCGACCACGCCATGGCTTTCATGTTCGAGACCAGCAGCGTACTACGACCATCTCGCTACGCGCTTGAGTCAGCACAACTGCAGGCGGACTACGATGACTGCTGGGCTGGTATGGCCAAGATGTTTTCACCTCAAGATCGGGAGTTAGAGCAATGACCCTCTTTGATAATCGCCGCAGCTGGGTCGCCTCGGCCAACGATCACCCTGACTTCCCTTTGCAGAATCTACCGATGGGATCTTCAGTGTCGGTGAAGGTACTGCACGGGGCGGTGTAGCTATTGGCGACTTGATCTTTGATTCTGGTGCAGCATTGGATGCGCAGCTTGTTGGCGCCTACGCCGAATTGCCCCAGTTGCTGAGATTTCACTGACCCAGTCTGACTCCTCGCGAATCCTTGTCTGTGCTGGATTTTCGAAGATTTGAAGACGGGGCAGTCTTGCCTCGACACGTGGGTCAATTCAGCGTAGGCGTGAACAGCTCTGCTTCAATCGCCGCGATATCGGTATTGATCAGGTCATCAAGCAGGCTGGCCTGCCCGGAATTCATCTCCTCGCTGCGCTTGGCAAACTTCAATCGCTTGAGCTGCGCGATCTCGTGAGTCAGTTTCTCGATCACCGTTTGGTCGCGGTTGATCTGCTTGCCCATGGTGTCGACTTGCGATAGCAACTGGGATGCCAAGGCACGCAGTTGGTCGGAGGACATTTGGTCGAGATTGGGCGAAGAAGTCATGCTGCGGATTTTGCCAGAGCAGGCAGTTCGCGGCGATAGACCGATAAGCGAATGGCAGCCGTTAAAGCAGTGTGATCGCTCCGCCGCAACCCCGCACGTTGCCATGGCAGGCCACTACCAGAGCTTGGAGTTGCTCGGTGTCCAACTGCATTTCAGCTCCATGACGAATGCTTGGCCAGTGGAATTTGCCCTGGTTCAACCGACGAGCAGCCAGCCAGACACCGAAGCCGTCATGTACCAGAACTTTCATGCGAGTCGCGCGGCGGTTGGCAAATCGATAAGCACAGTGCGGCTTCGCCGCACCGAACACCGCAATCACCCTGGCCAGCGCGGTTTCGGTGCCCGCTCGCATGTCCATCGGCTCAGTAGCGAGCCAGATGAAGTCGATGCGGATCATCGCAGCAGGTCTCGAAGAAAGGTCGCGCAAGCAGCAGCATTTTCAGTTGGCCAGTTCACTTTGACGGTGCCGCGCGGGTGCTGGATCTCGACGTAGATATTCGACGATGTAGCTTGCGAACTTACTCCGCCCAACTGCATGGGTAACGGAATAAATGCAGGTTGCAGCGCCATGCTTTTCTGCGCGTGCACCCGAATCCATTTGTGGACGAGGTTTGCGTTGAGGCCATGGCCGAGTGCGATGTTGGCAATAGAAGCGCCGGGGTGGGCACACTCGTGAATGACCTGGGCCTTGAAGGATTTTGAATAGGAACGGCGTGTTGGTTGCATGAAATACCCGCTTAAAAGGCTAAAACTGGTGCCCACTTAAATTTAAGTGCACACCTTGTCTTGGCTTTGCGGGGCTGGGTAGATGACTTGGCCGGACGCATGCTCCGAAGCCACTTATGGACGAGGTTCGCGTTGAGGCTGTGGCTCAGCGCGACATTGGCAATCGAGGCCCCGGGCTGTGAGCACTTGTGTATGACTTGGGCTTTGAAGGATTTGGAATAGGAACGGCGCGTTGGCTGCATGGAATATCTGCTTAAAAAGGCTAGACGAGGTGTCCACTTAAATTGAAGTGTGCACCATGTCTTGGCTTAGCAGAGCGGGCTAGATGCCTTTGCCGGGCGTATACGCTTCTCGATTCGATCTGAATACTCAACGGTTCAAAACAAGGTCAGTTGGTTTAGCCATATCATAAAATCTTATGCGGCTCGGAGCAAAGAATGCAGTGTGTCTAAAAGTCCTGCATGTGCTGATATTGAATTTTTCGAAGCACCCAGAGAGTGGAGGGTATAGCGACACCAAAGGCCCCCCAAGGCACCCAGGCAACAGCAGACCCGTCAAAGGGAGCTGAGAAGGTATTCACTAACATGAATAGCATAACTAGAAAGCCTAAGGCGCTGCATATCATCACTGAAGCGTCTGGTTCACTACGGGTTGTGAGTTCTTGTTGTATAGCGGCCAAGCAAATCATTGCGTAGGGGACAAGCCAGAATGTTACAACTGCTGAGCCATAAATGGCGCCCAGATCAACGGGGGAGACCGTGGTAGCCACCATTGGAACAACGAGAGCAACCGATACGCCGGCGCTGACAGTTATCGCGGCTCGACGTGGCGTAGTGGAAGATCCATGAGTAACACCCAGCCAGCGTGGCAAAAAACCTTCCTTGCCGGCGGTCGAGTAAATCCGGGAGGCAAATGTCATCACAGCAATGGTGGCTGAGAAGCCAGTTAGAACCAAAAGCACATCGGCTGGCAACTTCATCCAAGGCACACCTGCTAGATCGGCAAGTAACGCTACGGGCGAAGCGCCTTGAGCGAGTGCCGCTTGGCTTTGTAGCAGTAGCGGTGCCTCCAAAAATGTTGCGATGACACCTGCACCCCCGACTACAAACAGTAAGATATACAGCAGTCGAGGAATGTTCCGCTTCGGATTATCTGTCTCTGAGGCCAAAGTAGAGAGGCCTTCGAAAGCGATAAGGAAGGCTAGGGTAGCAACAGCACCTTGCACCACGCCTTCGAGAGTTATACCTTGCAAGCCTAACTGCATCGCAAAATTGGGACTGTTTTTCATCGCGGCCATTGCGATAATGCAGGCGATGGGGGGAATAGACAGGACGGCGAGCCCGATAGAGATTTTGACGGACGCCTCAATGCCTTTGCACGTAAAAAAACAACTTCCGGCGATAATTAAGAGTGCAGAGAGGATTTTCAATAGTAGTGAGGAACTGATATCGATACCCACATCATTCATGGCACCAATCATAAATATCTGAGTGGCTGCAGTGATGGAGGCAGCCATAGCCAGATAACCACACAGCTGAAAGCCGGCGACTAAAGATTTTCCCCAGTCGCCGAAAGCAAAGTATACGTAAGACATCAAGGATCCACTGACGACGTGTCGTTTGGCAAACGCACTCACGGCAACAGCAATCAGAAGCATCCCCACAAGGCCAAGAAGCTGAGCATAGGTCGCTCCTTGGCCTGCGGTTTGGACTGCGTAGGCAGGACTGAGCCCAATCGTTAATGCGACTGACATGAAAGAGAACCCGATCACAGCAACTTTCCAAATTGGTAAGTGATTAGGTGCCGTTTCTGATTGCTTGATTGCAACGTTATCATTAGACATGCGCTAGACTCCAGCAGGGTTCGTAGGAACTGTATGATCTGGCCAAAAACGTACGTCGGGTCTCGCCAAACCACCACCAATAGCAATCACTGTGCCGTCAGCGCGCCAGCACGCAGCACCCGTGGTTGTTCCGTCTTCATTAAAGGCAATACCATTCATTCCACCCGCCACATGCGGTACAAGTTTGATGTCATGACCTTTTAACTGCAGGGAACGTATAACTCGCTGGGGGACGGTATCTTCGATTTCCACTTGGCGCCCCTCAGTGAAAACTCGGGGGGCTTCAATAGCCTCTTGAAGGCTCATTCCATGATCGATCAAATTAACAGCAGTTTGGAGTACACTCGGAAAAATCCTTTTCCCTCCGGGCAGGCCTAAAGCGAAGCGTACTGCCCCACTATGCTCCAGGAAAGTTGGACTCATTGATGTGGTCACACGTTTCCCTGCCTGAAGAGACTGGGTGCGTCCTGGTACCGGATCAAAAGTCGCTATGTAATTGTTAGGAATCATCCCTGTTTCTGGAATCATCAAACGAGCACCAAATAGCGAACTTATCGTCTGTGTGCTGCTAATTACATTGCCAAATTCATCCGAGATCGTAATATGGGTGGTGTTAGGCCCGCCGGAGGCCATTACTTGACTTGTCCACGTGTGTGCTTGATGTGAATCGATTTGCTGGCGTCTTAGCGCTCCATACGCCTTTGAAATTAACTGTTTAACGGGAACAGAGTGGAAATCTGGATCGGCGGTCACTTCAGCCCTGTCGGCAAACGCAATTTTCATACTTTCTAAAAGTAAATGAAGCGTTTGCGGTGTACCAAAACCCATTGACTTAAGGTCATACCCTTCCAGTATATTTAACATTTGAAGGATGTGCACACCCGCCGCGGAGGGCGGGGGGGCTGATGACACGGTCCATTCTCGATAGGTTCCTACCGCCGGTTCAAGTTCTTTTACACGATAGTTTAATAAATCAGTTAGCGATAAATGGCCGCCTTCTGCGCTTAGTCTAGCCACCAAAGCTTTTCCCAGAGGTCCATTATTAAGCGCACTCACTCCATTCTGAGCGATCAGTTCAAGAGAATCGGCATAGGCTGGATTCTGTAGTCGTTCACCGGCTTTTTTGCCTCTGCCCCCGGGCATGAGCCATCGCGAAATGGCCGGATCGCGTAGCAAATCAGCGGCAACATCGCTAATACAAGTTTCCAGGTAAGGTGTTACGAGAAAACCGCGACGAGCCAGTCGAATTGCCGGCTCCATCACATCTTGCAAGCTAAGCAAACCAAACCTTTCCTGCATTTGACACCACGCTGAGAGCGCGCCAGGCACCGCGACTGACTGGGCGCCCAGAACATTCAAACGATCCGTAACCGTGTAGGTGTCACCTGATAGCGATGGCGCGGGAGTAAATTGGTCGGAAGGCAACCCGGCTGGCACGCAACAGTTTCCGTCGACGACGTTGGTAGAGCCATCAGCGTGGCGTATTAAAGCCATTCCACCACCCAGTAAACCCACCATCATGGGCTCAACGACGGTAAGCGCAAACATCGCAGCGCTCGCGGCATCAAATGCATTGCCACCAGATAACAGCATTTCCGATGCCGCATGTGTCGCCAATGGATGGTTGGTAACCGCTACCCCTTTCGTTCCGCTTGCGGGTTGCTTTTCACACTGAAAGTTTGTTGCTGCTCTCTGATGCCAAAGATGGGGGGCCATAACTCAATTACTTCCCATTCGGTCGGGTGAGATTAAATCGGTGGTCGGCTAAGAAGTAGTCCATGTACCCGCCGCGTCCTATAGCGCCCAGCGCTAATGTGTTGACAATACCGTCAGAGATCAACTCATCAGCGATGTAGATAGCCACGACTTCACCGATAACCATGTGGTGGCTACCACCGCCAGACTCTGTTGGCGCAAGATCAATCGTTTTGACGTACCTGCACTCTAATGCCGCAGGTGCCCCGAGTACACGCGGAGGTCTAACACTGTGCGACGGTGCAGGTGTCAAGCCAGCAAGCTCCCATTCGCTTTCATGAGGTAGCAGGGCAGCCGAGGTAGCGACGACTTGATGACGCTGTTCGTAGCTTGCTAGAGAACACACGAACTCACCTGTGGCCTCAGCGTTCAAAAGCGAATCTTTTTTTCGCGCTGACGAAAACATGACCATGTGTGGCGACTCGGACACAATATTGAAAAAAGAGTAGGGCGCCAGATTCAAGTGACCGTCCCTTGAGACAGTGCTTATCCATCCAATGGGTCGCGGAGCAACCAACGCTTTGAAAGGGTCGTGACGCAATCCGTGGCCGTGCTGAAGTATGTATTCCATGATGACTCCTAAAAATCTATTGAGGTTCACGATTCAATGGAATCAGGCGTTCGGTGCGCTAACGCAGGAACGCTGAGGCAATAACATGACCCTCTGAAAGTATTGTTTCCCCGTTGACCGACACGCTTTGCTGAGTGAGCACTGCATCAGGATGGTTCTCACCTCCACCTGTGTGGTATGACATTGAATATCTCGCCCAAGGGGTTAAGTACGGTGCGTGAACGAAGACCTCACGGTATAACCGACGGCACGGTGTCTGCCTTCTTTGCTTGATTCAGACGCAGCACGGAGAGGGCAGACACTACAATGACCAGGATCCCCAGCATGGCCAACGGACTGACCACATAACCCCAGATGACGAAGCCAAAAAAAGTGGACCATACGATCACGGTATACCTAAAAGGAGTTATAACCATTATGTCACCCAACCGAAAACCTTGGATGGTAGTAAATCCAGCGATGCTGAAGCTGAGTGCGGCAGTGATCAGTAATAGCCACTGATGCTCGCTGGGTTCCACCCACTGATCACCCAACGATGACGCATAACCAAACAGACCCATGCAAAACACGGAAAGTAGTAAAACATGGCTCGACGGGACGCCAGCAGGGAGACGGCTTGTAAAAATGTCGCGTATTACAGTGATAGCGGCGCTCAGCAAAACAAGTACGCCATACTCATTAAATCCTTCCACAGAAGGATTTAAAATAAGTAATACACCTAGAAAGCCCGAGCTCAGCGCGATCCAAATTTGCCAATGTACTGTTCCCCTTCCCAAGCAGGCCGCCACTACGGTGGTCATCAGTGGCGTTGTCAAAAATAACGAAGTCGCTGTCGGCAGCGGGATGTGAGCCAGCGCAACAAAGTACAGATAGCTGGCCAGTCCATCTATGACCGCACGCCCGATCACGATCGGATGCTTCGCGACGCTGGTGAACGTACCTAAATTCATCGCAACTATAGGTAGAAGAAAAATGCAAATCAAGCTGGCACGAAGTGCAAGAGTTTGGCTGGTTGGCATGCCCGATGAAAGTAACTTAACAAACGCTTCTGACAGAGTTGTCAGCGCCATAGCGAGGCAAATCATCAATATGGCGAGACTGTTGCGGCCCAAAATAACTACCTCATGTTGGCGTTCAATTCAGGGGCCGCATGGCGGCCGCCTTTGATACCCTCAGCGTCTAAGGGGTTGTGTCGAGCACTTGAGAGGCATCGCCCACATCAACATGCCACAACAAACTCCTGGGTTTAGGCAGGTTGGTATAATCATTTGGATCTTGGTTGGCGACGAGCGGGCGGTGAAACGAAGTGAACCCGAGCAGTTGTTGCATACGTTTTGGCAAGGTGCGAGCACGGCTAAGCGGTGTGACCAAACTGCTCGCCTCCATGGGTTTGAGCCAACCTTGGCTCAAAATCATGACCATGCCGCGGCGGGGTTTGTCGGAATTATTAGCACCTCCTCCATGGGCGACTTTACCGTCGTAGAACATCGCGCTACCCGCTTTCATTACCGCTGGAGTGGTAGGGTATTTATCGGGGTGTTTCTCCCAATCGCCCCAATTTTCAGCGACTTTATGCGACCCTGGAATGACACGCGTTGCGCCGTTTTCAGCTGTAAAGTCTGTCAGCGCAAACATGCAGCTCGCAATGAGGTGTTGTTTGCCGGAGCCCACTGGCCCTGTGATGATGCTCGGGTAGTCACACTCATCCGCATGGATGTACTGCGCTTTTTCACCTGGCCAGATTTCGATAGCCGTACCGACATGGTATTGGATTTCGCCACTGTCGGAGAAACCGAGCAGTTTCTCACCGTACTCCAGGAATCGCTCACTTAGCGCAAGCTCTACTGCAGCATCGCTGCGGGCGGGAAGACTCTGGATGCGCTTGGTTCTTGTGCCAAGTGCTAAAAGTGCTGCGTCATCGTTTTTATATTTTTCACCAGCTTTCATTTCACCAAACCATTTGTCAAGATCACCGTTTAATCGTGCAAGAAGCGACGGGCTGATGAAGTTTTCTACAATAACTGCACCATCTTCTGCGACAGCGTCGAGTATATGATCTACAGAGGCAGTGGACGGTAGCGTTTTAACGGTTGATGGGGCGTTATTGTTCATTGCGACATTTATCCTATTATTGATTTTCTATCTTTGTAAACACTGTAGGGGTGATGCTACGCATCCTATCTATTGCATGGCAATAGAAGTATTTTGCGACGCCTATGAATTTATTTGATGCGTGGGAATTCGCTACTAAGCGTGTGATTTGGTAACGCTCCCTGACAGTGCGTGCTGCACTTATACAGTGCAGCGTCGAGTGAGAAAGTGCCTGCTAGACGCACGGACTAAACTGACTCCGCTGTTGGCATTGTAATTGCTGTTGCGTTACACAGGATGTGTGGGCTTGGTGGGTGATGACCTTGTATACCCTGCCAAGGAGATCGGGTAAGTGTCATTTGGCTTAGGGGAAGGCGTTCTATGAAAAGGTTGCGTTTACCTTCATTGACAAGTCTCAAAAATTTTGAGGCAGTAGCGCGGCATCTCAGCTTCACCAAGGCTGGGCATGAGCTATGCGTGACCCAAGGGGCGGTGAGCCATCAAGTAAAGCTTTTAGAGGAGGAGCTCCAAACGCCGCTGATGGTTCGTGGGCGTGCCGGGATAGAGCTGACCGGCAACGGTGTGAAACTTTTAGCTGTATTGAGGAGTGCGTTTGAAGATCTGGGTGGGGTGATCCAAGAAATTCGTGATGATGTATCAGTAAATCGTAAGCGTTTGAAGATTCATGTGACCCCGCAATTTTGTCATTATTGGTTTGCGCCGCGTATCACTCAGTTTTCGGCTGAGAACCCTGACATTGAGGTTTACGTAAGTGCGGCGCCTCCTAGCTCGGTCCCGAATATTGACGAAAGTGCTCTTCAAATTGTGTCCGCAGGAGCACAGTTGGACGGTGCGCACTTCACTGATAGGCTGTTCTCTTCCAATCTGGTCCCCTTGTGTAGCCCCCAACTATTAGATGCATATGGTCCGGATGACACCCTCTCCAGAAATACGCTTCTTTGCGAGACGAGTCATGATTGGTGGCCTGATTGGTACGCCTTGCCGGGAAACCAATCTTCCCTGTCCGACAGGCGGCTTCATTTTGATGACCCTGTCGCGATGGTCCGTGTGGCAGCGTCGGGTGCTGGTGCGCTCATGGGGTCCGCTACGCTTTTGAAAGAGTATATTTCCAGCGGTCAACTTGTTGCGCCTTATGATGCTGATCTGTGCGTCGCCAGGGCGTACTATCTCGTTTGCGGTAATGAGCTACTTTCCAGCGATCCTGCTAAAGCGTTTCGAGCCTGGTTGTTAGATGAGATAAGCGCGACCGCTGCAGCCTAGGGCTTTATGTCGAGCAGTTAAAGTTGATGTCGCAGTCTTGTCGAATAATGTGCCCAGGCCCCTGGGCATATTCGTGTTTCCGTAGGTTTTCCATTCGCGCTTTCAAGTAAAAACGTTTTTAGCGTACCTCGTCGATTGTAACAATATGACTCATTGATTTTTCTGTGGATTTTATTGCTGTGTTTCTTTGTCTTTATGAATATATTTTCGAGTAATCGCAATTTTCTTCGCTTCCATGTGCTTACACACCTTGTCTATGATGCTAGTCACGGTAACGCTTACATACATAGGGCGTTACGTTATTAGCCTATGTTACGAGGGTCTAAGTCCATGAATATGGCTCCTGTTCCAAAGCCTGAACACGTCCCGTCGAACAACGTTATTGATGTCAATATTTACTCTTTGCCCGGCAGTGAGTCCGATTTTCACGCAGCGTGGAAAACCCTGCAAACGGAGAATGGGCCAGAGATGCTCTGGACGCCTCAGAATGGCGGGCATTGGATCGCAACACGAGGCGGGCATATCAAGGACATTCTCACGGATCACGTCCGCTTTTCCAATGCAGCCGTGTTCATCCCCAAGGCGGACTCGCAACACTATAATATCTTGCCGTTACAGGCGGATCAGCCTCAGCACACGGAGTATCGCAGGGCAGTTAACCGAGCTGTTTCTTCAAAATACATGCTGGCTATGCAACAACCAGCTAAGGATCTTGCTGCCCAACTCGTTCGTGAAGTTTTGCCTCGCGGACGGTGTGAGTTTATATCGGAAATAGCTGAAACGCTGCCGATCAAGCTTTTTTTAGCATTTGCTGGGCTGCCGCTTGAAGACTTTGAGATGCTTAAGCCTCTAGGTTCCTATCTGGTTCGCAAAGACCAGGATATGAGCGAAGAATCCTTCATGCAGTTAGTGGACGGATATCTGGCCCCTATCGTCCGCAAAAGGATGGAGACACCTGAGGATGACGCATTAAGTCGCGTTTTCTCTGAGCAGGTGTTTGATGCACCCATGACATTTGATATTGCGATGGGGATTGCTCGAGACGTGCTGCTTGCAGGATTGGACACGGTCTCTTCGCACATTGGATTTATTGGATATCACTTGGCGCGTAACCCCCAGCATCGGAAACTCCTAATTGATAATCCAAAGCTGCTGCCTCTGGCAGTAGATGATCTCATGCGCCGATATAATGCGGTAGCGATCGGTCGTGAGGCAGTTGAGGACGTTTCGATTGCGGGTGTAGACGTAAAAAAAGGCGACGTCGTTTGTTTACCTTTACCACTTTATAACCTCGACGATCGTCTTTTTGAAAATCCCATGGAAGCTGTACTCGACCGGCGTGGCGGGGAGCATCTGGCGTTCGGCGCCGGTATACACCGATGCCCAGGAAACTCGCTTGCCCGTATTGAGTTGATGATGTTCGTACAGGAATGGCTCGCTGGAATTCCTGAGTTTAGTCTCGACCCCGATTACCCCATCCGCATGAAAGCAGGTGTGGTTGGTGCGTTTCAGGACTTGCATCTTGTTTGGCCAACTTCGAAATAGCCAAATATAAAATGTTGCGAAGGAAAAAACTCGTGAATGAATACAAAATGTTGATCAATGGCAATCTGGTATCGGGTGGAAGTACCGTAGAGGTGGTTAATCCGTCTACGGAAGCCATCATTGCATTAGCGCCCGCGGCATCTGTTGAGCAAGTGCAGAATGCTGTTGAAGCGGCCGCCACAGCTTTTGTAACGTGGGGTAGGACGTCGCTAGCTGAGCGCGCTCAAGTGCTGCAGAACATAGCTGCGATAATTGAAGAAAATAGCGAGGATCTCAGTCGCCTTCTCTGCCAAGAAACGGGCATGCCCATCACTTTTGCTGGCTATGAAGTCAGCGGTCTCGCAACTATATTCCGGTATTTTTCTAGTCTATCAATTGACTCAAAAACAATCGAGGAAAGCACAACGAGAGTCGCCCGCTTGGTGCGCAGACCCCTTGGCGTGGTGGCGGCTATACTGCCTTGGAATTTTCCTTATGGTCAACTCGGTGCAAAAGTAGCGCCTGCGATGTTGGCAGGAAATACTCTGGTTATCAAACCAGCGGGTACCACGCCGCTGGCCACCTTGCGCTTGGGTGAACTTATTGCAAGTGCACTACCCGCTGGTGTGGTAAATATTATTTCCGATAATAATGACCGCGGCGGTATCCTTACTGGCCATCCCAAAGTTAGGAAGGTTTCCTTTACGGGGTCAACCTTGGTCGGCAAGCGCATCATGGCTGGTGCTGCAGACGATCTCAAGCGCGTCACCTTGGAGCTGGGCGGTAACGACGCTGCGATCGTGTTGGAAGATGCCGACCCTGAACAGATTGCAGAGGCCGTTTTCATGAGCGCTTTTTATCACAGCGGACAGATCTGCTGCGGTATCAAGCGTTTGTACGTGCATGACACGTTATATGATGCCGTGGCGCAGAAACTGGCAGAACTTGCCATCGGGGCTTCTGTAGGGGATAGCGATAGTGATGATACGGTATTCGGGCCGCTGCAGAATATAGCTCAGTATAATCGCGTATTGGGTTATTTGGACATTGCCCGACGTGACGGTGTCATCATTGCTGGCGGCCAACCACTTGAAAGGAAAGGCTACTTTATTCCTCCAACGATTGTTCGTGACATCGATGAAACGTCTGCCCTTGTTCAAGAAGAGCAGTTTGGTCCCATACTGCCGATTCTTAGGTTTAGTGATGAGTGCGAAGTGCTCCAGCGAGTGAACACGTCATCCTATGGCCTGGGCGGTTCCGTATGGTCAAGTGATATTGACCGCGCCAAGGAACTTGCTTCACGCTTGGAGGTGGGTAACGCATGGATAAACAAACATGCGGACACGGCCCCTCATATTGTATTTTGTGGTGCCAAGTCCTCTGGCCTTGGTGTGGAAATGGGCGAAGAAGGACTTTTTGAGTTTACTCAAGTTCAAGTTCTCAACGAACCTGGTTTGACCAGCTAGTTGCTAAGATTTCCAAAACTTTGATCGAGAGAGGGCGCCATGCCTGATATTTACATCACAGATCGTGCTGGTAATACCCACCTTATCGCGGCGATGAACGGCCTATCACTGATGGAAACGGCTCGCGACAATGGTGTCGACGACATGATGGCTCTGTGCGGAGGTTGTACGTCTTGTGCCACTTGTCACGTGTACATTTCATCTGTCCCTGATGCCGCTGACTTACCGAGCATCAGTGACGAAGAAAGTGACCTCCTAGACGGCAGTGATCACCGGCAAGTTAACAGCCGTCTCTCTTGCCAGATAGCGATCAATTCATCTCTGGATGGTCTGCGCGTTACCATAGCGCCAGAAGGTTAATACTATGCAAAAACACTATGACGTTCTCATCGTAGGGACTGGTCACGCGGGCGCTCAATTAGCCATGACGCTTCGCCAACTGGGCCATGTAGGGTCCATCGGGATGATTGGTGAAGAGCCATACCTTCCCTATGAGCGGCCGCCTTTATCAAAAGAGTACCTCTCGGGGGAGAAGACTGCGGAAAGGCTGATGATACGGCCTGCGAGCTTTTGGGAAAGCAAGGAGATTGCATGGGTTGGCTCTACTAAGGTCGTTCAGATCGACCCGTCTTCCCAATCTGTTCGCGCGCAATGTGGCAAAACATTTTCCTACACTAAACTGGTGTGGGCCGCAGGGGGAGCAGCTCGGCGTCTCGGGTTACCGGGCGGTGAAGCTGATAATGTTCATGTTGTTAGAACCCGTGCGGATGTTGAAGCTATCATGGAGGTGCTTCCCCAAGTGGAGCGAGTTACCGTCATTGGTGGAGGGTACATTGGACTCGAAGCTGCTGCCGCTCTGCGAAAGTTTCAGAAAGAGGTCACACTCCTTGAAGCGGGGCCCCGTGTCTTGGCGCGAGTTGCGGGGGAGCCCTTGTCACGTTTCTATGAGAAGACCCACCGTGAGCAAGGAGTCGACATACGGCTTAATGTGAGTCTCGAAGGCTTTGCCTTGCAGGCTGGATTGGTGCGGGGCGTCGTACTCTCAGAAGGCGAGGTCATACCGACCGATATTGTGATCGTAGGTATTGGAATTGAGCCATCGGTTGAACCGCTGCGCTTGGCTGGCGCTGCTGTAGCAAACGGGGTGGTGGTTGATGCTAATTGTCGTACGTCGCTTGATAATATCTATGCTGTTGGTGATTGCGCGGCACATCACAGCAAATTTTGTCAGGGAGAGATGATTCGTATCGAGTCGGTTCAAAATGCAAATGATCAAGCCAAGACAGTGGCTTCGAATATCATGGGGCTGGACTCCCCCTGCGAGTCGATACCTTGGTTCTGGTCCAATCAATATCATCTAAAGCTCCAGACAATGGGGTTGTCACGTAATCATGATACGGTTTTGATAAGAGGAAGCTTGGAAGCGGAAAGCTTTTCAATTTTATATATTCGGCAAGGAAAGTTGATAGCAATTGATGCTGTTAACTGCGTTAAAGACTACGTGCAAGCGAAAGAGTTGATCGCCTCTGAGGCGTTGATAGATCCCATCATTGCGGTCAATTCCGAAATGCCACTTAAACATGCATCGCTGCTGTCGGTTGCTTCCTAATCGGGATGGGTGGGGTTAACAATCATAATTATGCGGGAGACACATATGCTGGGTGACTCTACCGAAGCCGAGCAAGGGTCAGCGGTTGACGCCAATTACCGTTTACTCGAAGGGTTGATGACTCAGGTTTCCAGTTGCCTGAGTCGCGCTGATTCTGGGCCTGGCGAGCCGGCACATTCTGACGGCGTCGTGGCGGTCCACCAGCATTCTCGCATGTGCGCGCCGAGCGTAATTGAAAACCTGGAAGGGTTTATGCTCAATGCTCAGCTAAAGAACAGTCATATCAATGCGGTTACCCGGTTTCTTCCAGAGCGTGCCCGGATAGATATTACGGCTGCTGAAGCCATCCACGCCTCTGCAAGCGCCAACAACACACTGTGCGGCGTCCCTTACGTCGTAAAGGACCTTTTTGATGTGGAGGGATATACCACCACTGCGGGTGCAAAGATGCGCTTGGATTTTCCGGTTGCAGTGGACGATGCGACGGTTATTCATAGTCTGCGCAACGCGGGAGCGGTGCTGGTGGGCACAACCAATATGGATGAGTACGCCTATGGGTTCGCGACGGACAATCATCACTTTGGTGTGACGAGAAACCCGCATGATTTGGAGCGGATTGCCGGTGGCTCCTCGGGTGGCTCGGCGGCTGCAGTGGCTGCTGGGATCGTACCGTTCGCGTTGGGGTCCGACACCAACGGATCCATCCGAATTCCTGCGGCCTTGTGCGGTATCTACGGGCTTCGAGCGTCACACGGCAGTGTTCCAGTTAACGGCGCATTCCCTTTTGTGGATGAATTGGATGTAGTCGGCCCCTTAGCGGCATCGTTGGATATCCTACAAACTGTTTACAATTGTATTGCAGGTCAAAGGCGTCCCTACCGCAATTCCGGTCGTCTGCGGATTGCTACACTGGACACATTATTTGCTAACACAACTGAAGCGGACTTTATTTACAGTCTTGCCGACCTAAAAAGCCGTGTTGATAATTGTTTGACCGCGGAAATTCCCTGGATAGAGGAAGCGCGGGCCGCGGCTTTCATTCTGACCGCTGTAAAAGGCAGTTACCTACATAAGAAGGATCTTGAAAATAGACCGTTGGACTTCGATCCAGCAGTGAGGGATCGGCTTATTGCAGGACGCCAGTTGCCCGCGCATTATTTACTTGAAATTGAAAAGTTTAAGATAAAGTTTAATGCTATTTTTGGTTCGATCTGGCAAGAAGCAGACGTACTCATTGCTCCGTCTGCGCCATGTGTAGCACCGCTTATCTCGCAGAAGGAGATAGTGCTAAACGGGGCGTCCGTCTCAGCGAGAAGCCACTTGGGCGTCTTTACGCAGTCGTTCGGATTGCTCGGGTGCCCGGTACTTGCTGCGCCTATTTATCGCCCAGGAAAGTTACCCTTGGGTTTGCAGTTGATCGCTGCGCGTGGCTGTGAAGACGATTTGTTTAACGTTGCCGCACGGTTGGAGGCGCTCGGCATCACGGGGGTTAGTCTACCCACACCTTAGGTGGGTTTTGTGAAGCAGGATTAGTGAATGTGGGGCAACTGTGTTGATTGGTCGGGCTGCGATCGTGCAACCCGTGGATAACCCATACGTCGTTCGTTGCTTTTCAAAAATCGTCTACGTGACGACTATTGGTATTTTTCGGCGAACTAGTGGATTTGCTGTCACGTTTCAAGGTCGCGGTGTGACGTCCTACAACCGTATCCATTATCGGTTTCTTCGCTCGGGCGTATAGGTTCATGTCCGAATGGGAGCCTGATGCGGCGTAGTGTCTATGACTTTGGGAAATAGTTGGCGCAACGCATTTTTTTAATAATAAAAATTAGCCCAGCTGATAAAATACTTAGTTCTATGACGACTTTTACCCTGAACTGCTCAGCCAATGAAGCGGCGTGCACCGATATAACTGGTCGTCCTGCTGGTCATCAACCAGCAAGAATGGGAGTAGGCGACTGCACGTTATTAATGGCATTCGAGGCATCGGTAAATGAGCCAAGCGAGGTGACGACAACCCGTATTCTACTCCAACATTTTGAAAGAACGTCACGTTGTGGCCAGCCCACACCTCAATCCACGATGCGCAGAGCTTTGTGTTTAAGCTTTGGCAGACGGCCTCATTGGACGTGGAGGGTCAGTGATCCATCTGAAATTCCTTCAGCCGAATGGCGGTTATATTAATTTAATTAATAGCAATAGAAAAAATCAACGTGTGCAATACTAAATTTTTGGTCATATCATTCAGTTGAGTAAGCAAAAATAACACAAGGGATAACTTGATAAGTTAAACGTGTTCTGATGAGGCAAGGACGTAGCGATTCGGGTGTTGGAAAAGCAAAGTTTAACGTTCTGGATCCGCAGCCTAGTTGCCAGCGAATGTGTTGATTGTGAGTAAACCTTCCTTATTTATATAAGAGATTCGGCAGCTATGTTTGATCTATCGGAAGATGAGTTGCAGGTACGTGATCTGGTGCGTCGCGTGGCTCAAGAGCGGGTGTCGATGAGAGCCGCGAAAATAGACGAGACGGGCGAATACCCGCAAGACATGTTCGATTTGCTGAAAGAGCTCGGATTGTTCACGCTTCCTTACCCAGAACAATACGGGGGCATGAACAGTATGATGGCGTCATGTCTTGCAATCGAAGAGTTTGCACGCGTTTGCTACAACACTGCCTATCTCCTGGTGGTCCAATGGGATCAGTTTGCGATGCTACTGGGCGGCACTAAGGAGCAACAGGAAAAGTACCTGCCTCGCTTGGCTTCAGGGGAGATCCGGGGAGCATTTTCGTTGACTGAGCCTCAAAGCGGTTCGGACGTTGCCGGAATCAAGACGCGCGCTGTCCGTGATGGGGATGGGTATCGGATCACCGGTTCAAAAATATGGTGCACCAATGCCTCTGTTGCGGATTTCGTACTCGTGGCGGCAAGGGTGGGTGACAAAGACGAGCGAGGTGTTCTCAATCTATTCATTGTCGAACCGAACATGGAAGGATTCAGCATCGGTCCCAAGGAGAACAAAATGGGCGGCAGAGGGGTGCCATCTTCTCCTCTCTACTTCGATAATGTTTACGTCCCGGAATCGAATCGTATAGGCGACGAAGGAACAGGGTTCGCGATAGCAATGGATGAGTTAAATCGCGCGCGACCTGTAGCTGCAGCCAGAGCGTTAGGCCTGGCTCAAGGGGCGATGGACCATGCAATTGACTTTATCAAAGAGCGACAGGCTTTCGGGCAAAAAGTCTCTGACTTCCAAGGAATCCGCTGGATGATCGCTGATATGGAGACTCAGATATCCGCCTCCCGAAACTTAGTCTACCAGGCGGCTCGCGCGGTAGATAAGGGGATAAAGGGCTATGAGCTACGTCACATGGCGTCCATTGCTAAATTGCACGCCACCGAAACCGCGATGAAGGTAGCGACCGAAGCAGTCCAACTATTTGGCGCCTATGGGATCTCAAACGAGTATCCGATAAATCGATATTTTCGCGATGCGAAAGTCCTACAAATTGTTGAGGGTACCAGTCAGATTCAGCGAAATATAATTTCGCGAAATATACTCGGAAAAGTGCAGTCTTCGTAGTGAGGCTTACACGCGCAATGTCTTAGCCTGATATTTAATTCGCAGTCGGAGATAGAGAATGAGCAAGCCAATTGATATTTTAGGGCACCTGTTTACCCCTGAGTCGATCCAAAAGCATTTCGTCGAGGACGAGGAGGAAAATGAAGTCTTCCAGAATATTGGAAGGGCGCATACCCTTAGAGGCTATACCGTTCCTGAGTTCAAAGAGTACGCGGCGGAAACCGGTATTGGAAAAGTTCATATCGCAGCCTTTTTCGGATGGAGCTTCCGTAAGCAAAAACCTTATCTTCAAGTAACACCGGAAGAAGTTTATGAAGTTACACGCCAACTGCCTGGGCAAGCCTATGGCCTGTTTGGTGTCAATCCTTATTCCGGACTCGAAGGTTGTAAACAGCTGGAGGTAGCGGTAAAAGAGTACGGGTTTGTTGGTATTCACATACATCCTCACGGTTTTGACCTGGGTCCCGACCATGCGTATTACTACCCCTTCTATGCAAAATGTGTAGAGTTGGGGATCCCGGCAGTGGTTTCGATGGGCCACACACTGGATTACATGCCTATTGAACCTGGCCGTCCGGCGCGCCTTGATCGCGTCGCATTGTATTTCCCGGAATTGACAATTGTGTGTACACACACCGGGTGGCCTTGGATTGAAGAGGCAATCGCCCTGGTTTCCAAACACCCGAACATGTACCTCGGTACCTCGGCATATTCACCGAAGTACTGGAAACCGGAAATGAAACATTTTATCAATAGTTGGGGCCAGGACAAGGTCCTGTGGGGGTCGGACTTTCCGGTTCTTAAACACCCTGAGTCGCTGGCACAGATAGATGAGTTGGACTTGCGCGAAAGTGCGAAGAAAAAACTGTTGTACGAAAACGCTTTGAAAGTATTCCCTTACGATCGGTATAAGTGATTCATCATTCCAGTACTTCGATGGTAGGAGAAGCTATGCGTCAGTCGGTCTGTTATGAAATTGAAAACTCAGTGGCTACGATCACCATTGCTCGAGAGCATCGAAGGAACTCGGTGGACAATGAAGCACTCCAGTTGTTGCTTGACGCGCTCACGGTCTTGCAGGCTGAGAAAATCACTGCGTTAGTCTTAACGGGTGAAGGTACGAAAGCATTTTGTGCTGGCTCAGATTTGAAAGCCCTGGCTGACTATACTTACGAAGCCGCGAAAATTCATACCAAACTATTTCTTCAATGTACTGAAATGCTGGAAGAAATGCCTTGCGCCACCATAGCCGCCATCGAAGGATTCTGCTTGGGTGGCGGCTTGGAGCTGGCGCTCGCGTGTGACGCGCGTATTTGCAGCGGTGATGCGGTTTTCGGTTTCCCTGAGATCACAGTCGGTGCCCTACCTACGGGTGGTGGAACCGTCAGTGCTCCAAGAGCAATTGGTTTTGCCAGAGCCCGAGAGATGTTGGTGTTTGGTGAAAAAATTGATGCGCAGACCGCACAAGAATGGGGGCTTGTCACCACAGTGGTCGAGTCTGGCAACGCATTTACCTCAGCACTTGATAAAGCAAGACATTATGCAAGTCGCGTCGATCCCTCGTCTGTGGCACTGCTTAAGCAAATCCTGATCGGCGGATATGGAGCACCCGGGAGTACCGGGAGAGCCATGGCCTACATGGCGGACAGCGTCCTTTTACAACGGGATTCATTTAAAAACGCTGTGGGTGGGTTCGGGAATAAAAAGGACAGTAACTAAATAGACATTACGCTCAGGGTGTCTATGTTGATTGACATGGCCGTGATCGAATGACGGTCAGCGATGAATCTAAATGATGGGTAAGTTTATGAAAATATTAGGCGTCGGGCTTTACTTAGAGGACTTGCCGAAGGGCGAAAAGTTTAAAACGTTCGGCCGTACGGTCACAGAGGCTGACTTGGTGAATTTTGTCAATACGACGGGAATGACGGAGCTATTGTTCGTTAATACCGAGTTTCTCAAAACCGAGTCAGAAATCAGTAAGCGTTTTGCGCCGGGCGCTCTTACCTTTAGCTTCGCAGAAGGAATGCTGGCGGTCTATTCAAGCCAAATGACGGGTCAGGCTTTCCTGGGGTTAGAGCTTTCCGTTAAGGCGCCAACCTACATTGGTGACACTATACACGTTGAAACAGAGATCATTGAATCGCGCAGAAGCAAGAGCAAGCCTCATGTGGGCATTGTTAAGTCTATCAATAGCGTGGTTAATCAGAACGGGGAGGTTGTCATGGCATACCAGGCAACGCGAATGATCAGTGCCAGGACGACAGGAGAGTTGTGATGTCGACACCTGCGGCTGAATCTGCACATCTGAATAAACAGGATGAAAGTATGCCAGGTCCCATGGAGGGTATTCGTGTCGTCGATTTGAGCGTAAACATTCTGGGTCCTATTGCAACCCAGATGATGGGCGATATGGGCGCGGATATTATCAAAGTCGAGTCTCCAGATGGGGATTTCATGCGTTCCGTAGGCCCAAGGCGTCATGAAGGTATGGGCGCTTTTTTTATGAATATGAACCGGAATAAAAGAAGTATTGTTCTGGATCTAAAAGACGGAAAGTCCAAGGAGGCGCTGTTCAAGCTTTTAGACAATGCGGACGTTTTTATTCACAATATGCGTCCCGGCGCCATGGAGCGCCTAGGGCTTGATTACAACTCGATAAAGCATCGTTACCCGCGGCTTGTGTATGCGTGGGCCAGTGGGTTTCGTAAAGATAGCGATCGTCGAGAGGTGCCGGCCTATGACGACGTGATCCAAGGCATGAGTGGGATCGCAGATTTGTTTCGGCGTCGAAATGGAAAGTTCGAGTACATCCCTACAATGATCGCCGACAAGGTCTGCGGGTATGCGCTTGCCATTGCTGTATCTACAGCTCTTTTCCATCGTGAGCGAACCGGTCAAGCCCAAGAAATTCATGTCCCCATGTATGACACTATGGTGTCATTTAATTTGATAGACCACCTCTGGCATGGGGTGTTGGATGAGCCAGAAAAAGGATTAGGTTATCCAAGGGCACTGACGCCCCTGCGCAGACCTTATGAAACAAAAGATGGTCACATTGCTGTAATGGCAAGCACTGACCAGCATTGGTCCCGTATGTTTACGCTGCTAGGGTGTCCCGAATTAGTGGGCGACCCCAGGTATGCTAAAGCCTATGACAGGGTACCTCGGCTTGAAGAGTTATATTCATGGGTCGCTGCGAAATTAGTGGAGCGAACCACTGCTGAGTGGCTGGTTGACTTAGAAGCCGCGCAGATCCCTGCTGGCCCCATGAATAAACTTGAGGATGTAGTTGACGACCCTTATCTTCGAGACGGCGGTTTTTTTATCAAAAAACAGCACCCCTCCGAGGGGAGTACGGTCACGATGGCACATACGACGCACTACTCTAAATCTCCTGCATCCAGCTATAAAGAGCCACCGCGCCTTAGTCAGCATACGGCTGAGGTGTTGAGGAGTCTTGGTTACAGTGACTCAGACGTCGCGGACATTATCTCTAAATCTTTTGTTGGTAAACTCGATACGTAACCTGGCGCATGGTTGGGCTGGGGAGAAGCGCGCTTTGCCACTCTATAGGAGTCGCTTATATTACCCGTATTTGGGGGGGGGCTTGGGCTTCGATTGAACTTGCGGGACAAGGCCACCCTAGGTACGCCGCGCGTATTACATCTTCAATTGTGCAGAGGTCGGTATGCCGGAGTGTCAACTGTTCCCCTGAATGTTGACAGGATAACATCGCAAATAGGTGAGCGGTGAGAGAGGGCGCTGGCGTGGGGGCATTCTTCACCAAAATCAAAAGCATTTGCTACGCTGACCAATGTATGCGCGATATTCAGAATGGATAAGTATTTCTAATCACGACAGTTGGAATCGACACTATTCGTTCGCTGCCCGCCGACTGTAGCAATCAAGAAGTTTGAGGTCATGCATGCTTGTCTGATAGGTTCGTGAGTAATGGGTCTGAATTGGGCGTCTAACGCGGTAGATTAGCTGAAGTAATAGTTGAGAAAATTATATCAATTTATAATTCAGTTGAGTTATGTAACGTTATCCCCTGAGAAGCTTCTCTCAATAGCCGATTTTCTGATAATGACAAAACTGTTTATGAGGATTTTACATGCCTGATTCACGTATCAATGCATTGCTAGTCAATAAACACGAGCAGGTGGCCTCTGCAGAAATAGGATCTATAACCAGGGACAGCCTCCCTGAGGGCGATACGATCGTTGAGGTCGACTGGTCCAGTATGAACTACAAAGACGCGATGGTCTTGAAGGGGATTGGGGGATTGGTTAAGCACTACCCCCATGTGCCGGGAATTGATCTCGCTGGCCGTGTTATAGAAACGACAAACCCCAATCGAAAGGTCGGAGAAGAAGTTCTTCTGACGGGCTGGCGGGTTGGTGAAAACCGTTTCGGGGGTTACGCGCGACAGGCGAGAGTCCCTGGCGAATGGCTAACACCGCTGCCGAGCGGCTTGGATCTCCGTACCGCTATGGCAGTGGGTACCGCAGGACTCACTGCAATGTTGTGCATAAACGCACTCGAGCGTCAGGGGTTGACACCTAAACAAGGTCCTGTGCTTGTCACCGGCTCAGGCGGCGGTGTTGGATCGGTCGCGGTGCTTTTACTGTCTGCACTGGGGTACGACGTTACAGCGGTTACGGGAAGGGAACACTTGACAGGTTACCTCCGAGATTTAGGTGCTCGCCAGGTATTGAATCGGTCAGAATTGGAATTCAACAATAAGCCACTCGAACGCGAGACGTGGGCCGGTGCAGTTGATAGCGTGGCAGGGGATCAACTTTCTAGAGTGCTGGCACAAATTAAATATGGCGGTTCGGTGGCCTGTTGTGGGCTTGCAGCGAGCCCTAATGTACAACTATCGATTATCCCATTTCTGCTCCGTGGTGTTAATGTTCTTGGCATTGACAGTGTAATGCAACCCGCAGAAGCCCGAGTTGAAGCGTGGAAGCGCATTGCTAAAATACTACCGCAAGACAAGATGGCGGAAGTAACACAAGTCGTCAAGATGGCTGAGCTTCCTGCGCTCGCTGACAAACTTTTGTCTGGCAATGTGCGTGGTCGCTTAGTTGTTAGTGTTAATTAACATATTCAGTAATCGACGAGGTTTAACTATGCGTGACAAAAAAACGGTTTTAATTACGGGTGCCAGTGGTGGGATGGGGCTAGCCACCGTGTTACGTCTCGCCGCTGATGGTTTTCGTGTGATCGCGTTAGACCGTGATATCGGCCCTGTGAGTGCGTTAATCGAAAACAATAGCATCGACGGCAAAGCGTTCAAAGTCGATCTAACTAATGAACGCGAAACTCGAGCTACGATTGCGCAGGCCGAGAGGGAGGTCGCTCCAGTTGATGCGCTAGTCAACATGGTTGGCTGGACAAAAGAGGGTCGCTGGGTGGAGGAGGATAGTACCTATTGGAAACAATTGGTAGACGTCAATTTCATGTCTGCACTTTATGTAACACATTCGGTTGTTCCTGGCATGATCGTACGAAAATCCGGAAAAATCGTTTGCGTAACTTCTGACGCGGCACGTGTTGGTTCAGGTTATGAAGCCGTGTACGCGGGAACAAAAGGAGCATTGGCCGCGTGGAGTAAAAGTATTGCTCGTGAACTCGCCCGTTACAACATCAATGTGAACTGCACGGCCCCGGGACCTACCAATACGCCTCTAGAACAAGATGCTGATCCCGAAGTTGTTGCGCGGCGTGTAAAAATGATTCCGTTCCGGCGTTGGGCTGAACCTGAAGAACAGGCCGCTGCAGTTTCTTTTCTAGTATCGGACGATGCCAGTTATATAACCGGTCAAATTCTCAGTGTTAGCGGTGGCCTCACCATGAGTTAAATACTTTTTAAGTTGACATGTTCTGGGCGTCGCCGTGTGGTGTGATGCCCAGCATTTTAATTTCACATCACGTCTTGCCTAACTTAAAATTCGGCCACGATACAGCTACCAAGAAGCTGCGGGAATGACCTTTGTTTCAGCAGCACTCCACGGGTAAGTGAATCTGCTAAATAATGTTTTAGCGGCGGGAGTAGGAAGATCTCCCGACAATCACGACCTGACAAAACACCGGGTTGGTCTGAGCTCCATCGTATTTTCGGTATGGTCCAGCGCATCAAATTGAGTTCATCATTTTCGCTTTCCGGTATTCTTGACGTGCTTCGGACGACGTCTTGCAATAGCGCATATTTACTCTGAGACCCCGATCGTCAGCGGTCCAGGCTATCAAGTGGTCGATGTCGACCTACGACTGCTCGACACTTTGGTAAATAGGTCGCTATCTCCGAAGATAGGTTGATAAATGGCTTGAAATGGAGGGTGGCGGAACATGCTGATCACCCAGCGTCTGATAATTCGCGTGTAAAAACTGTTCAAGTCATAAGGGATTATTATAATTAATAACAACACAAAATATGATGCGTTGCCCTGTCGTTTTTACCTATTTAGTCTTATTATATACTTTTAATCAATACCGTATGAGATGCTTACATGGATAACCTTAGTTTGATGTTTCAAGCTTCTGATGTCGCACTGGACCACCTCTGTCTACAAAAGGGGGAGGAGGTGCTTCTGACGGCTGACAGTGGAACGGACATGAGATTGGTCGAGCTGCTGGCAGGCGTCATCAACCGGCGTGGCGCGCGTGCGACAACCCTGATTATCCCGCGCCTGCCCTTCCAGGGCCAGCTTGCCGATAACTATATATCGATTTTAGTTGCAAGCGCTATGAAAGCGGCGGACCTCTGGATTGATATGACCTTTCCGTATCTTGCAGGTTCAACGGCATGGGATGAAGCAATGAGTGCCGACAAGGTTCGGTATTTCTTGATGGGCGACCTTAGGTTAGAGTCATTTTCACGCATGTTCGGACTGGTAGATTTCGATGCGTATTTTGAAGCGCAGGATCTATTTGATGAGTTCTTTGGTCAATCGGAGGGTAAATCATGTCGCATTACCACGCCAGACGGTTCCGATTTCACGTTCACGTTAGGTCCGAAATCGACGTTCGTCAAACCCCGTTACGCAGACAAGCCAGGATTTTATCTTGTACCAGGGGCGTGTACCATTCCGGTGAAGATCGATACTGCGAGCGGAACCGTAATTGTAAGGTCTGGTTTTCATGATTACTTTGAAAGCCTGCCGCAGCCTGTCAAGTTAACCGTTGATAAGGGCCACATTATCTCCGTTTCAGGGGGTGGATCTTCGTTGAGCGCACTGAAGAGGTCCATGCGTCGCGCTAGCAAGGGCGAGCTGGGGATGATTATTCACTACACCCATGGCATTCACCCAGCCGCAAGAACGAATGACCGATCTTTTATCGAAAGTATGCGAGCCCACGGGCAAAATGCTTTGGGCTTGGGAATTCCTTGGTGGGAGCCGGGGGGCGGTGAAAATCACCCGGATGTGGTGCTCAGTCAGCAAACCTTGTGGGTCGATGATCAGCTGATTATTGACGACGGAATAGTGGTAGCTCCCCTTGCTCTTTCCGAAAAAATAAACGCTATGGAACCGCTGATAGTTTCTCCGTCTTTCAGGTAAACAGGCAAGCTCTCGTAGCAGTGGGAAACATTGGAAGGACAGAGCCCGCTTTATCGTGGTTTTACGTGGCGGGTTCCCCTCTGAGCCCGCAGTCTGTGGGAGACACGTTAGCTGATATTTGCGTTCAGTTGATCAAAGAATAATTTACCGAGTACCGAGTACCGAGTACCGAGTACCGAGTATCGAGGAAGTGAATGAGTGTGTTGGGCTTTCGGACCCTGTTGGCAAATGAATAATATAGTTGCTCATTTTACTTTCCCGCTTAAGCGCCCCACGAATGTAAGCGCACTGCATTGTGTTGTTGTTGAATCAGATGAGCCAGGAATTGCACGGTTTTCGGAGGTATACCTCCTTGTGGAGGAACAACTTCAGGGCAACGACTCAAACACGTATTCAACGTTGTGAGCGGTAGCTTTTAGCCGGCGCTGGAGCGTCACTTAAACATCGTTCTAGAACACATATCGACATCCGCGATAGTTCAGGCGTTTTAGTCCTGATCTCCTACCTTCCGCCCCACGAGGCCAACGATGAAAGTTTTGGTAGCTGTCAAACGAGTGGTCGACTATAACGTCAAGGTTCGCGTCAAAGCGGACAACTCCGGCGTAGACCTTGCTAACGTCAAGATGTCGATTAACCCTTTTTGCGAAATCGCATTGGAAGAAGCCGTACGCCTGAAAGAGAAAGGTGTTGCGACTGAGATAGTCGTCGTCTCCGCCGGCCCGGCCACCGCTCAAGAACAGCTGCGCACCGCTCTGGCTTTGGGTGCCGACCGTGCAATCCTTGTCGAAGCTGCCGAAGACCTCACTTCCCTGGCGGTTGCCAAGTTGCTCAAGTCGGTGGTCGACAGGGAGCAGCCATCGTTGGTGTTCCTCGGCAAACAAGCCATTGACAGTGACAACAACCAGACTGGCCAGATGCTTGCTGCATTGAGCGGCTACGGTCAGGGCACCTTCGCCTCGAAGGTCGAAGTCAGTGGCGACAACGTTGCCTTGACGCGCGAAGTAGGGCGGCGCGCAGACTGTTTCTTTAAAACTGCCGTCCATTATTACCACCGACCTGCGATTAAACGAGCCGCGATACGCGTCTCTACCAAATATCATGAAAGCGAAGAAGAAGCCGCTTGAAGTCGTGACTGCGCACGCTTTAGGTGTAGCTCTCACGCCTGCCTACAAGACCTTGAAAGTGGAAGCGCCTGCGTCCCGTATTGCCGGTATCAAGGTCCGGACGGTGGCCGAGTTGGTCGAGAAACTAAAGAACGAAGCGAAGGTGATCTGAATGACCATTCTGGTGATTGCTGACTATTTAACCGACCCGTATGGCAACAAGGTACTGGCCCCGGCCATGCTAAATACCGTCGCAGCCGGCGTCAAAATCGGTGGTGAGATTCACGTATTGGTGGCTGGTGCGTGTGTCGACTCGGTGGCTGAATCTGCCGCACAGATCCACGGCGTGGACAAAGTATTACTGGCCGATAATGCCGCTTACACCCATCAATTACCTGAAAATATTGCACCTCTCATCGTCAGTCTAGTGCTCGAGCGATGCACGATTTACACTCATGTTTTGGCTCCCGCCAGCTCCAGTGGCAAAAATATTCTGCCGAGGGTGGCGGCGCACCTAAATGTTGATCAAGTCTCTGAAGTTATCTCGGTTGAAAGCGCTGATACCTTCAAGCGCCCAGTATACGCCGGGAACGCTATTGCTACCGTGCAGTCGAGTGCTTCAGTGAAAGTGATCACCGTGCGTGCTACAGGGTTCGACCCGGTGGGCGCTGTTGGGGGCGCAGCCCCCGTTGAACAGATTCCTGCCGCTCACTACGCCGGCACTTCCAGGTTCGTGGGCGAAGACCTGGTGAAACACGATCGCCCGGAATTGACCGCTGCCCGTGTCGTGGTTGCCGGTGGCCGAGGCATGCAGAATGGTGAAAACTTTAAATACCTCTACTCTTTGGCTGATAAGCTGGGTGCGGCAGTGGGGGCTTCTCGCGCCGCAGTAGACGCAGGTTTTGTTCCCAATGATATGCAGGTTGGGCAGACCGGAAAAATCGTCGCGCCTCAACTGTACATCGCCGTCGGTATCTCCGGTGCGATCCAGCACTTGGCAGGGATGAAAGACTCTAAAGTGATCATCGCGATCAACAAAGATGAGGAGGCGCCAATCTTTCAGGTGGCCGATTACGGCCTGGTAGCTGATCTGTTCGAAGCACTTCCGCAATTGGAAGCCGCGCTCCATAGCTCATAAACTGATGGTCCCTTCTTCACGCTAGAGGCTTGAGTACAGGTCGGGACAGTATCGACTGGAAGTGGCCATCGCTCGTAGGAGGTATTACCCGATTTGCGGGTTCAAATATATTCATGGCGATGCAAAAAAAAATGACTCGACGTTCTTCTTTAGCACCGGCAGTCTTCATCGGATTGACACAATAGGCAGGCCGGAGAGTTAGACAAATCCGATGCGTCCTTAGGTGGAATAGCTGCTCCTCAAGAAGCGGCACCTAATAACAAAAATTCGTTCGCTGCCAACGCCTTTTAAAGAGTTGCGGAACTCCGCAGAGAACGTAAAAGCGAGGAGGAAATGGCAATGACGGACTTGTCGGTGCCCGTAATGGCAGCTGAGCACGATATGCCCATAGACGCTAGCCCGTTGCTAACACTTGAACGTGTGGGTAAGGAGTTCGGGGTACATAGAGTATTGCATGAGGTCAATCTAGAAGTGCAACTGGGTGAGGTCGTTGCGATCATTGGGCCGAGTGGTTCCGGTAAGAGCACACTACTTCGTTGCATCAACCAATTGGAGCCGCCGACCACGGGGGCCGTTACTGTCGGTGGTGTAAAGATCACCGCAGGTGAGCGGGTTAGAAAAGCGGATTTGAAATTTTTCCGAAGCCATCTAGGAATGGTTTTCCAGTCCTTCAACCTTTTTCCCCACCTCACCGTAATGGAAAATATAAGCTTAGCGCAAAGGCGAGTGTTGGGTCGGACGGTGGAAGAGGCCAATGAACGATCGCTCGCTTTGTTGACCCGGGTCGGACTCGCCGCCAAAGCTGACCAATACCCAGCACGGTGTTCCGGCGGTCAACAACAGAGAATCGCGATTTCACGGGCACTTGCACTCGATCCGAAGATCATGCTCTTTGATGAGCCCACGTCTGCGCTCGACCCGGAAGTAGGGCTCGAAGTTCTTGCGGTGATGCGTGAGCTGGCGAATGAGGGCATGACGATGATCGTTGTTACTCACGAAATGAGATTCGCCGAAAGTGTGTCAGATCGCGTCATTGTCATGGCGGAAGGCGTCATACTTGAAGAAGGGGAAAGTAAAGAGATAATGAGAAACCCCAAGACTGAACGGGTTCAGCAATTCTTATCTGCAGTGAGGGATCGATGATGGTAGATCTTTTGACCATGCTCCTGTACGAGATACTCGGCGCATTGCCTTTGACACTCGCCTTGACGGTCACATCGTTCGCCATAGGAGCAGTCTTTGCTGTCCCTCTTTGTTGGGCGCGCTGTTCAGGCCATACTTTCGTTAGCCATACTGCACTTACGATCATTCTTATCGTTCGATCTGTTCCCCCAATCGTGTGGTTATTCTTCATTTTCTTTGGGGTTGGGAGTGACCTGATACCTATCAGCCCCTTTGCGTCCGCGAGCATAGGTCTCGGATTGATTGCGGCGGCGAACCTCGCAGAAATTTATCGCGGTGCTATCGGCGCTATTCCTTCCGGGCAGTATGAGGCGGCGAGAGCTTTAGGCATGCCGGCGCTACAGATGTACGTTGACGTTTTGATTCCTCAAATTTTTCGCATATCAATTCCTTCACTTGCAACCTATGCGATTGGATTACTAAAAGACACCGCCGTGGCATCGACCATCGGTGTTCATGAAATGGCATTGTCCGCTCATCGTATTACCCAAGCCACTTTCAAGGGGATTGAGGTCTACGCTGCATTTGGCCTCATGTACTTCTTGATCAGCATAGGCATAGCCTATACGACTCGCAGCCTGGACAGGCATTTGCGTAGGAGCATTGCCAGATGAATATCCTTGTTTTCTGGCTCGAATGGGTTCGACCCTTGCTATCAGGATTAGTGATCAGCGTAGAAGTAACGGTCGCGTGCACGCTCGTTGGCATTCCGCTGGGGTTAACCTTTGCCCTGGGTGTTGGGGCGAATCTAAGATCAATCCGATGGTTGACGATTGTGTTGGTTGAACTGGGGAGGGGGGCGCCATTACTGCTTTTATTACAGTTCTTCTATTTTGGCCTTCCCTCAGTGAACCTCACACTGTCTTCTTTTGTGTCCTCTGTGTTAGCAATGTCGTGGTGTACAGCTGCCTACACCAGCGAGATTATCCGATCGGGTTTATTGTCTGTTTCTTCTGGACAGCAGGATGCCGCGCAGGCAATAGGTTTGTCGCACGTCGATACGTTGCGGTTAATCATATTGCCTCAAGGCTTGCGAGTGTCAATACCCCCTCTGCTTGGATTCGTGCTGTTGACGCTGTTGTCAACTTCGTTGTGCTTCACCGTTGCGCTGCCCGAACTGGTGACACGAGCTAATCAAGTGGGCTCTTTGACTTTTCAATACATGTCGGTTTTTTTACTGGCGGCTGCACTGTATGCGAGTATTTGTATACCGGCGACACTTGTGGTGTCGAAACTTGAAAAAAGGCTCAGTCGCCATGAAGTGTAGGAAAGGCTCTCGGCATCAAGGCGTGCCGCGACGCTCTGCGTGAACTCAGCACAGTGAATAGAGTTAAAATGGATAGTGAAGTGGGAGCGGTATTAAACTCCTGCTGGGATGAGTGTGTCTTGTCCCTCAGGGCCAAGAACCAAACCTTAATGGTAATTATAACTGGGATATGCACTTATCATGATAAAGTTTGAAAAACTGCGATTAAAGAAATCATTTTGGAAACAGGCGGCGGCGTGGGTCGGTGTGATTGGTCTTGTAGGTTCTGCACACGGAGAGTGCAAGCCTGTACACCAAATCAAGACAATAGTACCCGGCGTCCTTACCGTTTCCACCTATATGTTTCCACCTTATGACATTCCAGGGGAGAATGGATCTTTTGCAGGCGTGGAAGGTGATATTTTAAATCGAATTGCTGCGATGGAATGCCTTAAAATCGATGCGAAGGAGGTTGATGCGGCTGCAGAGATTCAATATGTACTTTCGGGCAAGGCCGATTTGTCCGCAGGAAACTGGTACGGGACAGCTGCACGTGCCAAATTCCTGGGTGTCTCTGATCCGATGTACCTTGATCAGATGGCGATTCTCTCAAAGGCAGGCTATACCCAGTTTTCGCAGTTGGTTGGCAAAACTGTCGGCATCATCCAAGGGTACAGTGCGGTCAGCGACCTCCACACCTTATACGGTGACTCTTTAAAACTTTACCCCACGCCTGTGGCCATGGCGCAAGACCTCGCCTCGGGCCGTTTGGACGCCGGGATCAGTGATTTGAACGCAGGGTTGTACACCCAGCGCAAAGGCGGTTATGTCAATGTTAAGATAAATCCTGCCGAGCCAGATCCACGCGTTCACTCTTCAATGGAGCCTCCGCAAATTGTCTTCCTTTACCCTATCAACCAAACTGAGTTTGGCGCCGCTCTGAATGAAAATATTGCCAAGTTGAAAGAGGAAGGGGTCATCGAAGCCTCCTTTAAGGCATATGGGCTTGATGTTCGAGCGACTGAAGTAGGCCCATCCAGACTCTCAAAATGATGTAATCAACAACGGACACATCTCTCGGTGTGTCCGTTAACAGCTGAACTGCTCCAATGCCTGGTGAGAAGCTGGACAATGGACCCGTTCTCGCCTCTCCTCAATACGTAGAAGAAACCTGCCTACATCGGCTGGCCTTTCGATCATTGGGTTGTTGGTGACGACATATCCGATCTTCAACCCTTCAATCTTGCTGAGCGCTACGTTGCGTTAAACCCACCTGCTGCCCTCAGCAAAGCCCAGCGCAGCTCGGGGCTTTGGGCTTAGCCACGGAGCGGCGTGCACCGTGCGCAATGTTGCGCGCTTCCCTCAGACCAATGTCGGGATAAGCTCCGATGGAGAAGCGGTTTTCCTTGCCATGCAGGCGATACTTCAAGCGCTAAAACTTGGAAGGCCGATAGTAAGGGGCCGGCAAACACACCTTCCGAACCCCGGCCTTATCTGCCTGAGTCACGCAAGGTGACTTTGGCAGGCGCTTACACTGATCGAAACGATCAAAGACGGCAATGTTAAAATCTTTATGGTGGTCACGTGAATTCGGTAACACTAGAGATACAAGCGTTCGAGGATGGCTTTGAGGTGAGACACATTTGTGCGAAAACTCACTATGCAAGAGGATTAAGTTTTCAGCTGCATGTGTGCAAATTCACCGTTGATGAAGGTCAGATGCGAGTTTGGATTTTCAAGGACTCGGCGGAAATCCAAGGCTCAATATACGATCCGGCTCACGACTTCAACTGCCTGCCCGGTAGTCACGAAGAAGCAATGATGGCCGAGGAGCTTCTGTCCAAAGCCATAGAAGACATAAACGAAAATCGGCTCAATATGTATTGAGCAATAGAATTCAGTTTCGTCATCTAGAGATCAGCTTCCATCATTGCCGGCGCAGCGTGCAAGTGAGATTGACCAACTGCTGCCGCATCAGTGGATGCGTGCCTGATGTGCGCAAGGTAAATTCCCGTTCAGTTTCGGCGGGCCGTGTACGTTCAAGATGATTCAGAAGAAAGGATACTTATGGATATGGATAATGCTTTAGAGATAGAACTGGGCGATGAGAAAGTCATCGGACATTGCGACGGATGTGGTCACGAAACTAGAACCTTTCGCGGGTTCGTTAATGACCAAGAAGGTGCATACGCAGTTTACCTATGCACCTACACAGCGTCTCATCCCGAGTTCGGCGCTGATATGGCCGTAAGCATAGGAGGCTGGGGGACGGGCAATGATCCATCTCTCAAACAATGCGTTGCACTGGAGTGGCGTCAGAGTGAAACCGGGCCAGGCTGTCGAGTAATAGATGCTTCTAACTCCCGGTGGGGCGGTATTAACGTAAGCGTCTGGCGAAGTCACCTACCCGGATGCTTAGGGCGCATTCCTCAGACCGTAAAGAGAGGGAAATCGATGGGCCAGTCATTCAGCGGCGCGCCTATGAATTTCGGCTTCGGGGTGAAACGTTCATTCATGTTCAGCTGCCAACATTGATCTGAACTGTAAAATGATTTCTGGAGACAACCCCGCAGCTTCAAACACCGCGCAGGTGAAACTAACAGGAGCAGTGCCTGGCGCAGTTATGATCCGGTCTGCAACCATAGCTCCTGAACAGCTCTGATAATGAGTCTCCCCTTTATAACTTGCGGCATTCTGTTTTAGGAAATCAGCGCTGTTCGAGGTGTGAGGAGTCGGTATCAAACCCGAATAGGTAGGAAAAAGATCGATGCGTATCGAAAACCGGTATCAGGCTGCCCGTGATAGGTTTTTCGCTGAAAACCCTCACGCGCTCAATCACATCGAGTCGGTCAATCCAGCCGTTATTGAGGCGTGCGGGATAACGGTTGATGAATACTGCGAACAACAGCGCATTTTGGTATTCGCAGAAGCTGCTCGCAGCCGCGGACTCGAAGTCGATGAGTTCGTGATTCTCCTTGTCGCCGAGTCGCCTGAGCAAGCTAATGAATGGCGCTTGGATCAGCATCGTAAAGTCGCTGACGCGCTTGGTATTGATTGGGCTGAGTTCAAGCAGCTTAACCGTATCGCTGAATAGGAAAGGTTTAGCATGCAAGCAACCGATGAGGTTTACCAGATCCTGAGCGACGCGAAAGTCCTTGCTCGGCGGTTCTATCACCTCACAGGCAAGCCGCTTGGCGTCACGGGTGAGGTTGCGGAGTATGAGGCCGCTCGAATCCTCAATCTTAAATTGGAGGTAGCTAGGCAAGCGGGCTATGACGCGACGGAAAAGAGGAACGGGTTGACTCTCAAGATCCAAATCAAGGGTAGGTATTTTTCCGATTCTCGAATGCGAGGCGGCCGAGTGGGATCAATTGATCTAAAGCAGTCTTTTGATACGGTTCTCCTGGTGCTGCTCGATGCCGATTACAATGCCTTTCAGATTTATGAAGCAGCCCGGCCTTCGGTAGAGGCGTTACTGACAAGGCCTGGATCAAAAGCTAGGAACGAGCGTGGGTCAGTTGGTATCAGCCAATTCAAAGCAATAAGTTCGCTACGCTGGGAGCGGACCTCAACTTAGGAAAAATTTAATGGCAATTGAAGAAGTAACAAACCGCACTCTTTTTGAAGAATTTCATGCCGACTCCCGGTTTGCAGGTCTTCGTGAAATCAGGTCGCAGCTACAACCTGTTATGCGGGTTTTGCGAGAAAACGTTACCAGCTTTCGGCAAGGGAAAACGACGCTCAAACCAGATTCAATCCAACGTCTGCGCGAATATGTTCTGCAAATGTTGCAGCTTCAGCACGCGATGAAAGATGCATGCGAAATCATCCCCGCTGAGTTTGAACCTGTAAAAAAAAGAATCCTAGCCGACTTCGACACAGACGAGCAAAAAGCCTATCTACAGCAGGTTAATGGCTGGCTCCGAGTGATTGAAGCAAACGTCTAGGAAACCATCACATTCAACACACTCTTGCCTGCGTAATCGAGGTAGCCGTCCTTGACCCTCGACGTTTTTGCGCTCTTTAGCCATTGACTCACTAGCACGTGAGGCTCGGTTAATTGATCGGGGGTTCCAATCTTCCGCCGGACTTTAGGTGAGTTCAAATCAGTGCCAGTCGTGGCGAGCTAGTTGTCACGGTCGAGCACCTGGAATAGGACCTTGCCATCGACCTGGGGAGGTTTGGGTTTGCGTTGTCGCTGCTTCTCCGGTTTGGCCCAGTGGCCACGCCCAGGCAGAGGGATGCCGGCTTTGCGACAAGCTTTGGCGACGGCGACGTCGGAAACGCCAATGTCGTGCGCTAGTTTGACCATGGGTGTTTGCCACATTTTTTTGAACGGTTCCGCGGCGGTGAAGCTCACGAATGTGTACATGAAATCTGCCACCTTTGCTCATCGCGAATTATGGATCACAGCACGGGGACGTTGAATTCCGGTGACGCAGGGTAAAACGGCCCTATGAGGATGTTCGTGTCTCTTTCGCTGCGTACGCTGGAAAAGACAACTTCGACTCCTTTGGCGTGTGCTCGTAGGTCGAGGACAGCACCGCACTGAGTCGATCGCCCAGCAGGTTCCAGGCGTTTTTCTTCTCGTCGGCATAGTCGTGATGCAAGTAGTGGCGTCTCACCCGAGAGCCGGCCAGTACATGATTTTGGCAGCGATCAATGACGTCCAGGCTAACGCCTAAGGCTTGCATCATAGTCGCCCCTGTACGGCGCAGGTCATGCGGCGTCCAGTCGCCGTTTTGGCCGTCGGCAAGGACCAGGGTATCGTCATGGCACCGTCTGGAGAGGGCTTTGCGGTTTTTGAATCGGGCCTGGCGATCGCCGACCTGTTTGCTCACCACTTTCACGTCCACATGCCCATCATCCAGCTTGTTCGGAAAGCACCATTGCGAGTCTCCCGTCAGGATTTTGAGTTCCTGAAAGAAATGCAGGGCGAAGGGGGAGAGGAAGACATGGTGGTCTTGTTTTTTGCCACGGGTGCCTTTGACATTTTCGCTGGGGAGGAACCAGGTCTGCTGGTCTAGATCGACATTTTTCCATTCGGCCTGCAGCAACTCGCCAATCCGGCACAGCGTGCCCAGGCTGATCCAGAGCGCAAGCTGTGTTTCCTTCTTTAGCGGTCGAATGCCGTCGTATTTTTGGCCCGCGGGGAGGGCGTCGTAATCGGCAGTCATTTGCTGGAAGCGGGTGTGCAGTTCCAACAGCTCAGCCGGAGAAAGGATCCGGCTTCGTTCCGCTTCGTAGTCGGCAGGGATCAGGGGGGAGATGTCGACCAGTTCAGTCGGATCACCCTCAACCAGTAACGCCCGCCAAGGTTGGCGCTTTCTAGCCCAGCTGAACATCTGGGTGAGGTCGGCGAAGAAGCTGATGGCTTGACGGTGAGCGCCGCGGTGGACCACAGTTCGGATCAGTGCCCGAACATCGTGTTCGGAAACATTGTTAACCGCGGTCCTGCCAAGTGCCGGGAATAGGTCTTTGTTAAAACGGCGCTGCAACTCGGCATTGCCGTCTTTGCGCGCGACGCCATCCAACAGCCAGGCGCTGGCCAGATCCTGGACGGTCAGCGTTTGCACCTTTGTCGTTATTGCATGTTCGGCCTCTACATTAGCGGCGGCGTATGCCTGCACCTTGGCGGTTTTCTTGTGCTCGTTGGGACTGATCTGCTCATCGATGAGCGCACGTGCCTGGTTGCGTGCTTTACGGATGTCCGTCAGGGATTTGCGCGGCCAGGTTCCGCAGGCGTATTCTTTGTTCTGGTCGCCCCACCGATAGCGATAGAAAAAGCTGACCGACACACCGTCCTTACGCAGGGAAATTCGACCCGCGAGATTGCCATCCTCCCGGAGGATCCGGCCGGCATCATTGGCGGTCAGCGACTCGAGTTCTTTGATCGTGATTTTGGCCATGAAAATGGACTCCCCCACTTTTACCCCCACAAAAACGTCGGCTCTTGATGGACGTTACTGGACTCTCGTAGAGCAGAACACCGCTGGAGCTCAAGTAAATACTAGCTTATAAAAATCCAGAGTGAAATTTCGGAGTCTTTCCAGAAGTATGAAAAAGGAGATGGGGTGCTAGGGGTCGAGTGTTCGAATCACTCCGTCCCGACCATATTTTTCAATGTCCAAGCCCAATCTGCAAAGATTGGGCTTTTTCATGCCTGTGACTTTTGCGGTGGGCCCAGGCCTACCCCAGCATCGCCTCAACCTGCGCAAGCGTTATATGCGGCACTACATCCTCCGGCAGCCGCGAAGCATCGGACAAGTTGTAAACCTTGAAATCATCCCCCACGACTTTCTCGGCCATCAGCCTGAACGAAGGCAATATGCGCGTCTGAAAGTGCTGGTCGAGCCCGCAGGGGGAGTGGTTGGAGCCAGGCGTTTCATAAAACCTTCCAGCATTCTCGTCCAGATCAACCCCCACCAGAAAAACCTGGTTGAAGCCAACGTGGAACGCCAGTTGCACCGCCAGATACGCTACCGTCCGCGCATCAAAAAAACCTTCGCTCATATCTTTACTGAAGCCAATCGGCCTGTCCCCAAAGCTCAGCAAAGAGTGGTTGGTAACCAGCGCGCTGTGCCTTCCCAGTGCAGTGTCGATCCAGGACGGCTTTTTCGCCTTGGTCAAGGTGTATAGCGCTCCGGCGGGGGCGATGGCCGTTGACCGCGCGTGGTCTTCCCACAGGGCGACGCTCTGGCTGAGTGCCATCGCGTGTTTGAATAAATCCGGTTGCTGCTGCGAAAAGCTCTTGTCTGTACAGGCGTAGAAATACGGTTTGACGTCGCTGTTCAAAAACATCGAGATCGCGCCGTTCATCGTAATCATCGGCACGTGGGCAAATTGTGCAAGGGGAAACGACTTGGCTGATGCACCGGACGCAATGATGAATACGGCGCCCGTTTCGATATTCCGGCAGGATTCAAAACGCTGCGTGTGCAGGTCGTGCACCGGCTCAACAGGGGGTCGAAGCATAGGTTTCATCAGATTCAACCGTGCAGTTAAAGTGAATGACGTACTTCAGCCGACCTGATTTTTGTTGCAAAGTTGCTATGTGAAAAAAATGATACATAGCTACGTAACTAGAACGTCTGCCCAAAGGAGAACTGAAACACCTGCTTATCCGCGTTCTCAGGTGTGCGAATCGGGTAAGCCAAATTCACGCTAAGCGGTCCCAGCGGGCTGTACCACGTCACGCCCACACCCACGGAACTGGCCATTTGGCTCAAGTCCACGCTGCCGCAACCTTGGGTGGTGCTGAGGTAGCATTTGTCCGAGTAGACCGTCCCCACGTCCCAGAACACCGAGGTGCGCACTGACTTGTTGTCCTTGATGAACGGCACGGGGAACAGGTACTCCGCGCCACCGGTGATCAGGATATTGCCGCCCAGGGCCTCCGTGTCCCGATCCGAGTAATACGCCTGGCCGGCACTCGAGTAGGTGCCGGTGGCCGGGGTGTTGCGTGGGCCAAGGGTGCCGCTTTCAAAGCCGCGCACCGTGCCTTCGCCGCCTGCCGTGTAGGTTTCGTAGAACGGCAACCCGTCGGTCGAGCCATAACCGCTGCCGTAGCCGAGCTTGGTATGAAAGCGCAGCGTCGTGTTGTTGGTGACGGGAAGGTAGGTTTGCCCGGTGTAATCGATTTTGTAGAAACTCAGGTCGCTGCCGGGCACCGTTACCATCAGGTTAAGGTTCTGCGAATGCCCGCGAGTCGCCAATACGCCTTTGTTCAAGGTCGATTCCGACCAGCCGAGGTTAGCCTTGTAGTTGGTGAATTCCTTGCCTTCGCGCTCGACAAAATCGTAGATCTCGTCGGCGCTGTAGGTGCCGGGTTCGATGCTGTCGTGTTGCGCCGTCAGGCCGAAACTCAGGCGTGAGGTTTCATTGATCGGGTAGCCGAGCGTGGCACCAAGGCCAAAGCTGTTGATGGCGTAGTACGACACCCCGTCATCGTAGTACTTGTTGTAGTCGGTCTTGCTGTAGAAGGCGTTGTAGCCCAGGCTCACGCCGTCCGGGGTGAAATAGGGATCGGTGAAACCGATGTTGTACTTGCTCTGGTAGGAAGATCGGGTCAGCCCCAGGCTGGCGTAGTTGCCGGTGCCGAGAAAGTTGTTCTGGGTAATCGAACCCCCGAGGATCAGCCCCGCGCTCTGGGCAAACCCGACGCTGGCGGTAATCGACCCGGAGGCTTGCTCTTCCACGGCGTAGTTCACATCCAACTGGTCATCCACCCCGGCCACTGCGGGCGTCTCGACGTTGACCTCCTTGAAATAGCCCAAGCGATCAAGGCGTACCTTGGATTGGTCGATCAGGTAGGTCGACGCCCAGCCGCCTTCCATCTGACGCATCTCGCGGCGCAGTACCTTGTCATCAGTCTTGGTGTTGCCACGGAAATTGATGCGATTGACGTAGGCACGCTTGCCCGGGTCGACGTTGAAGGTGACATCCACCGTGTGGTCGTCGTCGTGGGCCTGGGGTACGCCGTTGACGTTGGCGAAGGTATAACCTTCGTTGCCCAGCCTGCGGGTGATCAGTTCCGAGGTGGTGGTCATCAGCTTGCGCGAAAACACCTGGCCCTTTTGCACCAGCAGTAATGCCTGCACCTCGTCCTGCGGGACTTTGAGCTCGCCACTGAGTTTCACCGCGCGCACCGTGTATTTCTGGCCCTCCTGGATATTCACGGTGATGTACACGTGTTTCTTGTCCGGGGTCATGGACACTTGGGTCGAGGCTATATCCATATTGATATAGCCGCGGTCCAGGTAATAGGAGCGCAACCGCTCCAGGTCGCCGGACAGTTTTTCCCGTGCATACTTATCGTCGTTCTTGAAAAACGACAGCCAATTGCTGGTCTTGAGGGTGAACTGGTCGATCAGCGCCTCATCGGCGAACACCGTATTGCCCACAACATTGATGTGCTGGATCGACGCCACTTCGCCCTCATCGATCTTGACCTTCACCCCCACCCGGTTGCGCGGCTGGGGCACCACCTGGGCATCCACCGATGCCGAGTAACGGCCCTGGGCCACGTACTGGCGCTGCAATTCGTTGCGTATACCTTCCAGGGTCGCGCGCTGGAAAATCTCGCCCTCGGCCAGCCCGGACTGCTTCATGCCCTTCATCAGATCATCGGTGGCGATTGCTTTGTTGCCTTCGAATTCGATACTGGCAACCGAAGGGCGCTCGACTACATTGATAATCAGCACGTCGCCTTCGCGGCTCAGGTGGATGTCCTGGAAGAAGCCGGTCTTGAACAGCGTGCGGGTCGACTCCACCAGGCGCCGGTCGTCCGCTTCGTCGCCCACGTTCAACGGCAACGCGCCGAACACGCTGCCGGCGGAGACCCGCTGCAAGCCGTTGATTCGAATATCCGAGATTTTGAAGCCTTGGGCGAGTGCCATCGAGGCATTGAGCAGCAGCGCAACCGAGCAGAGCAGGCGCGAAAAATTCATCAAGATCTTTTCCAGAACACATCGACAAGCAGCGCCGGCGCGGCCGGACTGGTGAACGTCCAGCATAAGAGCGCGCGGCGTTTGGTGCGGTTAACCGAATGTCAAGTTAGGTAAAGGTTGGCCTGCAATGCCACTGCAAGGCCGATAATGCGCAACCCCCCACCGACGAGCCCGAAATGATCCGCGTACTGTTAGTCGACGACGACCAGGAATTGACTGGAATGCTGAGCCAATACTTGGCGAGTGAAGGCTTTGACGCCACGGCCGTGCACACCGGCGAGGAGGGCGAGGTGCAGGCGCTGTCGGGGCGCTACAGCATCGTGGTGCTCGACGTGATGCTGCCTCAGCGTTCGGGTATCGAGGTGCTGCGGCGCATTCGCGCGGTCAGCCAGGTGCCGGTGGTGCTGCTGACCGCCCGCGGCGACAACATTGACCGCATCACCGGCCTGGAACTCGGCGCCGATGACTATGTGCCCAAGCCCAGCTCCCCGGGCGAATTGGTCGCCCGCTTGCGCGCGATCATGCGGCGGGTGCAACCGGTGGGCCAGCCAACCTCGGAAGTGATCAAGACCGGCTCGCTGGTGTTGTGGCCCTGCAAGCGTCAGGCCTTGTGGAAAGGCGTCGAGCTGGGCGTGACCAGCACCGAATTCAGCCTGCTCGAAGAGCTGGCCCGCAGCGCCGGCCAGGTGGTGAGTAAAAAGGAGTTGTCGCTCAACGCGCTGGGCTGCCCGCTGACCCGCTACGACCGACGTATCGACGTGCACATCAGCAGCATCCGGCAAAAGCTCGGGCCGCGCCCGGATGCCAAGGCCTGGATCCAGAGCGTGCGCGGCCTCGGCTACCTGTTGATTGCCGAATGACCAAGCCCAGCCTGCTGTTCTGGAAACTGTTCCTGGCCTTCTGGCTGGCCACCACCCTGACGTTTCTGGTGGGGGTGGGCGTGCTTGAACTGGGCCGTTTCCGTCCGAACGACCCGCATGTGCAAACCATCCTGGCGGCTGAGGAGCAGCTGCTGCAGCAATTCGGCATCGAGGCGGCCGGCCAGCTTCTTACGGTTTGGGAGCGCCCGGCGGATGAGGCCATCGGCATCTACGACAGCGCGGGCCAATTACGCGCGGGTTTGCCCGTGGCGCAGCCAGCCTATGAGCGCAAGGTCATCAGCAAGGAGGGCCTTGAGCTGTCGATCCGCTCCACCCATGCGCCGGATGACCAGGGGCGCCCGTGGCCGCAGACCCCGCTGATCATCGGCACGCTGATGAGCGCGCTGTTCAGCGGCTACATGGCCTACTACCTGGCGTGGCCCTTGGCGTACCTGCGCCGGGCCATGAGCGACGCGGCGCAGGGGCGCTTCGAAACCCGGGTCAAACCCGCCATGGGCAAGCGCCGCGATGAAATCGTCGACCTGGCCGAAGACTGTGACCGCATGGCCAACCAGCTCAAGGTGCTGGTGCAAGCCCAGCAACAGCTGCTGCACGACATCTCCCACGAACTGCGCTCACCGCTGACCCGCCTGCAGGCGGCCATCGGCCTGTTGCGCCAGGATGCCACGCGCCTGGAAATGCTCGAACGCATCGAGCGTGAATCCGTGCGCATGGACACCCTTATCGAAGCGCTGCTGACCCTGGCGCGCCTGCAAGGCCGGCCCGACAGCATCGAACGCGAGCCGGTGGATATCATCGAGTTGCTGGCGATGATTGTCGAGGATGCGCAGTTCGAAGCGGGGATCAAAGGCTGCCGTGTCCAATTGCTGGCGTGCCCGCCGTTTATCGCGTGTGTCAGCGGTGAGTTGCTCTACCGTTGCTTCGAAAACGTGATCCGCAACGCCGTGCGCTACACCCCGGCGGGTAGCACCGTGCAGGTGACGGCGTGGATCAACGCCGACGCCAATCGCCTGCGCGTACAGATCACCGACCAGGGGCCGGGCGTTGCCACAGACCGCCTGCAGAGCATCTTCCAACCGTTCGAACGCGGCGTGGGCGATGCCGGCGTAGGCTTTGGACTGGGCCTGGCCATCGCCGCGCGAGCCGTGAAAATCCACGGCGGCAGCATCATGGCGCGCAATACGCCGGACGCCGGGCTGACCGTGGAGGTCAACCTGCACAGCGCGCGATCTTTACACGACATTACATTGGCTTGACCGCCCTGTACGTCGCCCCTCATTAGACTTATCGCCATTGATTGAGTGGAGGTGGCGATGTTTCAGGTGCATAAAAAGGGCTTCGTGCCCGGCAGGAAAATGGTCGACGGCCTGGTCCCGTATGACTTCTTTTGCGAAGACAGCCCGGCGATCAATCTGTTTGTATTCACCGGCGCAGCAACACCCGGCGCAACGGTGGAGGAGCAGACACTCTGGGGCTTCACCCGGTTGGAGCGCTTCGAGGCGATGACCAGCGCCTTGGTCGGCAACAAGCAACACGCCGGTTGGTTCCAAAGCGTCAGTGTGCTCACCGGGCCCAATCAGAACGGCACGCAAAGCGTGAAATTCCAGCGCGTGCTGAAGATCATCAAGCACGCCAGCGCCACCCGTAAAGTCGATTACGAGATTCTGACCGACGAAGGCGATACCTACTTCACTCGCCGGGCCGTCGCTGAAGACTGCGCGCAAACCATTATCTATTCGGCTGAGGCGTGCGCTCAGCGGTGAACCTTGAACACCAGCGGGGCAACAGAGCGCGATGATCATCGGGCCTGAAGAAATAGTTGATTAACGCTGTCCCTTTTTTTCACCTCGCCTGTCATTTCAGGCAAGTGAACAAAATCGAGAGCTTCCTCCCATGTCCGCAGTTCTACCCTTGCGCTTGCGCCCGTTGCTGAAACTGAGCCTGATGCTGAGTCTCAGCGCCAGCCCGTTATTCGCCGCTGTCAGCTACGCCGAAGACGCATCCGCGCGCCGCAGCTACCAGGTGCCGGCCGGCAGCTTGAGTGCAGCGCTGACCCGTTTTGCCGGGTTGTCGGGTGTGAACCTGTCGGTGGATCCGGCGTTGGTCAGCGGGCGCAGCAGCAGTGGCTTGTCCGGCGAGTACGGGGTGGAGGAGGGCTTTGCGCGTCTGTTGCAAGGCTCCGGCCTGCAACTGCAGCCGATGGGCGAGCAGGCCTACATGCTGGTGCCGGTGCCGGATGGCAGCAGCCTGGAACTGGCGCCGACCTCGATCCTGGGCACCACCGGCCTGTACGACGGCGACACCTACGCCGGTGGCCAGGTGGCGCGCCGTGGCTCGCAAGGCCTGCTGGGCACGCGGGACTTCATGGAAACCCCGTTCAGCATGACCACCTACACCCAGGACGCGGTGAAAAACCAGCAGGCCCGCACCCTCGGCGACCTGATCGCCAGCGACCCGTCGGTACGCGCCACCAACCCCGCCGGTGGGCGTTATGAGCAGTTCACCATTCGCGGGTTCAGCCTGTTCAACAGTGATGTGGCCTACAACGGCCTGTATGGCGTGCTGCCGACCTACACCATCGACATGGAAATGGCCGACCGCGTCGACATCTTCAAAGGTCCCACCCAGTTGATCAACGGCATCTCGCCGCGCGGCAGCGTGGGCGGCGGGATCAACGTGGTGCCCAAGCGCGCCACCGACAAGGACATCAACTCGTTCACCGGCAACTGGGCCTCCGACAGCCAGGCCGGCGGCGCGGTGGATATCGGCCGGCGTTTTGGCGAGGACAACAAGTTCGGCATCCGCTTCAACGGCGTGAAGCAGTCCGGCGACACCGAGTGGGACCACCAGAGCGTCGACCGTGAAATGGCCGTGCTGGGCCTGGATTTTCGCGGCGAGCGTCTGCGCCTTTCCAGCGATATCGGCCACACCGAACGCGACACCGACGCGCCCCAGGAGCGCGTGCAGGTCGCCGCCGCCGCACCGGTACCGAGCGCCAATGATGTGCGCCACAACTACGCGCAGTCCTGGAGCAAGGCCAGCACCAATGACACCTTTGGCACCCTGAATGCCGAATATGACCTCAGCGATTCGGTGATGCTCTACGGTGGCTTCGGCGCACGTAAAAGTAACCACGACTTCCTGCGTCACGCGGTGTCGGTCAGCAACGCCGCCGGCGACTTCACCGTGTCGCCGCGGGATTTCACCCGCGATGAAAACGTGCGCACCTACAACGCCGGCGTGCGCAACTGGTTCCATACCGGCTCGGTGAGCCATGAGGTCAACCTGGCCGCCAGCTATTTCTACATGGACTTTGAGAACGGCGGCGCGCGTTATGCAAACGGGCTCAGCAACCTCTACAACCCGGTGCCGACAATAACGCCGACGGTGCAGACGCGGCCCGATCCCAAGGTCTACACCGAGAATAAATTCAGCGGCGTGGCGCTGTCCGACACCCTGGGCTTCTTCGACGACCGCCTGTTGCTGACCCTCGGCGCGCGCTGGCAGCGGGTCAAGGTGGATGACTGGAATAACGGGGTCAAAGGCAAGACTGGCTACGACGAAGAAAAGATTTCGCCGTCCGGCGGCCTGCTGTTCAAGGCCACCGACAAGCTGTCGCTGTATGCCAACTACATGGAAGGCCTGAGCCAGGGCAAGATCGCGCCGTCCACGTCGGCCAACGATGATGAAATCTTCCCGCCATTTATCAGCCGCCAGGTGGAAGTCGGCGCCAAATACGACGCCGGCGCCTTGGCCGTCACCGCTGCGGTGTTCCGCATCAAGCAACCGGCCTATGAAACCAATGGCACCACGAACCTGTTCGGCCCCAACGGCAAGCGCCAGAACACCGGTGCGGAGCTGAGTGTGTTCGGCGAACCGCTCAAGGGCGTGCGCCTGCTCGGCGGGGTGATGTATATCGACAGCGAACTGCAGAAAACCACCAACGGCACCGTCGACGGCAACCGCGCCCCGGCCACGCCCAAGTACAACGTCAACCTCGGCGCCGAGTGGGACGTGCCGGCCCTGGAAGGCCTGACCCTGACCAGCCGTGGCATCTACTCCAGCTCGCAGTACCTGGACACCTCCAACGTCAAGGAAATCGATGCCTGGAACCGCATCGACGTCGGCGCGCGCTACGCCTTCAAGGTCGATGACAAGCACATCACCCTGCGCGCCAACGTGGAGAACGTCGCCGACAAGCGCTACTGGAGTTCGGCCGGTGCGTCGGATGACAGCGAGCCGGGGCTGACCTTGTCGACGCCGCGTACCTACTTGCTGTCGGCCACCGTCGATTTCTAGTAGACGCCGATCAAAAATGTGGGAGGGGGCTTGCCCCCGATGGCGGTGTGTCAGTCTAGACCGCCATCGGGGGCAAGCCCCCTTCCACATTTGATTTGTGGTGTCTGGGCCATCTTAATGAGAATGTTTTTTGATCACACCGCCCCGATATGGAATAGTACCCGCCGTTTTCCCCAGCCCGTCTAGCCGGGGTGCTTTAACGCCGAGGTACCTTCATGCAAATCCTGCGCTCCATCCCGACCCTTGCCGCCTGCCTCCTGGCGTTGTCTTCAAGCGTGCTAAGCGCTGCCCCCATCGACCTGAATGACGGCCAGCACGCCGTGCATCTGCCGGATGCACCCAAGCGCGTGGTGGTGCTGGAATTCTCGTTCCTCGACAGCCTCGCCGCCGTCGACGTAACTCCCGTGGGCGCCGCCGATGATGGCGATGCCAACCGCGTGTTGCCCCGCGTGCGCCAAGCCATCGGCCAGTGGAAGTCGGTGGGCCTGCGCTCGCAGCCGAGCATCGAGGAAATCGCCCGGCTCAAACCGGACCTGATCGTCGCCGACCTCAACCGCCACCAGGCGCTGTACAGCGACCTGGCAAGCATTGCGCCAACCCTGTTGCTGCCTTCGCGCGGTGAGGATTACGAGGGCAGCCTCAAGTCCGCCGAGCTGATCGGCAAGGCCCTGGGCAAAAGCCCGCAGATGGCCGCGCGCATTCAGAAGAACCGTGAAAACCTCAAAGCCATTGCCCAGCAGATCCCCGCCGGTGCCAGCGTGTTGTTTGGTGTCGCCCGTGAAGACAGCTTCTCCGTGCACGGCCCGGATTCCTATGCCGGCAGCGTGCTGCAAGCCATCGGCCTGAAAGTCCCGGCGGTGCGCGCCAATGCGGCGCCCACCGAATTCGTCAGCCTGGAGCAACTGCTGGCCCTCGACCCGGGTTGGTTGCTGGTTGGCCATTACCGCCGCCCGAGCATCGTCGACGCCTGGAGCAAGCAACCGCTGTGGCAAGTGCTCGGCGCCGTACGCAACAAACAGGTAGCTGAAGTGGATGGCGACAGCTGGGCGCGCAACCGCGGTGTGCTGGCCTCGGAGCAGATCGCCGAGGACGCCCTGGCGATTCTCAAGGGCGGCAAAGCCGTACTGAGCCAATAAGCGTGGCGCGCAGTCTCGCGGCGGCGGGCATTGTGCTGCTGGGGGCCGGGCTGTTCTGGCTGTCGCTGTACAGTTGGTCGCCGTTCACCATCACCGCCACGGATGCGTGGAATGGCCTGGTGCACCAGGGCAGTGTGGGCGGCAATATGGCCTACATCGTCGCCCAGTTGCGTGTGCCTCGCGCCGTGTGTGCCGCGTTGGTGGGCGCGTGCCTCGGCCTGGCCGGTGCGCTGATGCAGGGCATTACGCGCAACCGCCTGGCCTCGCCGTCGTTGTTTGGCGTCACGGCGGGGGCGGCGCTGGGGCTCGCGTTGTTTTCCACCGGGTTGGTGGCGCCACCGTTTGCCGGCGGTGCTTTGTTGATGACCTGCCTGGGCGGCGCGCTGGCCTGGATCACGGTGTTCAGCCTCGGCGGCGCGTGGTCGCCGACCACTGCCCAAGGTCGCCTGGTACTGGCCGGTGTCGCCGTGGCCGCGCTGTGCGCCGCGCTGACCCGGCTCACGGTGATCCTGGTCGAGGCCCAGGCGCAAAGCGTGTTGAACTGGCTGGCCGGTTCCCTGGCCAACGTCGGTGCGGCGCAGGTGCAATTGCTCTGGCCGTGCACCCTGATCGGCGGCCTGTGGGCGCTGTGGTGTGCGCCGCGCTTGAACCTGATCAACCTCGGCGAAGACGCCGCGCGCTCGCTGGGCGTGGGCATCGCCAGTCTGCGCCTGCAGGTGTTTGTCGCCAGCCTGTTGCTGGTGGGCGCGAGCGTTTGCGCGGTGGGGCCAATCGGGTTTGTCGGGCTGATCGCGCCGAATATCCTGCGTCAGTTTCTCGGCAACGACTACCGCTGGCTGATCCCGCTGAGTGCGGCCCTCGGCGCGGTGATCGTGCTGGGCGCCGACCTGCTCAGCCGCGCCGTAGCCTTCCCGGTGGAAACCCCGGCGGGGGTGGTGACCGCCTTGATCGGCGCACCGTTCTTCCTCTTTCTTGCCAGGCGCGCCCTATGATTCGCCCACGTTTTCGCCTGGGGCTGCTGCTCGGCCTGTTGCTGCTGGCGACGTTTATCAGCCTCAGCGCCGGTACCTTGTGGCTCAAGCCCGCCACCGTCCTCGAGCGCCTGCTGGCCCATGACGCGCTTGATTTCGAAGTGTGGAACCACCGCCTGCCTCGCAGCCTGATCGCGATCCTTGCCGGGTGTGCCTTCGGCCTGGCCGGGGCGATTGTGCAGGGCGTGATCCGCAACCCGCTGGCCTCGCCGGAGATTCTCGGCGTGACCCAGGGCGCCGGGCTGGCGCTGACCGTGGCGATCATCAGCTGGCCGCACTTGCCAGTGGCCTGGCTGCCGCTGGTGGCGTGCCTGGGCGGGGCCGGCGGCGCGTTGCTGCTGGCGCTGTACAACACCGGCGTGAGTTTTTCCGGGGTGCGCTTTGCGCTGTCCGGGGTGGCGATTGCGGTGACCCTGGCCAGCGTCACCGAGTTTCTGATCCTGTCGCACCCATTGGATATCAACACCGCCTTACTCGCGCTCACCGGCAGTTTGTGGAGCCGCAACTGGCACCATGTGGTGCTGGTGCTGCCGTTTCTGCTGCTGATCCCGCTGGGGTTGTGCCTGGCCAAGCCGCTTAACCTGATTGCCCTGGGCGATGACGCGGCCCACAGCCTTGGCACGGCGCTCAACCGCACACGCTGGCTGGCGATGGCCTGCGCGGTGCTGCTCACCAGCCTGGGCGTGGGCGTGATCGGGCCGATCGGCTTTATCGGCCTGGTCGCGCCGCACATGGCACGGCGCCTGGTGGGCGGGCATCACCAGTTCCTGCTGCCGGCGGCGATGCTGATTGGCGCGCTGCTGCTGGTGCTGGCCGACACCCTCGGGCGCACGCTGATCGCGCCCAGTGAAATCCCCGCAGGGGTGCTGACGGCGGTGATTGGTGCGCCGTATTTTCTTTGGTTGCTGGCACGGTTCAAGGGTTGATCACATGACTATTCTCAAGGCCAGCCAGGTCGATATCGGCTACGGCAGCACACGCATCGTGCAGGGCCTTTCATTTGCGCCGCCGCCGGGCAAGGTTACTGCGTTGATCGGGCCCAACGGCTGTGGCAAGTCCACCTTGCTCAAGGCGTTTGCACGCATCCTCAAGCCCTTGAGCGGCGAACTGACCCTCGACGGCCAGGCGTACAGCGCCTTGTCCGCGCGTCAGCTGGCAAGGCAGATCGCGTTTCTGCCCCAGGTGCTGCCGGTGCCGGAAGGCGTCAGCGTGCGCCAACTGGTCGCCTACGGCCGCAGCCCGCATAACTCGCTGTGGGGGCGCTTGAGCGGCAACGACCAGTCCCACGTCACCCAGGCCATGCAGCGCCTGGAACTGGACAGCCTGGCCGACCGCGCGTTGGCGGACTTATCCGGCGGCCAGCGCCAACGCGCCTGGCTGGCCATGGTGTTGGCGCAGAACGCACCGGTGGTGCTGTTGGACGAACCCACCACCTACCTCGACATCAGCCACCAGGTCGAACTGCTCGACCTGATGCGCGAACTGGCCGCCGAAGGCAAGACCGTGATCACTGTGCTCCACGATATCAACCAGGCCTGCCGTTATGCCGACCACCTGGCGGTGATGCACGGCGGCAGGCTGGTGGCGGATGGTGCGCCGGGGGCGGTGATGGGTGTGGCGTTGATGCGTGAGGTGTTTGAGGTGCAGGTGCAGATCATCAGTGAGCCGGTGTCGGGCACGCCAATGTGCGTGGTCGAAAAAAGCACACGCAGGCACGTCTGACGCAATTCAAAATGTGGGAGGGGGCTTGCCCCCTCCCAAATTTGGATCTCAGTTGGCTTGGGATTTCCACACGGCCTTCTTTACTTCGATGGGCTTGGGCAATAACCGGTTCTGATAAAACAAATCCGCCGTCGCCTGCTGCGCCTGAATGATGCGCTCATCAATCGGCAAGATCGGCGAAGGCGGGCGGTTATCCATATAGCGTGCAATCACCTCGCTGGGCAGGCCCATGAACCGGGTCAGCACGCGCAGGCTGTCTTCACGCTGGCTGCGGGTCAGTGCTTCGGCCTTGGTCAGTTCATCCAGCAGGTCATGGATAAATGCCCCGTTGGCCTGCGCATACTCGCGCCGCGCGGTGTACACCGGCCCGGACAAACCCAACCCTTCGCCATTGGCCAGCACATGGCTGGGGCTCTGGCTCAGCGCCAGGGAAGAGTAGGGTTCCCAGATGGCCCAGGCATCCACGCTGCCTTGCTCGAACGCGGCGCGTGCGTCGGCGGGTGGCAGGTACACCGGCTGGATGTCCTTGTAGCTCAAGCCGGCTTTGTTCAGGGCGCGCAGGAGCAGGTTGTGGGAGCTGGAGCCTTTCTGGAAGGCGACTTTTTTGCCCTTCAGATCCGCCACCGAATGCAGCGGGCTGTCGTTGCGCACCAGGATGGTTTCCGCGCTGGGCTTGGGCGGTTCGGCGCCGATGTAGACCAGATCCGCGCCCGCCGCTTGGGCGAACAGCGGTGGGATATCGCCGGTGGAACCCACGTCCAGCGCGCCGACGTTAAGGGCTTCGAGCATCTGTGGGCCGGCGGGGAATTCGATCCACTTTACCTCGGTCTTTGCAAAACGTTGCTCCAGCAGGCCGTGCTCCTTGGCCAGCACCAGGGCGATGGAGCCTTTCTGGTAGCCGATGCGCAGGGTGGCGGGGTCGGCGGCGAGGGTGGTTTGCGTGACGGCCAGCAGTGCCAGCAGCAGGGCTCGAATCTTCATGCATCGTCCTTTTTAAAGCGGTTGGCGGGGCGTGCCAAACCGAGGTTTTCACGCAAGGTGCTGCCGCTGTATTCGGTGCGGAACAGGCCACGTCGTTGCAGTTCGGGCACGACCCATTCGGCGAAATCTTCCAGCCCGCCGGGCAGGTGCGGCACCAGGATATTGAAGCCGTCGGCCGCGCCATTTTCGAACCAGCGTTGCAGCTCATCGGCGATCTGCGCGGGCGTGCCAATCAGGCTGTAATGCCCGCGCCCGCCGGCAATTCGGCGGCCCAATTGTGCCAGAGTCAGGTGCTCGCGTTCGGCCAGTTCACTGAGCAATTGCTGGCGGCTGCGCTGCCCGCTGTCGGTCAAGGGCAACGGCGGCAGCGGCCCGTCCAGCGGGTAGCCGGACAGGTCGAAGTTACCCAGCATGCGTCCCAGCAAGGCCACACCCACCTCGGGTTCGACCAGGTCCTGGAATGCTTCGAATTTGGCCTGCGCCTCGGCCTCGGTGGCTCCGACCACCACAAACACGCCGGGCATGATTTTCAGCGACTCCGGCTCACGTCCAAAGCGACCCAGACGGCCCTTGAGGTCGGCATAAAACGCCTGGGCAGTGGCCAACGAAGTCTGCGCGGTAAACACCACTTCGGCGGTTTGCGCGGCCAGCTCGCGGCCGGCTTCGGAGGAACCGGCCTGCACGATCACGGGTTGGCCCTGGGGCGAGCGCGCCACATTCAGTGGGCCTTTGACCTGGAAGTGTTCGCCCACATGGTCCAGCACATGCAGCCTGGCCGGGTCGTAGTAGCTGCCGCTGGCCTTGTCGCGCACGAAGGCGTCATCGTCCCAGCTGTCCCACAGGCCGGTCACCACCTGATGAAATTCACGGGCGCGGCTGTAGCGTTCGGCATGCCCCAGGTGTTCGTCGCGGCCGAAGTTCTGTGCTTCGGCCGCCGCGTCCGAAGTCACCAGGTTCCAGCCCGCGCGGCCACCGGACAGGTGATCCAGCGAGGCGAATTTACGCGCCACATGATAGGGCTCGTTGTAGCTGGTGGTGGCCGTGGCGATCAGGCCGATATGGTCCGTAACCGCACTCAGCGCCGAGAGCAGGGTGAGTGGCTCGAAATAATCCGAGCGCGCCATATGGCTGGCGATCTCGCCCGTGGCGGCGGCGATGCTGTCGGCCACGAACAGCGCGTCGAACCTGGCGCCTTCGGCTACCCGCGCCAGGTGTTTGTACTGGGCGAAATCCAGCCCGGCATTCGCTGGCACGTCCGGGTGGCGCCAGGCGGCCACGTGGTGCCCGGTGGCCATCAGGAAGGCGCCGAGTGTGAGTTGACGGCTCATGCTAGAAATCCTTGCGCAGTTGCACGCCGAAGTAACGCTCATCGTCACGGGGCACGGCGCGGTAGATGTAGTTGCCACCGCTGGCCAGCAGCGGCGAGTAGGACTTGTCGGCGAGGTTCTTGGCCAGCAACGCCACACGCCAGCCGTTGCTGTAGTCGGCCAGGGCCACGCTGGCGTTCCAGATGCCGTAGGCGCCTTGCTTGGTGTCGAGGTTCTGGCTGATGTCGTACTGCACCTCGCTCTGCCAGCTGTAATCGGTGCCCAGTTCGATATCCAGGCCGTTGTCCAGCGGGATACTGTAGTCGGCGCGCACGTAGCTTTTCCAGTCCGGGCTGTAGGGCAGGGGCTTGCCATTCACGTTGCAGGTGGCGGCGGCGCCGGCGGGGCAGGCGAACTCATCGATGCGTGCACGGGTGTAGGCCAGGGCGCCGGAGAGCTTGAGTTGCTGGGTGGCCTGCAAGGCGTAATCCAGCTCGACGCCTTCGGTGCTGACGCTGCCGGCGTTGATCAGGCGGGTCACCACTTGGCCGGCGACGCTGTCGAAAAAGTTCGCCTGGTAGTTGTCGTAGTCGCTGTGGAACACCGCCAGGTTGGTGGTCAGGCGGTTGTTCCAGGCCGTGGCCTTGATCCCGGCTTCCCAGGTGTTGGAGGTTTCCGGCTTGAGCGCGTCGGTGTCGCGCGGCTGCATATTGAAGAACACGTTGTAGGCCGGGCCTTTGTAGCCACGGGAATAGGTGAGGTAGCTGGTGATGCTGTCGGTCAGGTCGTACTGCACGCCGAGCCGACCGGACCAGCCGTCCTCATCCATCGAGCCGGAACTGGAGGTGGCCGGTTGAATGCCGCTGACGGTGGTGGCCGAAGTGGACACGCGGCGGTGATCGTACTCAAGGTCATCGTGGGTGTAGCGCAGGCCGGCGATGCCGCGAAAGCGCGCGGTGAAGTTCAACGTGGTTTCACCGAACACCGCGTAGCTGTCGCTGGTGGTGCTGTAGTCGGCGATGCCACGGTCGGTGCGCGTGGGGGTGGTGAGCGTGCGCTGGTAGGTCTCTGTGTCTTTGCCGTGCATGTAGAACAGCCCGCCGACGTACTCCAGGAATTCACCCTTGGGCGAGGCCAGGCGCAGCTCCTGGGAGTATTGGTCGAAGGCCAGTTCGCCCTTGTCGGCGGTGCCGGGGAAGGCGGCGGTAACGGTGCCGAGGCGGTCGCCGTCCTGGTACTGGGTGTTGTCCCAGCCGCGCCAGGCGGTGATCGAGGTCAGGGTGTAGTCGCCGAGGTTCCAGTCCAGCTGGGCGGACAGGCCCTTGTTGGTGTCTTCGACGTGGCTGCGGGTGTCGGTGTTGATGTCGCGGTTGTCGTTGGAGGCGCGCACCGGGCTCAGCGCGTTGGTAAAGGCCGGGGTCAGGGACTTGCTGACCACGCCGTTCGGCGCGTCGTCGTGGGACTGCATGTAGTCGGCGATCAGGGTCAGTTTCACCTCGTCATTGGGGGTGAATTCCAGCTTGCCGCGAATGCCCTTGTGGTTGTAGCCGTTCACTTCCTGGCCATTGTGCTGGTTATCGACATTGCCGTCGTAGCTGCCGAACAGCGTACTCACCGAGCCCTTGAGCACATCCGGCACCAGGCTGCCGCCGATGCCGAAGCGGGTGCGGCTTTCGTTGCCGCTGTAGTAGGACTGGTCGATATAACCGTGGGTCTCGGCGGTGGGCGCCTTGCTGGTGATGTTCAGCACGCCGGCCGAGGCGTTCTTGCCGAACAGCGTGCCTTGGGGGCCGCGCAGCACTTCGATGCGCTCCAGGTCCAGCAGGTCGAGGGTGGCCTGGCCGGGGCGGGCGTAGACCACGCCGTCGATCACCGTGGCCACCGTGGGCTCAACGCCGGGGGAGGTGGAAATGGTGCCCACGCCGCGCACGAACAGCGAGGTGTCCTTGTTCGACGCGCCGGTGCGGAAGTTCAGCGACGGCACCTGTTGGGCGATGCTCGCCACGCCGTTGCGGTTGTCGCGTTCCAGTTGTTCGCCATCGAGTACCGAGACGGCCACCGGCACTTTTTGCAGCGACTCTTCGCGGCGGGTGGCGGTCACGGTGACCGCTTTGAGGGTGGTCGCCTCTGGTTCGTCGGCGGCGAAGGTGCCGGCCACCGGCAGCGCGGTCAAACCGGCGAGGAAGAATAAGTGCGTGTGTTTGTGCATGCTGTGTCCGCTCGAAAAGAATGCCCTGAACCGCTGCGGTTCTTGCGACCGTCAGCGCCTGTGAAACTGTCTTGGGCATTCGCTCGAGCGAGTAGCAGACAACGCGCCTTGTTAGCGCTAACATCGGCATTATTGGTAGGTCTGGTTTAGAGCGTCAAATACTAAAAAATTAGCCCTATATTCTTTTTGGTTTTTAACAGGAACCTCCCGTGAGCGAAGACAAACCGCGCAAACGCCGTGGCGCCGGGCGTGTCACCTTGAACACCGTGGCGCGCCAGGCCGGGGTCTCGGCGATTACCGTGTCGCGCTATTTCAACCAGCCGGAGCAGGTCTCGCCCGAGCGTCGCGAGCGGATTGCCGAGGTGGTCGCCGAGCTGGGTTACGTGCCCAACCTGGTGGCCGGCGGGCTTGCCTCGGCGCGCGGCCGGATCGTGGCGATGGTGATCCCGAACATCTCCGGGCCGATTTTTGCCAACACCATCCAGGGCTTCAGCGACACCCTCAGCCGCCACGGGTATCAGCTGTTGCTGGCGTCGAGTTACTTCAGCGCCGAACAGGAAGAAAGCGCGGTGCGCGCGTTTCTCGGCTGGTCGCCGGCGGCGCTGGTGCTGACCAGCCGCTTCCACAGCGCGGGCACCGAAAAGATGATCGCCGAGGCCGATATCCCGGTGGTGGAAACCTGGGACTACGTGCCGGAACGTGCGCCCCTGCAGATCGGCTTTTCCCACTACGAAGTTGGCGTGACGGCTGCACGCTACCTGCATGGCAAGGGCTATCGGCGTATCGCCTTCGTGCATAACAGCGCCCCCGGCGACTTCAGCGCCGTGGAGCGCGGTGACGGGTTTGCCGCCACGCTGGTCGAATTGGGTGTGCAGCCCCAGGTGTTTGTCCCGCAGGTTGGCAGCGCGCCGTTCGAAGCCGGCAAGCAGGCCATGCAAGCGCTGATGGGCCACGCCACGCCGCCCGACGCGATCTTCTTCGCCAACGACAACCTGGCCGCCGGTGGCCTGCTGGCCGCGCAGCGTGGCGGGTTAACCTGTGCGGTGCTGGGCTTCGGTGATTACCCTTTCGCCGAAATGCTGTTGCCGAGCCTGAGCACGATCAAGCCGCCCGCGCTGGAGATCGGCATACTGGCGGCGACCCGTGTGCTGCAGAGCCTGGGCGTGTTGCCGGATGCCGTACAGCGTTTGAACCTGTTGGACTGCCGCTTGATCGAACGGGAAAGCGCCTGAGCTTTCTTCTTTGCCTACCAGGACCTGCCCATGACCGAACCTGCCCCCAAGACCCGCCGCGCACCCAAAGGTGAGAAGCGCCGCGAAGAGCTGCTGGACGCGGCCTTGCAGGTATTTTCCCTGGAGGGCTACAGCGGCGCCTCGGTGGCCAAGGTGGCGGCCATCGTCGGTATTTCCGTGGCGGGCGTGCTGCATCACTTTCCCAGCAAGATTTCATTATTGATGGCCGTGCTGCAACGGCGCGACGAGGTCAACCAGCGGATTGCCGATGAAGTGCGCGCCGAGAAATCGCTGTCCGGGTTGCTCGGCAGCCTGCGGGCAATCAACCGTTCGAATGCCACCGCGCCCGGTGTGGTGCGCGCGTTTACCATTCTGAATGCGGAAAGCCTGCTGGATAACCAGCCGGCGTGGGCCTGGTTCCAGGCGCGCTATGCGGTGATTCATCAGCGCATGCAGGGGCAGTTTGCCGACCTGGTGGCGGCGGGGGAGGTGCGCAGCGATGTGGATATCGCCGGGCTGGTGGAAGAAATCCTGGCCATGATGGATGGCCTGCAGATCCAGTGGCTGCGCTTTCCGGAGCAGGTGGATTTGGTGGCGCGGTTCGATACCTACATCGCACGGGTCGATGCGGCCATCAGAACCTGAGTCGAACACAGTAAAATGTGGGAGGGCGCTTGCCCCGGATGAGGGTGTGTCAGCCAGAATGCTCCAGCTGACCCACCGCCATCGGGAGCAAGCCCCCTCCCACACTGGACCGCGTTGAGTTCAGTGCCGGGCACAGTCCAAATGTGGGAGGGGGCTTGCTCCCGATGAGGGAGTGTCAGCCAAGAATGCCCCGGCTGACCCACCGCCATCGGGCGCAAGCCCCTCCCACAGGGATCAATTCCCGGTTGCGCTGCCTTGAACGGTGTCATCGCTCATGTCATAGCCATCCCCGTCACTGGTGCCGCTGTCGCCTTCATTCTGGTGCAAAACACCACCGGTCTTCACCTGTGGCAGTTCACGCAGCGTCGAGTTCAGCGCCGAGCGCGGCAGTGGGTTGCTGGTGGTGGTCGACAGTTCCTGGCGGAACGGGTTGACCAGCTTGGCGTTCAGGCGGATGTCCTGGGACGAGGCGCCCACCGACAGGTTGAAGCTGTCAGCATCCACCACCCATTGCTTGCTCGCCACGTCGTAGTAGGCCAGCGAGCGATCGTTGAGTTCGATGGTTACGCGCTTGGTTTCGCCGGGCTTGAGGAACACTTTCTTGTAGCCCTTGAGCTCCTTGAGCGCACGTTCGACTTTCGGCGCGTTCTGGCCCACGTACAGCTCGGCGACTTCGGCGCCCGCGACCTTGCCGGTGTTGGCCAGGTCGAACGACACCTTGATCGGCGCGCCCGCCACCGCGACCCCAGGGGTCACGCTGATGTTGCTGTAGCCGAAGGTGGTGTACGACAAGCCATAGCCGAACGGGTAGAGCGGCTTGATGCCTTTTTTCTCGTAGCCGCGATAGCCCAGGAACAGGTCGTCCTTGTAGCTCATCTCGCTCAGGGTTTCCTGATTGTCGAACTTGGGGAAAGTCGCGTAGATCGGGTTGTCTTCGATGTTGCGCTCGATGCTGATCGGCAGCTTGGCCGACGGGTTGACCTTGCCCAGCAGGATCTCCGCCAACGCCTGGCCGCCGTTCTGCCCAGGGTAGAACGCATGCAGCGCAGCCGGTACCTGGTCGATCCAGTCGCTCATCTTCAGGCCGGTGCCGCCGTGCAGGGTTACCACGGTATTCGGGTTGACCTTGGCAATGCTCTGGATCAGCAGGTTCTGGTACTCGGGCAGGTCGAAGCTGTGGTCGAAGCCTTCGCCTTCGTATTCGTTGCTGTTACCGGCGGCCACCAGCACTGCGTCGTACTGGGCCAGGTCTTGCGGGGCAACCAGCGACGCCCAGCTCATCTGCACGCCCACCAGGCCGCCCATGGTCGAGAGGTAGCCGTTGCGGCGCGAGTATTCGAGCTTGATGTCGACCGGCTTGCCGGCCTCAAGGTTGACCTTGGCAAACACCGGAATGGTCGGCGGAATGCTGTTGTTCGGCAGCGGTTTGCCGTCGCCGTTGTCGAGGACTTTCTTGCCGTTGACGTAGAGGCGCACGGCACCATCGGCGCGAACCTTGAACACCTGCTCGCCGCTGACCGTCGGGGTGATCTGGCCGCTGTAGCGGATCGAGGTGGCGGCGGTGTCGCCATTCACCGGCAGGCTGTCGGTGGACCAGTCGAGGTCGACGTGGGTATCGGTGCGGCTGGCGGCCGGGTCGCCGGACCAGTTGGTGTTGCTGAAGAACTCGGTCTTGAGGCCTTTGACACTGTTGCCGTTGCTGTCGGCGTGGGTCCAGGTCGACGTGGCAGGGTCCAGGGACAGCCCGTCGATAAACTCGACCTTGGCGCCCGGTGCCAGTTGCTGCAGGCCGCTCAGCTCGCTGATGTAGTTGGCGGCCATGACGTTGGCGCTGCCGAAACCGGTAGGCGGCGCGTACTTGGCCAGGGTGCCGACCACCGCGATGCGCTTGACCTTCTTGGCGTCCAGCGGCAGCAGGTTGTTCTGGTTTTTCAGCAGCACGATGCCTTCGCGCGCAGCATTCAGGGCCACACGGTTGCTGGTGGCGCTGTTCATGTTGTGGCTGGTCAACGGCGCCTTGCTGTCGAACTTGTACAGGTAGATCTGCTTGAGAATGCGCCGCACCTTGTCATCGATGGTCGCGCTGCTCAACTCGCCGCTGTCCAGGTACGGCTTGAGCACCGTGCTGTTCATCTGGTAGCCCATCATGTCCAGGTCGGTGCCGGCCTGTGCCGCAGGCAAGCCGTCGACCACGGCGTTGTAGTCGCTCTGGACGAAGCCCGGGTAGCCCCATTCGGTTTTCAGAATGTCGCGCATGATGTGCTTGTTCTGGCACGCGAACTCGCCGTTCACCTTCTGGAATGCGCACATCATCATCGCGACCTTGCTGTTTTTCGAGGCGGACTCGAACGGCGGCAAGGTCATCTCGCGCAGCACGCGTTCGCTGATGATTTCATTGAGGTGGAAGCGGTTGCTTTCCTGGTCGTTGGCGGCGAAATGCTTGGCGTTGGCCCATACACCGCGCGACTGAATGCCGTTGATCACCGCGGGCCCGAGGCTGGCGCCGAGGAACGGGTCTTCACCCGACAGGTACTCGAACGCGCGGCCGCTGTACGGCATGCGGTACAGGTTCACGCCAGGGCCGGTGACGAACTGATAACCGCCGCTGGCGGTGTCGTAGCCCAGGGCGCGACCCAGGTCGATGGCGCGGCGCGGGTTCCAGCTGGCGGCCAGGTTCGGCCCGGACGGGTAGACCACGCCCTGGGCATTGCCTTCGCTGGTGTAGCGCACGCCCACACCGCCGTCGGCACCGTGGATCTGCGGGATGCCGTACTGGGTCAGCGGCTTGACGTCCCAGCCACCGGTGCCGCCGATGTAGGCGAGTTTTTCTTCCATGGTCATCTTCGCCAGGGTTTTATCCGCGGCCTTTTCCGCGCGGCTCACCCTGCCTTCGTCCAGCGCTGGGCTGGTGGCCGCATGCACTTGGGATACGGCCAGGGCCAGCAGGGCGAAAGCCGACTGCGCACCGATGATTTTGCGTTTGTTCATGGGTCTCTCCGACAACTGTTCAGTAAACATGGCGCGCCGAGTAGTGCGTCTTGCAGTGCACGCTCGTCACTTTTTTCTGGGCAATAGTTGCCCTTGAGCGCAATTTTTAACCGATGGCTAATTGCAACTATTTGGCGAATTTCGCAGTTTTATAAGTGTAATAATTGTATGAGTTATTGTTGTGCGTAGTGTCTAAGTGATATCACTAGATGGCATTTTGAACCGCAAAAACCGCATAATTAAGGCAATTCTTGCGGTTATAAGTCAAACGAAAGCTAATTTTTGCGTGAAATAAGAAATATTTTCTTACGCTTTGGAACTAAGGCTAAACCTACCAGTCGATTGGTTTAAGAAATTTCAACCAGGCGTGGCGAACTAGTGGCATTGCTCGGTAGTTCTAAAGTGCCATGTTTTCATAAGCTGTAATACACAATGCTTTGGTGTAGGGTCTTGAGCGAGTTCAGGGCGCCACTTGGGCTATCTGCTGTTTTTTATCTGGAGAAAGTTGATGAAGATTTCCCTGTTGGGTGCTGGCATTGCGCTGGGCGTTGCATTGAGTGGTGCCGCCATGGCCGCCGAGTCCACCGACGCCGATGCCAAGTCCGGCGCCGCCGATTCCACCGTGCTGACCCAGACTCACGACCCCAAGGCCGCGAAAAAGCAGAAGGCGGAAACCACCAAGGGCGGCCGGCCGTTGAATGGCAGCCAGAGCGCGCCGAAGACCTCGAACTAACCTGGAAACGCGGTCCCCTGTGGGAGGGGGTTTGCCCCCTCCCACAGTCCTGTAGAACATTGCCCCTCAGACAGCTGCTCATGCCAAGCCCCTCAACCCCCATCGACGCCTGCCAACTGCATATCCCGCACACCGAACAGGTCTGCGCGTGGCTGATGCAGCACGCCGGCTTGAAAACCGTTGACCTGGAGCGCGCCCGGCGCCTGTCCCAGGAGGGCGGCGACAGCGAATTACTCGGGCTGCTCACGCGCCTGGGGTTGGTTTCCGAAGTCGAACTGGCCCGCGCCTGGGCCGACTTGCTGGGCGCACCGCTGTTGCTGGCGGATGCCGCACCGCCCTTGCTGGACCCGTTACCGGCCTTGACCGAGCGCTTCATGCGTCACTACCAGGTAGTGCCGGTGGGCTGGAGCCAGGGCGGTCTGCGGGTGCTGGCGGCCAACCCGGCGCTGGTGTACCCGTTCCAGGCCATGGCCTATGCCTGCGGCGTGCCGGTGTGGTTGGCCGTGGGCCCGCGCAATGAGGTCGACACCCTGATCGAGCGCTACTACGGCCAGGGCCGCTCGGCCATGGGCACCCTGATCGAAAACCTCGACGAGCAGGGCGGCGCCCTGGAAGACATCGAACACCTGAAGGACATGGCCTCCGAAGCGCCGGTGATTCGCCTGGTCAACCTGATCCTGCAGCGCGCGGTGGAACATCGCGCCTCGGACATCCATATCGAACCGTTCGAAAACCAGCTCAAGGTGCGCTACCGCATCGACGGCGTGCTGCACGAGGCCGAAGCGCCGCCGTCCAGCTCGTCGGCGGCGGTGATTTCGCGGGTGAAGATCATGGCGCGCCTGGACATCGCTGAACGCCGGTTGCCCCAGGACGGGCGCATCATGCTGCGCATCCAGGGCAAGGAGTTGGACTTGCGGGTGTCCACGGTGCCCACCAGTTTCGGCGAGTCGGTGGTGATGCGCCTGCTCGACCGGCAGACCGTGCAGTTCGATTTCCAGAGCCTGGGCTTTGATGGCCAGCGCCTGGAAACTTTCCTGGAAGTGCTCGAACGGCCCCACGGCATCCTGCTGGTCACCGGGCCGACCGGCTCGGGCAAGACCACCACCTTGTACACCGCGCTGTCGCGGCTCAATACCGCCGAGCGCAAGATCATCACCGTCGAAGACCCGGTGGAATACCAGCTGGAGGGCATCAACCAGATCCAGGTCAAGCCCGCCATCGGCCTGGACTTTGCCGGTGCGTTGCGCTCGATCGTGCGCCAGGACCCGGACGTGATCATGATCGGTGAAATCCGCGACCTGGAAACCTGCCGCATCGCCATCCAGTCCTCCCTCACCGGCCACCTGGTGCTCTCCACACTGCACACCAACAGCGCGGCGGCGAGTATCACGCGCTTGCTGGACATGGGCGTGGAAAGCTACCTGATCGCCTCGACGGTCAACGGCATCCTCGCCCAGCGCCTGGTGCGACGCCTGGACCCGGCTACCCGCGAAGCCTTCGAAGCCCCCGCCGAATTGATCGCCGAACACGGCCTGGACCGTTTTACCGACGAGCGCCCGATCATGCTTTACCGCCCCCGCGCCGATGCGCCGGGCGGCGGTTACCACGGCCGCAGCGCAATCACTGAACTGCTGGTGATGAACGACGAACTGCGCAGCCTGCTGATGCGCCAGGCCGACGCCGCGACACTGGAGCAGGCGGCCCGCCGTGGCGGCCTGCGCACCCTGCATGAAGAGGGCCTGCGCCAGGCGGTGGCCGGGGTCACATCGCTGGAAGAAGTGCTGCGCGTCACCCGTGGAGACGGCGCGTGAGCCTGTTCAAATACCGCGCCCTCGACAGCCAGGGCCAGCCACACAACGGCACCCTGGAAGCCAAGGACCAGGACGCCGCCGTCGCCGCGCTGCACAAGCGCGGTTTGTTGTTATTGCACATTGAGGTGGCCGGTGCCCAAGGGCTGCGCAAGGCGTTTGGGCGCGGTCAGTTGAACGGCGCCGCGCTGGTCAGCTTCACCCAGCAACTGGCCACCCTGTTGGGCGCCGGCCAGCCACTGGAACGCTCGCTGGGCATCCTGCTCAAGCAACCCGGCCAACCGCAGACCCGCGCGCTGATCGAGCGCATTCGTGAACACGTCAAGGCCGGGCAGCCCCTGTCCAAGGCGCTGGAAGAAGAGGGCAGCCAGTTCTCGCCGCTGTACTTGAGCATGGTGCGTGCCGGCGAGGCGGGCGGTGCCCTGGAAAACACCCTGCGCCAGCTCAGTGACTACCTCGAACGCAGCCAGCTATTGAGGGGGGAAGTGATCAACGCGCTGATCTATCCGGCGTTTCTGGTGGTCGGCGTGCTCGGTTCGCTGGCGCTGTTGCTGGCGTACGTGGTGCCGCAGTTCGTGCCGATCTTCAAGGACCTGGGCGTGCCGATCCCGTTGATTACCGAAGTGATCCTGGGCCTCGGTCAGTTCCTCGGAGCCTATGGCCTGGCGGTGCTGGCCGGGTTGATCGTGACGGTGTGGACCCTGGCCGCACGCTTGCGCGACCCCCAGCGCCGCGAACGTTATGACCGCCGCGTGTTGCGCATCCGCGTGATCGGCCCGCTGCTGCAACGGGTCGAAGCCGCGCGCCTGGCCCGCACCCTCGGCACCTTGCTGAGCAACGGCGTGGCGCTCCTGCAAGCGCTGGTCATCGCCCGGCAGGTCTGCACCAACCGTGCGCTGCAAGCGCAAGTCGCCCAGGCCGCCGAATCGGTCAAGGGCGGCGGCACCCTGGCCAGCGCCTTTGGCAGCGAGCCGCTGCTGCCGGACCTGGCCCTGCAAATGATTGAAGTCGGCGAACAGGCCGGTGAACTCGACAGCATGCTGCTCAAGGTCGCCGAAGTGTTCGACGTCGAAGCCAAGCGCGGCATCGACCGCCTGCTCGCCGCATTGGTGCCGTCCCTGACCGTGGTCATGGCGGTGCTGGTGGCGGTGATCATGCTGGCGATCATGCTGCCGCTGATGAGCCTCACCAGCAATATATGAACCCTTAAGGAAACCCACCGATGCGCCATACCCGATTCAAGCCCGCCCGCCGCCAGGGCGGGTTTACCCTGCTGGAAATGCTCGCCGTGATCGTGCTGCTGGGCATCGTCGCGACCATCGTGGTGCGCCAGGTCGGCGGCAATGTCGACAAGGGCAAATACGGCGCGGGCAAGGCGCAACTGGCCAGCCTGAGCATGAAAATCGAAAGCTACGGCCTGGATGTCGGCTCGCCGCCCAAGTCTCTCCAGCAACTGGTCGACAAACCGGCCAACAGCGCGGGCTGGGCCGGGCCGTATGCCAAACCGTCGGACCTCAAGGACCCGTTCGGGCATGCCTTCGGCTATCGCTTCCCGGGTGAACATGGCGCCTTCGATTTGATCTTTTACGGCCAGGACGGCCAGCCGGGCGGCGAAGGCTACAGCGCCGACCTGGGCAACTGGGAATAACCCGCGACCATGGCCAAGGCTCAACACGGCTTTACCCTGCTGGAGATGCTGGTGGTGATCGTATTGATCAGCATCGCGGCCGGGTTGGTCGGCTTTGGCCTGCAACAAGGCCTGCGCGCCGCCAAAGAGCGCCAGGCGGTCGGGCAGATCGTCGAGGCGCTGCGCAGCACGCGGGCGCGGGCGATTGTCAGTGGCACCACCGAAAGCACGGTATTTGACCTGCGCAACTTGAGCGTCCAGGCCCCCGGGCGGCCGAAAAGACACTGGCCGGCCGGCTTGCAGGTGACCTTGCACACCGCCGAACAGGCGGGCTCCAGCGTGGCGTTCTATCCCGACGGCAGCTCCACCGGCGGCAACCTGTTGTTGGCCAACGGCAGCCGGCGCTGGCGCATCGATATTGGCTGGCTGACCGGCAGCGTGCAGTCCAAGGCCTTGCCATGAAACATCCACAAGGCGGTTTCACCCTGTTGGAAATGCTCGCCGCGCTGGTGCTGATGGCGATTTGCAGCACCGTGTTGCTGGTCGCCTTCGGCCAGAGCGCGCGCTCGCTCCTGCAGGTGGCCCACAGCGACCGGCTCACCCATGCCGCGTTGAGCGTAATGGATCAGGAGGGCGCGGGGCCGTTGCAGAGCAGCACGCGCCAGGGCGAGATCGACGGCATTGCCTGGCAATTGCGCATTGCTCAACAACCCAGCCGGGTCGGCCAGGCGCACCTGTTTCGCCTCGACCTCACCGTGCGCGACGGCCCGCGCCAGGCGCAGTTCAGCACCTTGAAACTGCGTGCCGCCGGGGCCGGTTTGTGAAGCGGCGTCAGCAGGGGTTTACCTTGCTCGAAATCATGATCGTGCTGAGCCTGCTGGGCGTGTTGCTGGTGCTGGTCGGCGGCGCGCTGCTGGGGGCCAATCGTGCGGTGCTCAAGGCCCAGCGTTACACGGTCAGCCTGGATGAAATGCGCGCCGCGCAGCAGTTTTTGCGCACCTCGATCAGTGAGGCGTTGCCCCTGGATGTGACCGAGGACGACAGCCAGGTCGATGGCTTTTTCGCCGGTGGCCCGCAGCGCATGCAATTCGTTGCGACCTTGCCCGGTGTACTCGGCGGCGGGATTCAGCGCTTCACCTTGCAACTGACCGGGCCTGAGGCGTCGCGCGACTTGCAGGTGGCGTTCGCGCGGTTTGAGTCTTCGGCGCAGGTCAGCGTGCCGGCGTCACGCAGTGAGCCGCAGGTGTTGCTCAAGGGCGTCGAAGACCTGCAATTGAGCTATCGCGGCGTGTCGCCCAAGGGCCAGGCCACCGGCTGGATCAGCGTGTGGCCGTGGACCAAGCGCTTGCCCTACGCGGTGCGGATCGCCGCCCGTGTGAATGGGCCGGTGCCCTGGGTCACGCAAGTGGTTGCCCTGCGCCTGAACCTGTCCGGCGGGGCGCCCGAATGATCAAGCATCAACGCGGTGTGGCGCTGTTGCTGGTGCTGTGGGTGCTGGCCTTGCTCAGCCTGCTGCTCGGTGGCCTGGCCGGCTGGGTGCAACTGGAAACCCGCCAGGCCGCCTGGCATCGTCAGCACACCCAGGCCGTGCTGGCGGCCGAGGCAGGCGTGGCGCTGGCCATGCAGGCGCTGGCGGACCCGTTGCAGCGTAAACAGTGGGTTGCGGACGGGCGTGAAATCGCGCTGCAGTTCGACGACGCGCAGTTGCACGTCAGCCTGCGCAGCGAGCGCGGCAAGTTGTATTTGAACAGCGCCGAGGTCGCCGACTTCGCGCGCCTGGCCCTGGCCTGTGGCGCCAGCCAGGCCCAGGCCAACCAACTCGCCAGGGACCTGGAAGTACGTCGCAACCAGGGCCTGGCACCGTTTCGGGTGGTGGAAGAAGTGCGGCAACTGCCGGGCATGACCCAGGCGCTGTACAGCGCGTTGGTAGCGGAAATCAGCCTGTGGAGCGGCCTGGACCGCCCCGATCCGGCCTTCGCCAGCCCGTTGATGCGCCGTGCACTCAACCTGCCGCACCAAAGCGCGGTCGGCGCAGACCCCGGCGAAGTGCTGGTGGTCAACAGCCGCGCGCAACGCCCCGGTGGTTACCACGCCGAGCTGCAAACCACGGTTTTATTGAGCCCCGCGCAAGGCAGCGCACAACCTTATCGAGTCTTACGTTGGCAAGAATGAATAAATACCTGCAGCCCGCGTTGCAGCGCTGGCACGGCAGCCTGCTGCAACAGGGCTGGCGGCTGTGGCTCAAGGAGTTGCGCGGCTGCTTGCCGGCATGGTTGTCGTTCGCTGATATCCCCGAGCATGTCTATGCCTGGCCGTTGACTGCGCCGGTGGAAAAACTCGCCGGCGAAGTGCGCCAGGTGTTGCTGCTCGCGCCCGATGCGGTGCTGGTACAAACCCTGCAACTGCCCCCGGCCGCCGCGCGCAACCTGTCGGCAGTGGTGGGTTACGAACTCGATCGTTTCACCCCTTTCGACGCCGCCCAACTGTACTTCGTCGCGCGCCAGGAGCGCCGCACGCCTGCGCACTTGCAGGTGACACTGGTGGCGATCCTGCGCGAACGCCTCGACCAGATCCTCACCGACTGCGCCGCCCTCGGCCTGCAGCCCCATGCTGTGGATGTGGACGGCGGTGGGGGCCAGCCCATGGGCATCGACTTGCTGCCCGCACCGCTGCGGCCACGCCAGCGCCCGCCGGGCAAGGGCTTGCAACGCAGCCTGCCGTGGCTCTGCGGCGCCTTGCTGATCGCCGCCATGCTGCTGTGGCTCAACGACCGCCAGCGCGTGCTCGACGCCATGCAGCACAGCGTTCAGGCGCAACGGGCGCAGGTCGCCGAGGTCCAGGCCTTGCGCCAGCAACTGCTCAACACCCGTGGCGCCGCGCAGTACTTGATCCGCCGCAAAGCCGCTCAACCGCCGTTGGCGGCGCTGCTCAACGAACTGACCGCCTGCCTGCCGCCCGACACCTGGATCGACCAGTTGGAAGTCAACGACGGCGCCGACGTGTCCTTCTCCGGGCAAAGCGCCAAGGCCAGTGCGCTGATTACCCGCATCAAAGGCTGCCACAGCCTGGAAAACGCCCAGTTCGAAGGGGTGATTCAACCCGACGCGCAAACCGGCAAGGATCAGTTTTCCTTGCGCGCCCACCTGCACCAGGAGGCCGCCGATGCGCCGACCACTGACACCCCGTGAACGCCGTGGCGCCGCCTTGATCATCCTGGCGCTGGTGCTTGGCGCCGGTTACTGGCTGTTGATCGACAGCTGGTTCGCCGGCCCCCTGCGCGCCATGGGCGAGCAGGCCGAGCAGTTGCGCGAACAACAGCAACGCTACGCCGGCGTGTTGCGCCAGGGCGACAGCCTGCGCGAACAACTCGAGCAAGCCCGCCAGGACCCGGCCAGCAGCACCAGCCTGTTGCCCGGCGATGATCCCAGCGCGGTGGCGGCCGACCTGATGCAACGCATCGCCGACCTGATCAACAGCCGCGCCGGCCTCGGTGGCGGTTGCAGCCTGACCCAGCGCATGCCCATCACCCCGGAGCAGGACGACGCCGAGCCGTATCGCCAGGTCAAGGTCAGCCTCACGCTCAACTGCGCCATCGAACCCTTGACCGCGATCCTGCATGAACTGGAGTACCAGCGGCCGTTTTTGTTTGTGGATGAGATGAGCATTCGTCGCCCGCCAGACGCCCCCGCCAGTGGCGGTGCCGGCAAACTTGTGGTGCACCTGCTGGTGCGCGGTTACTTGCAACCGGCCGGCGCGAAGCAGGTGGCCCGATGATCAATGCATTGCGCCCCCTGGAATGGGGATTGCTCGGCTTATCCGCCGCGTTGGGGGTATTGATGCTGGGCATTTTGAGCAGCATCGGCGATGCGCCGCAGTGGCTGCCCGCGCCGGCTCCCGATGCGCGCGCCAACACGACCGCCAAGGTGTTGTCGGCACCAACCGCGACCCTGGAAAGTTTGGCCGGCACCTGGCAGGCGCCGCTGTTCAGCCCCGACCGCAGCCCTGATCGTGCGGTCGGCCAAGCGGCCGTCTCGGCACTGTCGAGCCTGACGCTGACCGGCATCGTCCTCGACGGTGACCTGCGCGTCGCACTGCTCAAACGCGCGGATGGCCCACCGCTGAAAGTCCACCAGGACCAGACCCTGCCCAATGGCTGGCGCCTGGAACACCTCACACCCCGCGATGCCCGCTTTGTCCTCGACGGCCGCACGCAAACCCTCAGCCTGCGCGGCCTGCGTTTACCGGCGCCGTCCACTGCACCCCCGATTACCCTTCCTCACGAGTCCGTCCCTTGATCGATACATTCCCCGGCGCTTTGCGCACCACCGTGCTGTGCCTGGCTACCGCTGTTTCCCTCGGCGGCTGCGGGACATTCCCCGACCACCTCGACCCGGACGAAGCCCTGTTGCACGAGGCGATGCAAGGCACCGGCTCACAACGCCCGCCGGTGGACCCGGCCAGCGAGCAGGCGCCGCTCGACACTGCCCAACCCCAGGCGAAGACACCGCCGCAACGCCAATTGATTCGCGGCAACCAGCAGTTCGTGCGCCCACCGGCAGCGGCGCCTGCCGCCAGGGAGGAGGGCGGTGGCGACATCGTGTTCAACTTCGCCGACCAGCCGATCGAAGCGGTGATCAACAGTGTGATGGGCGACCTGCTGCACGAGAACTACAGCATCGCCCAGGGCGTGAAAGGCAACGTCAGCTTCTCCACCTCCAAACCGGTGAACAAGCAGCAGGCCCTGTCGATTCTGGAGACCCTGCTGTCCTGGACCGACAACGCCATGATCAAGCAGGGCAACCGCTATGTGATCCTGCCGGCCGGCCAGGCGGTGGCGGGCAAGCTGGTGCCGGAGATGCGTGTGTCGCAGCCGTCCAGCGGCTTGTCGGCGCGGCTTTTTCCGCTGCGCTATATCTCGGCCACCGAGATGCAGAAACTGCTCAAACCGTTCGCCCGCGAAAACGCGTTTTTGCTGGTGGACCCGGCGCGCAATGTGCTGAGCCTGGCCGGTACGCCGGAGGAGCTGGCCAACTATCAGGACACCATCGACACCTTCGATGTGGACTGGCTCAAAGGCATGTCTGTCGGGGTGTTCGGCCTGCAACGCGCCTCGGTCGCCGAGCTGATGCCCGAGCTGCAAAAGATGTTCGGCCCCGACAGCGGCATGCCCCTGGCGGGCATGGTGCGTTTTCTGCCGATCGAGCGGACCAACTCGGTGGTGGCGATCTCGTCGCAGCCGCAGTACCTGAGTGAAGTCGGTGACTGGATCCACACCATCGACGAAGGCGGCGGCAACGAGCCGCAGATGTATGTGTACGACGTGCGCAACATGAAGGCCACTGACCTCGCCAAGTACCTGCGGCAGATCTACGGCACCGGCGCGATCAAGGACGACACCCCGGCCAAGGTCGCCCCCGGTTTGCGCACCGCCACCCTGTCGTCGCCCGGCACCAACAGCACCTCCGGCAGCACGCCGGGCGGCTTGAGCAATAACCTCAATAACAACCAGCCTGCCGCCGAGGATGAGGAGCAGGAACCGCAAGCCGAGGACAGCGCCGAGCAAGACGCCACCGAAGGCGCCCCGGCCAAAAGCCTCGACGCCGGCACCCGCATCACCGCGCAAAAAAGCAGTAACCAACTGCTGGTGCGCACGCGCCCGGTGCAGTGGAAGGAAATCGAATCGGCGATCAAACGCCTCGATAATCCGCCTCTGCAAGTGCAGATCGAAACACGCATCCTCGAAGTCAAACTCACCGGTGAACTGGACCTTGGCGTGCAATGGTACCTGGGCCGCCTGGCGGGTAATTCCACCAGCACCACCGTGGCCAACGCCTCCGGCAGCCAAGGCGCGTTGGGCGGCGGCGGGGCAGGGCTGGGCGCGGATTCGTTGTTCTATTCGTTTGTCAGCTCCAACCTGCAAGTGGCCTTGCACGCGCTGGAAACCAACGGCCGCACCCAGGTGCTGTCGGCGCCGTCGCTGGTGGTGATGAACAACCAACCGGCGCAGATTCAGGTGGGGGACAACATTCCCATCAGCCAGACCACGGTGAATACCGGCACCTCCGACACCACGTTGAGCAGTGTTGAGTATGTGCAGACCGGGGTGATTCTGGATGTGGTGCCGCGGATCAATCCGGGTGGGTTGGTGTATATGGATATTCAGCAACAGGTCAGTGATGCGCAGGATCAGGCGTCGTCGAGTAATGACACACAGAATAATCCGCGTATTTCTACGCGCTCGGTGTCGACGCAGGTGGCGGTGCAGAGTGGGCAGACGGTGTTGCTGGGGGGGTTGATCAAGCAGGACAACGCGGAGTCGGTGAGTGCGGTGCCGTATCTGGGGAAGATTCCGGGGTTGCGGTGGCTGTTTGGGAATACCAGTAAGTCCAAGGACCGGACCGAGTTGATTGTGCTTATTACGCCGAGGGTGATTACCAGTAGCAGCCAGGCGCGGCAGGTGACGGATGATTATCGCCAGCAGATGCAGCTGTTGAAGCCGGCTAACTGAAGGAGCGTGGTTAAAAATGTGGGAGGGGGCTTGCTCCCGATAGTGGTCTTTTGGTGTACATATCCGTTGTTTAGGTAACGGATATGCACCCATAAAAAATCAAACATATGAATAACAACTCAAATAAATAATGAAATTCAGGAATATTAGCTTATGCCCAAATAGCATTATATTTCCCAAACCCATTCCGTTATGTTTGATCGCAACAGCCTACCCCTGACCTCGGATGGTACCAATCTAGATTCGGATTCTGCGCTGCCAACCCCGCAGCAGAATCGTTGGAAGGGAGTTCAACGTATGTTGCCAATTCAAACCCCGCGCCACACCTAGCTCCAAATCGCCGCAACACCCACTAACCCCCCCGGAGCACCGCGCACGACCGCGTGCCTGCCCGACTTCGCGATTTGGAAAAGCTGGGAACGCCTATGAAACACGTCTTGAAACCCATCGCCGCACTAACCCTGGCCCTGCTGGCCAACGCCGCCCAGGCCCAGGACGACAGCACCCTGTCCACCGTGGTGGTCACCGGCAACCGTGGCGCCGAGCAGCGCACCGTCACCAGCAGCCCGGTGCCGATCGATGTGGTCAGCGCCAAGCAACTGCAAAGCACCGGCAAGCCCGGTTTGATGGAAGCCCTGAGCGCGGTGATCCCGTCGCTGACCCTGCCGGAAAAAACCGGTTGGGACGCCAGCGGCATCGCCCGCGCCCCCAACCTGCGCGGCATGAGCGCCGCCGAAGTGCTGGTGCTGGTCAATGGCAAGCGCCGTCACACCGCCGCGACCTTGAACATCAACGGCATCAACACCGGCGCCGCGCCGGCCGACCTCGATTTGATCCCCATCAGCGCCATCGACCATGTGGAAGTCCTGCGCGATGGCGCCGCGGCCCAGTACGGCTCGGATGCCATCGCCGGGGTGATCAACGTGATCCTCAAGGCCGACACCAGCGGCACCTCGGTAACCAACGCCGGCATCGGCTATGACGGCAAGAAACAGACTGTGCAGCAAAGCCTCAACAAGGGCTTCGAAATCGGCAACGGCGGCATCGTGCAGTTGGCGCTGGATGCGCGTAGCCAGAACGATGACAACAAGGCCAGCGCCAACGGCTACACCTACGCCCAGGCCTACGAGCAGGCCGGGCGCTCCACCTACGGCGGCTACGGCACGCCCAAGACCAACCTGCTGACCCTGGGCTACAACGCCGAGCTGCCGATCGACGACAGTTTCAGCCTGTATTCCTTCACCACCTATTCGCGGCGCAAGGCCGAGCAGGGCCAGAATTTCCGCCTGCCGACCATCACCAACACCATCACCACCGGGCCCAACGGTTACCCCGGTGGCTATACGCCGACCTGGTTTATCGACGAGGACGATTTCCAGGCCGCGTTCGGCGGCAAAGGCACGCTCGGCGAGTGGGACTGGGACTTGTCCACCACCTACGGGCGCAACGACGCGGAGCAAGGCACCACCCATAACCAGAACCCGTCGCTGGGCGAGGCCACGCCGAATCACTTCACTTCCGGCACGTGGATTTCCACCGAGCTGACCACCAACCTCGACTTCAAGCGCGGCTTCGACATCGGCCTGCAAAAGCCGTTAGACCTCAGCTACGGCTTCGAGCATCGGCGCGACACCTATGAGGTGCAGGCCGGTGACTATGAGTCCTATGCCAACGGCGGCTACTGCGTGGCGCCGGGCAACTGCGCATCCAGCGGCGCGCAGGTCACCAACGGCATTTCGCCGGATGAAGAAAGCAGCGCCTCGCGCAACAGCCTGGCCAGTTACGTGGACGTCGGGTTCAACCCGGTGCCCGACTGGTACGTGGGCACCGCGTTTCGCTACGAGCATTACAACGAGGGCGTGGGCGCTACCCGCAGCGGCAAGCTGACCACTCGCTACGACTTCAACCCGCAATTCGCCGTGCGCGCCACCGTCAGCAATGGCTTCCGTGCGCCGTCCCTGGCCAACAGCCTGTTCAGTGCGCGCTCGACCACTTATGGCGTGGTGAATGGGGTGTATCAGTCGATCAACTACGGCGTGCTGCCGGTGGGGTCGGGCGCCGCCCAAGCCCTCGGCGCCCAGGAACTCAAGCCCGAGCGCTCGACCAACTTCAGCCTCGGTTTCACCCTCACGCCTACTGATCGCCTGAACTTCACCGCCGACGCCTACGTGATCAACCTGCGTGACCGCATCACCCTGACCGGCACCTTGCTCGGCCCGGAAATCACCCAGGTGCTGCAAGGCAATGGCATCACTTCCACCTCCGGCGGGCAGTACTTCATCAACGGTGCCGACACCCGCACCAAGGGCCTCGACTTGGTCGGCAACTACAACCAGGACCTGGGCCAATATGGCGCGCTGAAGTGGACGGCGGCGTTCAACTGGAACCAGACCAAAATCCTCAACTACAAGGAATCCACCACGATCCTTGGCACCGCCTACGACCTGATGGACCGCCAGGCGCGCAACCTGATCACCGGCGTGCAGCCCAGCACCAAGCTGATCCTCGGTGGCGACTGGAGCATTGATCGCTTCAATCTCAACCTGGCCCTGACCCGCTACGGCTCCTACAAAGAGGTCAACGTCTCCGACGACCGCAGCCTCGACCGGGTCTACAGCGCCAAATGGATCACCGACCTCGACCTTGGCTACAACCTCACCAAAGACCTCAACGTGGCCATCGGCGCCAAGAACCTGTTCGACGTCTACCCGAAAAAACAAGGCGTGCCCAGCAGCACCATGGTCAGCAGCTACGGCACCTATTCGCCCTACGGTTTTACCGGCGGGTACTACTACACCCGGCTGACTTACGCCTTTTAAGAGGACTAAAACATGCCCATCGTCGCCAAATCCTATGACCTGATCGACCCGCCCAGCGCGGTTCGCCAGGCCCGTGTCTCCACACCGATCACGGCCCTGCAAGTGGTGCCCGCCCGGCACCCCTGGCGCTGGGCCGGGTCGATCTTCGCCGCGCTGGTGCTGCTGACCATCGTGCACTCCCTGGCCACCAACCCGCGTTGGGAATGGGGCGTGTTCGGCCAGTGGTTCTTCTCGCCGTCGGTGCTGTGCGGCCTTGGCCAGACGTTGTTGCTGACCCTGCTGAGTACGGTGTTCAGCATCATCCTCGGCACCGCGCTGGCGTTAGCGCGGCTGTCGGGCTCGCCGCTGCTGGCGGCCCTGGCCTGGGGTTATATCTGGTTTTTCCGCTCGATGCCGGCGCTGCTGGTGCTGATCATCCTCTACAACTTCGCCTACCTGTACGACCACATCGTGGTCGGTGTGCCGTTCACCAGCCTGGTGTTCGCCGAGTGGTCGACGGTGGATGTGCTCAGCCAATTCACCGTGGCCGTGCTGGGCTTGAGCCTCATGCAGGCAGCCTACGCGGCAGAGATCATTCGCGGCGGCCTGATCGGCGTGGACGCCGGCCAGCACGAAGCGGCGGCGGCCCTCGGTTTGCCGGCCTCGCGCCGCATCTTCCGGATCATCCTGCCCCAGGCGCTGCGCTCGATCCTGCCGTCGGGGTTCAACGAGATCATCGGCCTGGTCAAGGGCACCTCAATCGTCTACGTGCTGGCGCTGCCGGAGCTGTTCTACACCGTGCAGGTCATCTACAACCGCACCCAGGCGGTGATCCCGCTGCTGATCGTGGCCACCGTGTGGTACCTGATCATCACCACGGTGCTGACCAGCGCGCAGTACTACGTCGAGCGCTATTTTGCGCGGGGCACGGCGCGGGTGCTGCCACCCACACCGTTGCAACGTCTGCGCGGCTGGCTCAAGGAGAAAACCCATGGGTGAAGCACGCGCCGGGCGCATTCAAATCCAGGGCGTGGGCAAGCGCTTTGGCAACCAGCAGGTGCTCAAAGACATCGACCTGACCATCGACCCGGGCAAGGTTACGGTGATTCTCGGGCCGTCCGGCTCGGGCAAATCCACCTTGCTGCGCACCATCAATCACCTGGAAAAAATCGACAGCGGCCACATCACCATCGACGGTGAATACGTCGGCTATCGACGCAAGGGTGACCTGCTGTACGAACTCAAGGAACGCGAGATTCTCAAGCGCCGTATCGACGTGGGTTTCGTGTTCCAGAACTTCAACCTGTTCCCGCATCTCACCGCCTGGGAAAACGTCGCCGAAGCGCCGCTGGCGCACAAGCGCTGGAGCAAGGCCGAGGCCCAAGCCAAGGCCGGCGAGCTGCTGGCCAAGGTCGGCCTGGCAGACAAAGTCGACGCCTACCCGCGCCAGCTCTCCGGCGGCCAGCAGCAACGCGTCGCCATCGCCCGCGCCCTGGCGCTGGACCCGAAAGTGTTGCTGTTCGATGAGCCTACCTCGGCCCTCGACCCGGAGCTGGTGGGCGAAGTCCTCGACGTGATCAAGGGCCTGACCCAGCTGGGTGTGACCTTGGTGATCGTCACCCACGAGATCGGTTTTGCCCGCGAGGTCGCCGACCACGTGGTGTTCCTCTGCGACGGCCAACTGATCGAAGAGGGCCCGCCCGAACAGATTTTCCGCCAACCCCGACATCCCCGCACCGTGGCCTTTCTCGGCAAGGTGCTTTAGTTAACGGAGTGACTGCCCATGTTTATCTCTACCGCTCGCATCGCCCTGCTGGCACTTGCCGTCAGCACCGCGCAACAGGCGTTCGCCGTGCAACAGGTCGACCTCAGCCCCGACCGCGTGCGCATCCATGTGCCGCGCAACGAGGCGGCCATCGCGCAGATCCCGCCGGGCTTCAAGTTCGCCCAGCCGGGCAAGTTCACCGTGGCCGTGTCCGGCGTGGCCGGGCCGCCGCTGGCGCTGCTGGCCAATGACGACAAGACCACCATCGGCAGCGAAGCCGACACCGCGCAGCTGGTGGCCGACAGCCTCGGCCTGCAGCTCAACGTGGTGCAGACCAGCTGGGAGGATTGGCCCCTGGGCGTCAGCTCGGGCAAGTACGACGCGGTGATCAGCAACGTCACCGTGACCGAGGCGCGCAAGAAGCGCTTTGACTTCGCCACTTATCGCCAGGATGTGCTCGGCTTTTACGTCAAGAGCACCAGCAAGATTACCGAGCTCAAACAGGCACCCGACATCGCCGGGCTGAAGATCATTGTCGGCTCCGGCACCAACCAGGAAAAAGTCCTGCTGGCCTGGAACGAGGCGAATGAAAAGGCCGGCCTCAAACCGGCACTGTTGCAGTACTTCGACGACCAGGCCGCCGCGCAACTGGCGGTGCAGTCGGGGCGCAGCGATGCGCTGTTCGGGCCCAACTCGGTGTACGCCTATTCCGCCGCGATCACCGGCGGCATCAAGCGTGTCGGCACCGTCAACGGCGGCTGGCCGTTGCAGGCGGATATCGCCGTGACCACGCGCAAGGACAACGGCCTGGTCAAGCCGATCCACACCGCTCTGGAAGGCGCGATTGCCGGCGGTCAATACGAGCAGGTGCTGCAACGCTGGGGCCTGGACGTGGAGCGCGTCGACAAGTCGCTGATCAACCCACCGGGCCTGCCGGATTAAGGAGTACTTCACATGGCACTGACACGACGTGAAGCGCTGTCCAGCATCGCTGCGGTGGGCGGCGAAAAAGCGGTGAAGGACGCGCTGGCGGTATTGGGGTTGGGGCCGTCGTCACACCGACGCCCGCAACCGCTCAAACTCAAGGATGGCCTGGGGCAGGGCACCCGCGTGCTGGTGCTCGGCGCCGGGATCGCCGGGCTGGTCACCGCCCTGGAACTGACCCGCGCCGGCTTCAGCGTGCAAGTACTGGAAGCCCGCGAGCGCGTGGGCGGCCGCACCTGGACCCTGCGCAACGGCGACCGCGTGGACTACAAGGACGGCCGCTCGCAAACCGTGGCCTTCGACCCGGGCCTGTATTTCAACGCCGGCCCAGCGCGGATTCCCAGCCAGCACCGCACGATTCTCGACTATTGCAGTGAGCTTGGGGTGCCCCTGGAAGTGCTGGTCAACAGCAGCCATGGCGCCCAGGTGCGCCCGGATGTGAACCTGCCGGCGTTCAGCGTCGGCCAGGCGATCAACGATGCGCGCGGGCATTTGTCCGGGTTGCTGGCCAAAGCCGTGCAACGCGATGCCCTCGACGATGTGTTGAGTGCTGAGGAGCGCACGCGCTTGCTGGCGTTTTTGCAGGTGTACGGCGACCTGTCCCAGGAGCTGGCCTTTGAAGGCACGATTCGCTCCGGGCACCTGGAATCCGCCGCGCACCCGGGCGCCTTGCCTGCCGCGCGCAGTCCGATGGCGCTGGACCAATTGCTGCATCCGGAGCTGTGGGGCGCGTTGCTGCACACCGAATTCCCGGAATTCTCGGCGACCATGTTCCAGCCGGTCGGCGGCATGGACCGCATCACCGACGCCTTCTACCAGCGCGTGCGTGACCACGTGCAACTGGGTGCCCAAGTGCGGCAGATTCGCCAATTGGAAGACGGCGTGGCGGTGACCTATCACGACCAACGCAGCGGCCGCGAGCAGGTGGTGCGCGCCGACTACCTGGTTTCGACCTTGCCGCTGCCCTTGCTGGCCAAGCTCGACACCGATTTCAGCGACCCAATCAAAGCGGCCTTGCGCAGCACCCGCAGCGACCAGGCAACCAAGGTGGCGTGGCAGTCTCCGCGCTTCTGGGAAACCGATTACCGCACCTATGGCGGCCTGTCCTGGATAGAGCACCCGGCGCGCCTGCTCTGGTACCCGAGCAACGACCTCAACACCCGCGAGGGCCTGCTGGTGGCGGGCTACGTGACCGGGGAGGGCGCCGACCGGTTTGGCGCCAAACCTTTTGCCGAGCAATACGCCACGTCCAAAGAGGCTGTGGAGCTGTTGCATCCGGGTTACTCCAAACACCTGCGCAACCCGCTGGCCGTGGCCTGGGAACAGATCCCCTACAGCGAGGGCCCGTGGTTGCAACGCGAACATTTCCCGGCCGACGCCAGCAGCCTGCTCGAAGCCGGCCACGGTCGCGTGTACTTCGCCGGCGATGGCCTGGTGCAAAGCGGTGTGGGCATCTGGCAGGAATCGGCAGCCAACTCGGCGCGGCATGTGGTGGCGCAATTGGCTGAGCGCGTTACCCAGCAAAGCTATCTTGCGGCCGTGGCCGCGTCTTAAGGAGATTGATCATGAGCGACAGCATTCAACGCACCAGCGTCGGCGATTTTCCGATTTCGCAAACCGTGACAGTGCCGGCGTCGGCCAGTCTGATTTTCGTCAGCGGGACCTTGCCGGACCTGGCAGACCCGAGCGTGCCAGGGGTTTTCGGTGATACCGAAGTGCAGACGGTTTCGGTGTTCAACAAACTCCGCCAGATCCTGCGCCAGCAAGACCTCGACCTCGGCGATATCGTGCAGTTGCGCGTGTTTCTGGTCGGCGCCGAAGAGACGGAGGGCAAGCTGGATTTCGCCGGGTTGCAGCGCGGTTATACGCAGTTTTTTGGCACGCCCGAGCAGCCGAACAAACCGGCGCGCACCGCACTGCAAGTGGTCGCCCTGCCTTTGCCAGGTGCCTTGGTAGAAGTCGAAGCCATCGCCGCCCGAACCGCCCCTCCCACAGTTTGATCTTCATGTTCATTAAGGAGAGATCCTCATGTCCACAGCTCCCCGCCAACTCAAATTCGGCGCCATCCTCACCGGCGTCGGCACTGCGCAAAACGAATGGCTGCACCCGCAAATCCCGGGCGACGCCAGCGTGGATATCGACTGGTACCGCGCCCAGGCCCAGCAGGCCGAGGCGGCCAAGTTCGACCTGGTGTTCATCGTCGACAGCCCCTACATAACTCCGGACTCAGCGCCGCACTTTCTCAATCGCCTGGAGCCTCTGACCCTGCTGTCGGCCCTCGCCGGGGCTACCTCGAAAATCGGCCTGGTGGCGACGCTGACCACCTCCTATACCGAGCCCTTCAACGTCGCACGCCAGTTCGCCTCCCTCGACCATATCAGCGGCGGTCGCGCCGGCTGGAACGTGGTGACCACCGGCCTGGAAGGCGCGGCGGGCAACTTCGGCCTTGAGCAACACATCGACCATACCGAGCGCTACCGCCGCGCCGCCGAGCACCTCGACGTGGTGCAAGGGCTGTGGGATTCCTACGAGGACGACGCCTTTGTGCGCGACAAGGCGAGCAAGGTGTTCCTCGACCCGCAACGCCAGCATCGTCTCGACCACCACGGCGAGTTTTTCTCGGTGACCGGGCCCTTGAACATCGCGCGTTCGGCCCAGGGCCAGCCGGTGATTTTCCAGGCCGGCATTTCCGAATCCGGGCGCAGCCTGGCGGCCAATTACGCCGAGGGAATTTTTGCCGGCGTGGGCAATTTCGAGGACGCCCAGGCCTACTACAGCGACATCAAGCAACGCACCGCCGCCGCCGGGCGCAACCCCGACCACGTGACCATCCTGCCGGGCATTTCGCCGATCATTGCTGACACCGACGAACAGGCCCAGGCCCTCGACCGCGAGCGCAATGGCGAGCTGGACCTGGACAAAGCCCTGGTGCAACTCGGGCGCCCGTTCAACTACCACGACTTCAGCCAGTATCCGCTGGACGAACCCTTCCCGGAGCTGGGCGACCTGGGCAGCAATGGCTATCGCGGGCATGCCGAAAACATCAAGCAGGTGGCGCGTGACCAGGGCCTGACCCTGCGCCAGGCGGCGTTGCGGTTTGCCAAGCCGTTCTCCAGTTTTGTCGGCTCGCCCAAGACCGTGGCGGACGAGATTGAACGCTGGTTTGTCGAGGGAGCGGTGGATGGGTTCAATATCCATGTGGGCGCGCCGGAGGACTTTGCGCGGTTTACTGATCAGGTGTTGCCGTTGTTGAGGGAGCGGGGGTTGTTTCGTAGTGAGTACAGCCATAGCACCTTGCGCGGGCATCTCGGTTTACCGGTGCCAGTAAACCGCCACACCGCTGCACGCGCCGCCTGAGCGCGGTTGAAAAAAATGTGGGAGGGGACTTGCCCCCGATAGCGGTGGGTCAGTTATGCATGTGCTGACTGACAGTCCGGTATCGGGAGCAAGTCGAATCGTCGCACAGGCGCTCCCACATTTGGATTGCGTGGATGTTTAGGGATGCATTTATCTGATTATTTCGCTCGCCACATAGGTGTTTGTCAGCCCCTTGAATCACTCACCAAACCCGACAATCGCCTTGGTTTCCAGGTACTCCTCAAAGCCCATCACCCCGTACTCGCGGCCATTGCCGGAGCGTTTATAGCCGCCAAAGGGCGCCATCGGGTTCCAGGCGGGGTAGTTCAGGTGCACCTGCCCGGCGCGGATGCGCGATGCCACGGCACGGGCCAGTGTCAGGTCCTGGGCCTGAACATGGGCGCCCAGCCCGTAGACCGTGTCGTTGGCAATGGCAACGGCTTCATCGATTGAGTCATACGCAATGAGGCACAGCACCGGGCCGAATATTTCCTCCTGGGCAATGCGCATGTTGCTGTTCACGTCGGAGAAAACCGTGGGGCGGGTATAAAAACCCTGGTCGAAACCCGCCACCCGTCCCGGCCCACCGCACACCAGTCTGGCGCCTTCGTCGAGGCCTGCCTGGATCATGCTTTGCACGCGGTGGAACTGCGCTTCGTTGGCAATCGGGCCCAGTTGCGTCGCTTCCGATTGTGGGTCACCGACGACCAGGGCATTGGCGGTTTCTGCTGCCAGCGCTTCGACTTCGGCCAGGCGGTTTCTCGGCACGATCATGCGGGTCGGCGCGCTGCACGATTGGCCGACGTTGCGAAACGCCGACATCACTCCCAGCGGCACCGCTTTGGCGAAGTCGGCGTCGGGCAGCAGCACGTTCGGCGACTTGCCGCCCAGTTCCTGAGTGACTCGTTTCACCGTAGGCGCTGCCGCCTGTGCCACCAGGGCGCCGGCGCGGTTGGAGCCGGTGATGGAGATCATATCGATATCCGCATGCGCCGCCATGGCTGCGCCGACCTCGGCACCGCTGCCGTTCACCAGGTTGAATACGCCGGGTGGCAGGCCGGCGTCATGCACCAGTTGTGCAAACAGCAGGGCGCTGAGCGGCGACAGTTCGCTGGGCTTCAACACCACGGTGCAGCCGGCGGCGATGGCCGGGGCGACCTTCGCGGTGATTTGATACAGCGGCCAGTTCCACGGCGTGATCAGCCCGCACACACCGATGGGCTCGCGTTCAATCGCGGTGCCGCCTTCCACCGTCTGGAAGCGATAGCTGGACAGCAGGTCACATGCGACCCGCACATGTTCGGCCGCCAGCGGCACCTGCATCGCTCGCGCAAAACTGATGGCAGCGCCCATTTCCAGTGAGATCGCCTGCGCCAGCTGCTCTTTGCGCTCAAGGATCAGCTCGTAGAGGTTGCCCAGCAGCCGTGCGCGCGATTCGGGCGATGTCGCAGACCAACCCGCAAACGCTGCACGTGCTGCCGCGACGGCGCGATCAACGTCCGCCGCAGAGCCGCGTGCCACCTCGGCGACCACCTGTTCAGTGGCCGGGTTGACCACCGGCAAGCTCCCCGCAACCGTCGGCGAAACCCAGCCTCCGTCGAGGTAAAACTGCCGAGCCGTATGCGGGTCGATGCTGTAGCTGTTCGAGGCGTGTGTGGTCATCCAACGGGCTCCCTGGAGCGGTAATCGGCGCCGCGAAGAGCACGGCCCTGTGTCTTGATAAGCTAGCAAAAGCCTCGCGCGCGAAGATGCCGTTATTCAACGCTGCAAGGGATAATCTGCTGAATCCGGCACCCAGGCTTCGCGACCTAACCGATGGCTTGTGTTACCAGCGTAAACTGGGTGATGCCGCCACTTGATTGCGGGGGTACGCCCAGTACCATGCGTGGGGCTTTATCCACGCAGGGCAGCCCCAGGCTCTCCAGCCAGTCAGCCAACCCGCACGCGGTTGGAATGTCGAAACGTACGAAGGCCCCCGGGATCAACCGCAGCAGGTGGGTGATCAGCTGTCGGGCCTGTTCCTGGTGTTGCGCAACCACCGGGCCAATGATGTGGCCACGACCAAAGCGGCGGAGCAGGGCGCACCCAGTGAGTTGCCCGTCTACCTCGATGCCCACCACATGCTCTGCCGTCGGCAGCAGGTCGTTGAGCACCACCGTGCGGTCCAGGCCACTGCCCGCGTTGGCCAGCGCAATCACCTGCGGGTATTCGGCCAGGCTCAGCACCCGACACTGCGAATGCTCGACCAAAGGCAGCGGCGCTGGCGTCTGCGGTACGCCTTGATGCTGCTGGATGCGGGCAAAGTCGACGAAGCCCATGCTGGCATACAACGGCGCGCCCGACTCGGTGGCATTGAGGATCGCCGTGCGCGGGGCCACCGCGTCCAGGCACAGGTTCATCAGTTGGCGGCCGATCCCTTTGCCCTGGTGTTCATCGCTCACAATCACCAGACCGATCGAGGAATAGGCACCCTGATGGCAGGCGAACGCCACGCCCACCAGCGCACCGTCCTGTTCGGCGACGAAACCCTGGGACGTGCGCTGCACCATCGCCCAATCCTCCTCGCGGTGCGGCCACTTCAAGTGCACGGAAAGCGCATGGGCGGCGGGCATGTCGGCAGCGATGGCGGTGCGATAAGCGTAGGCGTGGCTCATATCAGTTTTCCTGTCGTGAGAGTGTTTGCGGGCACCATTGACGGTTGGGTGAAACGCCGGATATCGAACGGGCTGATCAAGGTGCTGGTGCTGCCGGTGCTGATCAATTCGGCCATCACATCGCCCACGCCAGGACCGAGCTGGAAGCCATGGCCGCAGAAGCCGAAGGCATAAAACAGCCCGTCCACGGCAACGCTTGGGCCCATCACCGGCAGGGAGTCGGGGGTGTAGCTTTCGATGCCGCTCCACACGCGGATGATGTTGAGCTTCTCGGCACCGGGCAGCAGCCGTTTCATCTGGCGCATCTGGTTGAGCAGGCTTTCGGGCTTGAAAAACGCGCGTCGGTTGAGCATGTCCGGCGTGCAGCGGTTGCCGCCACCGATGATGATGTTGCCGCGTGGAATCTGGCGGAAGTAGATCACCTCTTCCTTGATTTTGGTGAACACGCCGATCACGGTGGGCAAGGCGTAGGGCACCGGTTCGGTGACTGACATCTGCGGGCCGTTGGGTTCCAGCGGCACCGGCTCGCCAAAGCGTTCGGACAACCTGGCCGCCCACGCACCGGCTGTAATCAGCAGTTGCTCGGCGGCGAACAGCTGCCCGTCGGTGGTGGTGACGTGAAACAGGCCATTGACCTTTTGCACGTCGGCCACTTCGGTGCGCTCCTCAATGCGTGCGCCCAGGCGCCTGGCCGCGCGGGCAAACGCCGGTGCCGCCAGGCGTGGGTTGGCGTGGCCGTCGTGGGGCGCGTAGGAGCCGCCCTTGACGTCGGGCCCGAGAAAGCCGAAACGCCGGTGCAGTTCGGCGCCGCGATAGATTTTCAAGTCCAGTTGCGCCGCTTCCGGCGCGGCGGCGTAGGCCTCCAGCTCGGCGATTTCATCCTCGCGGTAACACACGCGCATATGCCCGCTGGGAATGAATTCGAGGTCGTCGTCGATCAGCTCCGGCAGGCGCTTCCACAGCGCCCACGAACGGTTGGCCAACTCCAGCTGGCCCAGGTAGCGGCCCTGGCGGCGGACGTTGCCGAAATTCACGCCGCTGGCGTACTGACCGATCTGGTCGCGCTCCAGCAGCGTCACCGAATGGCCTCGCCGGGCCAGGAAAAACGCCGACGACGCACCCATGATGCCGCCGCCAATAATCAGCACAGCGCTTTTTTGCGCGGTCATGCCGGTTGCTCCTGTGCGCCGCGCGCCACGGCTGCGATTTCGATCAGGTAACCATGGTGCAAGACCGGCACCGATACCACGGCGCGGGCCGGTCGGTGGTCGCCCAGGCAGGTTGCATACAGCCGGTCAAACGCCGGCCAATGGTCTATGCCCACCACGTAGACCGTCACGCTGAGCAGGTCATGGGGGCTCAGGCCTGCTTGCTTGAGGATCGCCACCAGGTTGTCGAGGGCAATCGCCGCCTGCACCTCAAACGGTTGATCGGCGCTGTGTTCGCCATTGGCGCGTACCGGCAGTTGCCCGGACACATACACCACGCCAGCGTGGGCGATCGCCTGGGAGTAATGCCCGCCAGGCGCTGCCGCCTGGGCGGTATGAATAACCTCGAGCTTACCAGCCATGCAGGCGACTCCATGTGTGCACCGCGCCGTCGGCGTCGAGGGCGTGATAGTCCGGGAACTGCGCGCCAGTGGCGCAGGCATGGTTGGGCAGGATGCGCAGGCGGCTGCCGATGGGGAAGCGCGTGGCAAGGTCGTCACGGTTGGCGCTGCCCAAGGTGATGATGCCGTGCTCCTGATTGGCGCCCGTGACCTGCGCACCGTCGATCCAGTCGCCGGCTTCTGTGCACACTTGGCCATAACCAAAGTCCTGCTGCTGACGCTGGGTGCCACGGTCGCGGCTCATGGCCATCCAGCCGGCATCCGTGATGATCCAGCCCTTATCCTGCTGATGGCCGATCACGCTGGTCAGCACGCTCAGCGCCAGCTCGTGCGCCTGGCACACGCCGATGTTGTGCATGACCAGGTCGAAGAACACATAGACCCCTGCGCGTACTTCGGTGACGCCCTCCAGGTTGAGTGCCGAGAGCGCCGTGGGGGTTGAGCCGATGCTGACCTCGGGGCACGCCAGGCCGGTGGCACGGATGCGTTCTGCTGCGCGTACGCACAGCGCGCGCTCCTGTTCGGCCAGCACTTGCAAGGCTTGGGGGGTGTCCAGTTCATAACTGGAGCCGGCGTGGGTCATCACCCCGCGCAGGCGCATCCCGCCCTCGCTGAGCACGCGCGCGACGTCGATCAGCGCCGCGTCTTCGGGGGCCAGGCCCGAGCGATGGCCATCGCAGTCGATTTCAATCCATACGTCGAAGCGTTCATCGTGTTGCTGTGCAAACGCGACGATGGCTTGGGCACCTTGCACGCTGTCGATGAGCAGGCTGAGGTTGCAGCCCTTGCGGCGCAAGGCCAGGGCCTGGGGCAGTTTGCCCGGGGCGATGGCGACGGCGTAGAACACGTCGCTGATGCCGTGGGTGAAGCAATGCTCGGCTTCCTTGAGGGTGGACACCGTCACGCCGCTGGCCCCGGCGGCGATCTGCGCGTTCACCACGGGCAAGCACTTGCTGGTCTTGATGTGCGGGCGCAAACGCACACCGAGGCTGTTCATGCGCTGCTGCATGCGCAGGATATTGTGCTGCATGCGCGGGATATCGATGAGCGCAACGGGCGTGTCGAGGGAGGCAGTCGGGGTGGGCATGACGGGACTCGAGTGGCTGGGTACAGGCGCCACTCTACTCAGCCGTCATTAAGGTGTGGTTCAATCAATGCTCATCAATCATTAAGTAAAATTGAATGATCTCCATCGAAGACCTGCGCCTGGCCGTCACCCTTGCACGCTCGGAGTCCCTGAGCGCGGCCGCCCGGGCGCTGAACGTGTCGCCGCCGGCGCTTTCCATGCGTTTGCGTAAGCTGGAGGCGCTGCTGGGGCTGACCCTGGCCAATCGCGATGCCCGGCGCCTGAGCCTGACCGCCGATGGTGAGCGGTTCTCGCGGGAAAGCGCAGTGCTGCTGGAGCAACTGGAGGCGCTGCCGGAATCTTTCAGGCAAAAGGACGAGCGGCTGGTGGGCACCTTGCGGCTGGCGGCGCCGTTTGGCTACGGACGCCAGCGCCTGGCGCCGCTGCTGGCGCGGTTTATCCGCCTGCATCCACAGCTTTGCCTGCACTTGGATCTGCGCGAAACGCCGTGGCCGGATCGGCATGACAGCGACGCGGTGATTCACATCGGGCATCTCAATGACAGCCTGTGGATCGCGCGGCAACTCACGCCAAACGAGCGCTGGTTATGTGCCAGCCCGGCCTATCTGCACGCGCACGGCATACCCGCGTCGCCGGATGAACTGACGGCGCATCGCTGCATTTGCATCCGTGAAAACGATGAGGATGTGACGCTCTGGCACCTGCGCAAGGGGCAGGGCCGCAAGACGCTGCGCATCGAGCCGGCGCTGTTGAGCAACGACGGCAGCGTCGCCCGGCGCTGGGCCGAGCAGGGGCTGGGGTTGGTATTGCGTTCACAGTGGGATGTGAGTGACGCCATCGCCAGCGGCAACCTGGTACGGGTGTTGGCCGACTGGAGCTTCGACAGCGCCCCTGTCAACCTGCTGGTGCCGTCGCGCAAGCTGCGTAGCCCGCGCGTACAGGCGTTGGTGGCGTTTCTGGAGGAGGCGCTGAAAGCCTGATCGGCGCGTTATTTCACCGCGTAGACCTTGCGCACATACACCGTGCTGGTCCAGGCGCAAGGGGCGCCTTTGGGTACAAAAACGCTGTCGCCAGGGTTGACCGTGATGGCGTGCCCGGCGTCGTCTTGTAAGGTGACGCTGCCCTCCAGCAGGTGCATCAATTCATGCAGTTTGTGCGGGCGGCCGTGGCGAGCGTAGGGGGTCGAGTCCCAGATGCCGATACGCAACTCGGTGCTCGGGTCATCGAACAGGTTGAGTGCACGGCACTGCGGCGGTGGGCCGATCAGGATCGCCGGCTCCGGCGCTGCCGAGGGGTTCAGCAGGGTGTAGGGGGCGAGGAAGGTCAGGCCCGGGCGGGCGGGGGCGTCGGGCAGGTCGAGGGCGCAGAACGCCCACTCGCTGTCGGCACTGGCCTGCACGGTGAGGCGTGTGCCACGGCCGATCACGGCGCTGGCACCGACACCGAGTTCGAGTGTTTGGCCTGCGCTGCTGAGCATCACGTGGCCGCCGTGTACCACCAGGGTTTCACTGTGGGGGAAGTCTTCGATCACGGCGTTGCCGGTGAAGCGCACCACACCTGCCGATACGCCGTCGTCGCCCAGCCAGGCAAGGTGGCGGTTGGCGCCGAACGGGTCCAGTGGGCTGAGGGCGGCATTGTTGAAGGACGTGGCCACGCGGCTGCCGTCGGCACGCGCCAACAGCAGTGTTTTGGGAGATGACATGGGAAGCGCTCCGGGAGGAAAGTCAGCTGATCGCCTGGGTGATCAACGCAAACGGGTGGACACCTTGGCTGGCTTGGGGAGGGGTGCCCAAGGCCATCTGCGCGACGGTGTCGATGTTCTTCAGGCCGGCCTGTTCGAGCCAGTCGCTGAGGCCGCAGGCGACGGGGATGTCGATGCGTACAAAGGCATCCGGCACCTGGGCGAGCAAGTTGGTGATCAGGTGCTTGGCCTGCTCGCTGTTTTGCGCCACCACCGGGCCGATGCAGCGCCCGCGCCCGAACGGCCGCAGCAGGGCGAAGCCGCGTAACTTGCCATCTCGCTCGATGCCGACGGCATGTTCCACCTGCAAGTCGCGCAGTACATCGCGGCGGTCCAGGCCGCTGGCGGCTTTGGCGAGGGCGAGCAGGGTGGTGTGATCATCGGCCGTGAGCGCACGGCAGGTTTCACCGCTGGCAAGCTCCGGCAGGGCAGGCACCTGCACCTGGCCCTGATGTTGTTGTACCCGGCCGAACTCGACAAACCCCTGGCTGGTATACAGCGGTGCACCGGCGAGGGTGGCATTCAGCAGTGGCGTGCGTGTACCGCAGGCAGCGAGGGCCTTTTCCATCAAGCGGCGGCCGATGCCCTGGCCCTGGTAATCATTGCTGACGATCACCAGGCCGATGGTGGCGTAGTCGCCCTGGGGGCAGGTGAAGGCGCTGCCGATCAGCCGCTCGCCGTCCATTACCACAAAGCCGTCGCTGACCCGTTGCAACATGGCCCAGTCGTCCAGGCGGTGAGGCCATTTGAGTTGCACGGACAAGGCGTGGGCAGCCGGGAGGTCGGCCACGGTCATGGGCCGGTAGATATAAGCAGGGTGTGGCAGGGCGGACATGGCGAGCCTCCATAGAGCAGGTTTTTTTGCGCGGTGAGGCTGCCTGTATCCCACCTGCTTAAAGGGCTGGCAAGGGGGCCGGGGATATTCGGTAGATTCCTCGGGCGGTGGGTTGTGGGGCCACAGGTCGTACTTAATTGTTGTGGGGCGGCGGCAGTAAATGCCGACTGGTATTTCAAGTTTGAACTCAATTGAAAATGTGGGAGGGGCGGTGCGACGATTCGACTTGCCCCCGATTGCAGAGTATCAGTCAGCCTATATATGGCTAACACTCCCTTATCGGGGGCAAGCCACCTCGCACATTTTTAACCGAGTGTGGCCGCAGAAATTGGTTGGCTATAACGCTGCTGCCTTGGCTTTTGATCTTAAGCACACCCAGCCACACTTTCTGCCGCCTCCACCCCCGTCCTTAAGCGTCTTCACCCCCAAAAGCCCCTTAAAAGCGCACAAACACTAGCCCTGCCCAAGCCTGGCACACACCGCAAACTCTGCTGCGCCCAGCCACCAAAACGGTGGTTTGTATTGAGCACAGGTCGTTTTAGACGGCATATGCTGATTTCACAGTGGTGTAATGAACCTGTGCTGCAACGAGGCCGACGCGCCGCCAGGGCAGTGAACGCTTGTCACACTCAACGAACTTCAGGACCGCACCCAATGAGCTTTCTTCGTCCCAAATTCATTACGTTCGACTGCTACGGTACGCTGACCAACTTTCATATGGGCACCATGACCCGCGAGCTCTTCGCCGATCGCATCAAGCCCGAAGAGATGGACCAGTTCGTCAAGGACTTCTCCGCCTACCGCCTCGACCAGGTCATGGGCGACTGGATGCCTTACGACGAAATCCTCAAGACCGCCCTGGCCCGTACCTGCAAGCGCTGGGGCATCGCCTACCGCGAGGAAGGCCAGCTGTATTACGACGCCGTGCCAACCTGGGGCCCTCACGCCGACGTGCCGGCCGGCCTGTCGAAGATTGCCGACAAGATTCCCCTGGTGATCTTCTCGAATGCCAGCGACAGTCAGATCATGTCCAACGTCGACAAGCTCGGCGCGCCGTTCCACAAGGTCTTCACCGCCGAACAGGCGCAGGCCTACAAGCCGCGCCTGGCCGCTTTCGAGTTCATGCTCGACAACCTCGGCTGCGGCCCGGAAGACATCTTGCATGTTTCTTCCAGCTTCCGTTATGACCTGATGCCGGCCCATGACATGAAGATCAAGCACAAGGCGTTTGTTGCCCGGGGCCATGAAGTGCCAGGCAACGCGTTCTACGGCTACCAGCAGATCACCGATATCGGCGGGTTGCCGGCACTGGTCGGTCTGTAACGCACACAAGGGGCAAGACATGGGCAGCGAATCCTATTGGCTCGACACCGCACCGGCGTTTACCGGCGCCCAGCTGGGCGGCTTGCCCCGGCAGGTTGACGTGGCTGTGGTCGGTGGCGGCTTCACCGGCCTGGCGGCGGCGCGCGCATTGGCGCTCAAGGGCGCCAGCGTGGTGGTGCTGGACGCCGGGCGCGTGATCGGCGAAGCCTCGGGGCGCAACGGTGGGCAGTGCAACACCGGGGTGGCCCAGGACTATGCCGGGCTGCACGCCAGCCTCGGTGCAGCCAAGGCGCGGGCTTATTACCAGGCCTATGAAAGCGCGGTGCAGACGGTGGTTTCGCTGGTGGAGCAAGAAGGGATCGCCTGCGACCTGGTGCGCAACGGCAAGCTCAAGTTGGCGGCCAAGCCGCTGCACTATGAAGGCCTGGCCCGCACCTGTGAGCTGATCCGCAAGGAAGTGGATGCCGATGTCGAACTGCTCAGCGCCGTGCAGACCCGTGCTGAAGTCAATTCGGCGCAGTTCCATGGCGGCTTGCTGCAACGCAACGGCGTGCAGATGCACGTCGGCCGCTTCGGTGTGGGACTGGCCGAAGCGGCGGCGCGGCAGGGCGCGATGATCTACGAGCACACCGAGGTCAAGGACTGGCAGGCCCAGGCCGGCGGTTACCAGGTCAACACCGCCAAGGGTTCGCTGCACGCCGGGCAAGTGTTGCTGGCCACCGGCGCCTGCCAGCATGGCGACCTGGGCTGGTACCGCCGGCGCATCGTGCCGGTGGGCAGTTTTGTGATCGCCACCGAAGTCTTGCCGCAAACCCTGATCGACCAGTTGCTGCCCAAGCACCGCGCCTATGTGACCAGCCGCATGATCGGCAACTATTTTCGCCTGACCCCGGACAACCGCCTGCTGTTTGGCGGGCGTGCGCGGTTCGCGATGTCCGACAGCGTCTCCGACGCCAAGAGCGGCAAGGTGCTGCAAGCCGCGATGCTCAACATGTTCCCGCAGTTGGCGCACGTGAAGATCGACTACTGCTGGGGTGGCCTGGTGGACATGACGTCCGACCGCCTGCCCCGCGCCGGCCAGCATGGCGGCGTATTCCACTCCATGGGCTACAGCGGCCATGGCGTGCAGATGTCGGTGCACATGGGCCAGGTGATGGCCGAGGTCATGGCCGGCAATGCAGCGGCCAACCCGTGGCGTGAACTGGAATGGCCGGCGATCCCCGGGCATTTCGGCAAACCCTGGTTCCTGCCGTTCGTGGGCGCCTATTACCGCTTCCAGGATTATTTGCACTGAGTTGCCGTTGTTGCGTCACCGTCGTTTGCGTTTCCAGGACGCTCCGGACATCCGTGAGCACTCGATTCTTCCGATTATCGACAGGTAGCCTTGCTATGACTGACAACAAGAACACCCCGGACCTTATCTCCGGCCAAGACAGCCTGCGGATTTTCGAAGGCCTCAACCGTGGCATGTCGCGCCGCAACGCCTTGCAGATGCTCGGTGTGGCCGGTGTTGCGGCGGCCGGGGCAGGCAGCCTGTTCGGCGCCGCCGGCAAGCTGTTCGCCGATGAGGCTGCGGTGGCAGGCAAAGGCAAGCCGGGCGGCAAGATCCGCGTGGCCGGCATGTCCAGCTCCACCGCCGACACCCTCGACCCGGCCAAGGGCGCGCTGTCCACCGACTACGTGCGCCACTTCATGTTCTACAACGGCCTGACCCGCTTCGATAAGCACCTGGTGCCGCAACTGGAACTGGCCGAGCGCATCGACAACACCGACGCTACCCTGTGGACCATCACCCTGCGCAAGGACGTAGCCTTCCACAACGGCAAGAGCCTCACCGCCGCCGACGTGGTGTTCTCCCTGAGCCGCCACAAAGATCCGCTGACCGGCTCCAAGGTCATGCCGCTGATGGAGCAGTTCAGCGAGATCAAGGCCAGCGGGCCCAACGAAGTGCAGATCCGCCTCAGCGCGCCCAACGCCGAGCTGCCGTCGATCCTGGCGGTATCGCACCTGTTGATCGTCCCCGAGGGCACCAGCGACTTCAGTAAAGGCATCGGCACCGGCCCGTTTACCGTCGGCGAGTTCAAGCCCGGCGTGCGTTCGATCGCGGTGCGCAACAAGAGCTACTGGAAACCCGGCCTGCCGTACCTCGACGAAATCGAATTCATCGCCATCGCCGACGAGCCATCGCGGGTCAACGCGTTGCTGTCGGGCGACGTGCACATGATCAACGAGGTCAACCCGCGTTCCACCACCCGCATTGCCGCGAGTGCCAAACATCGGGTCGTGGATGCGCCTTCCGGCAACTACACTGACTTGATCATTCGCCAGGACCAGTTGCCCGGCAAAAGCCCGGAATTCACCCAGGCCATGAAGTTGCTGCTGGACCGTGAGCAGGTCAAGTCCGCGGTGTTCCGTGGCTTTGCCGTGGTCGGCAACGACCACCCGATTGCGCCGGGTTCGCGCTACTTCAATACCGACTTACCACAGACGGTCTACGACCCGGAAAAGGCCAAGTTCCTGCTGAAAAAAGCCGGCATGGAAAGCATCACCATGCCCGTCATGGCCTCGCCGGCCGCGACCGGTTCGGTGGACATCGCCGTGCTGTTGCAGCAATCGGCCAAACAGGCCGGCCTCAAGCTCGACGTGAACCGCCTGCCGAGCGATGGCTACTGGTCCAACCACTGGATGAAGCACCCGTTGAGCTTCGGCAACATCAACCCACGGCCGAATGCCGACGTGATGTTCTCGCAGTTCTTCCAGTCCAAGGCGCCGTGGAACGAGTCCGGCTGGCAGAACGACCAGTTTGATCAGTTGCTGATGCTCGCACGTGGCGAAACCGATGACGCCAAGCGCGCCAAAATGTATGCCGACATGCAGACCCTGGTGCATGACCACTGCGGTATCGGCGTACCGGTGTTCATCAGCAACATCGATGGCGTCGACCAGCGCATCAAGGGCTACGACAGCAACCCGCTGGGCGGCTTCATGGGCTACATGTTTGCCGAGCAGGTGTGGCTGGACGCTTGAGGAGGACCGCGCGATGAATAGCAAGACACTGTGGTTGATCGGCCGGCGCTTCGGCGCCGGGGTCGTGACCTTGTTGATCGTGTCCATGGTCGTGTTTGCGATCACGGCGGTACTGCCGGGGGACGCGGCGCAACAATCCCTTGGCCAGTTCGCCACCCCGGAACAGGTGGCGGCGCTGCGCCTGAAACTGGGGTTGGACCAGCCCGGTGTGTTGCGTTATCTGCACTGGTTGATGAGCTTGCTCAGTGGCGACATGGGCGTTTCGGTGTCCAACGCCATGCCGGTGGGTGAATTGATGGCGGGCCGGGTGCCCAACACTCTGATGTTGGCGGGCGCCACGGCACTGGTCTCGGTGCCGGTGGCGCTGATACTGGGTATCGGCTCGGCGATGGGGCGGGGTGGGCGTATCGACAGCTGCCTGAGCTTCCTCACCCTGGCGATGGTCGCGGTGCCGGAGTTTTTGGTGGCGACCCTGGCGGTGCTGATTTTTGCGGTCAACCTCGGTTGGTTGTCGGCACTCTCTTACGCCAGCGACATCAGCTCACCGCTGCAATTCATGCGTACCTATGCCTTGCCGGTGATGACGCTGTGCTGCGTGATCGTCGCACAAATGGCGCGCATGACCCGCGCCGCGGTGATCGATCAGCTCGACAGCCCCTACGTGGAAATGGCGCGCCTTAAAGGTGTCAGCCCGATACGCATCGTGCTGCGCCATGCTTTGCCCAACGCCATCGGGCCGATCGCCAACGCAATCGCCCTGAGCCTGTCGTACCTGTTGGGCGGGGTGGTGATCGTCGAAACCATCTTCAACTATCCCGGGATTGCCAGTTTGATGGTGGATGCCGTGACCAACCGCGACATGGCGTTGGTGCAGGCCTGCACCATGTTGTTTTGCGCGGCCTACCTGGGTCTGGTGCTGCTCGCCGACCTGTGCGCGATCCTGTCCAACCCGAGGCTGAGAAACCAATGAACAACCTCATTGCGAAATCCAAGCCTGTCTCCTCAGCCCTGGCACTCGCCAAGGCGTCCAGTGGCCCGTCATGGCTGGGGCTGGTGGGTGGCGTGGTATGCGTCGCCTGGTTGCTGGTGGCGTTGTTAGGCCCGTGGCTGGCCCCCCACCCGGTGGGTGAGGTGGTGTCCGATAACATCTTCGAAGGCTTCAGCCTCGCGCATCCGTTCGGCACCGATTACCTGGGCCGCGACATGCTCAGCCGGGTGCTGGTCGGCGCACGGTTCACCGTCGGGCTGGCGCTGGTGGCGGCGTTACTGGCGAGTGCCTTCGGCACCGGTTGTGCGTTGTTGTCGGTGGTTTCGCCCAAGTGGTTGGACGAAATCATCAGCCGCATCATGGACGCCTTCATCTCGATCCCGAGCAAAATGCTCGCGCTGATCATGGTTTCGGCCTTTGGCTCATCGGTGACCCTGCTGATTTGCACCGCCGTGATCAGTTATATCCCGGGCTCGTTCCGCGTTGCACGCAGCATGGCGGTCAACATCGAAGCGCTGGAATACGTGCAGGTCGCCCGCACGCGCGGAGAGCGGCGGTTGTACGTGGCGTGTATGGAAATCCTGCCGAATATGCTCAACCCGGTATTGACCGACCTGGGCCTGCGTTTCGGCTACATCGTGCTGTTGCTCAGCGGCATGAGTTTTCTCGGCCTTGGCGTGCAACCGCCAGACGCCGACCTGGGTTCGCTGGTACGGGAAAACATCGGCGGCCTCAATCAGGGCGCGCTGGCGATCATCATTCCGGCGTTGGCCATTGGTACGCTGACCATCGGTGTGAATCTGCTGATCGACTATTTATCGTCCCGACGTAGTCGACGCACGGGAGGCCATTAACATGACCGAATTGATTCGTGTCGAAGACCTGCGCGTGGTCGCCTGTGGCGAGCGCGGCGAGGTAGAAATCGTCAAAGGGGTGAGCTTTTCCCTGGAAAAAGGCGAAGTGCTGGCATTGATCGGCGAGTCCGGCTCGGGCAAGACTACCATTGCCCTGGCATTGCTGGGTTACGCCCGGCGCGGCTGTCGTTTGTCCGGTGGGGTGGTGCAGATTGGCGAGCACGACATGCTCGCCTTGAGCGAAAACCAACTGCAAGGCTTGCGCGGCAACCGGGTGTCCTACATCGCGCAAAGCGCGGCGGCAGCGTTCAACCCGGCCAAAAGACTCATCGACCAAGTGGTGGAGGGCGCGTTGATCCATGGCCTGGGCACCCGGGCTGAACTGCAGGCCAAAGCCATTGGCCTGTTCCGTGACTTGGCGTTGCCGGGCCCGGAACGTATCGGCCAACGCTACCCGCACCAGGTGTCCGGGGGCCAACTGCAACGGGTGATGGCGGCCATGGCGCTGATCAGCGACCCGTTATTGGTGGTACTCGACGAACCCACCACGGCGCTGGACGTGACCACCCAGATCGATGTGCTGCGCGCCTTCAAGCGCGTGGTGCGCGAGCGCGGTGCCACGGCGGTGTACGTGTCCCACGACTTGGCGGTAGTGGCGCAGATGGCCGACCAGATCGTGGTGCTCAATGGCGGGCAGATCCTTGAACAGAGTGCCACCGCGCCGCTGCTCAAGGCCCCGGCCCATGAATACACACGCAGCCTGTTGGCCGCCGCGCGGCCCGACACCACGATTCGCCCGCCCTGCGGCATCGCCGAGGACGCGCCGCTGTTGACCATCAGCGGCCTCACCGCCGGCTACGGCAACAAGAACGTGCAAGGCATGCCGTCGATCCGCGTACTCGAAGACATCGACCTCACGGTGCGCCGTGGCCAGGCGATTGGCGTGATCGGCGAGTCCGGCTCGGGCAAGTCCACCCTGGCGCGGGTGGTGGCAGGGTTGCTGACTCCGGCCCTGGGCGGCTTGACCTTTGATGGGCAACCGTTGGGCGGCAGCCTGTCCGAACGCACCCCCGAGCAGTTTCGGCGCATCCAGATGGTGTTTCAGAACGCCGACACTGCGCTTAACCCGATGCACAGCGTGGCGACCATCCTCAGCCGTCCGCTGAAGATGTATTTCGGCCTAAGGGGCGCCGCTTTGCAGGTGCGTATCGGCGAACTGCTGGACCTGGTGCGCCTGCCGCGTGACCTGGCCGAACGGCGCCCGAACGAACTGTCCGGTGGGCAGAAGCAACGGGTTAACCTGGCCCGTGCGTTGGCGGCCAAGCCCGACCTGATCCTCTGCGATGAAGTCACCTCGGCCCTCGACACCGTGGTGGGTGCGGCGATCCTCGAACTGCTGCGCGACCTGCGTCAGCAACTGGGCGTGTCGTATCTGTTTATCAGCCACGATATCTCCACCGTGCGCGCGCTGTGCGATGACATTGTGGTGATGTACAGCGGCCACAAGGTGCAGGCCGGCAGTCGCCAGTCGTTTGCCGAGGCACCGTTTCATCCCTACACCGACCTGTTGATTCACTCGGTGCCCGAACTGCGCCAAGGCTGGCTGGAAAGCTGCGGCACCGTCTGCAGCGAACTGCCACCGGTTGGCGAGCGGGCCAACGTGCCGGAACTGTGCACCTTCCTCAACCGCTGCCCGGTGCGCGTCGACGGCCTGTGCAACCGCACCGCGCCGTCGCGCCGCAGCCTGGACAATGGCAGTGAAATCCTCTGCCACCACGACGGCGCCCAGTTGCTGAACATCCAGCAGGGCGCTACCACCCTCACCTTGGGAGCGTATGCATGAACGGGCGTTTTGTGAGGCTGGCCGAACAGGGTCGGCCGAGGGTCAGCTTGACCGTGGATGGCGCGGCCATCGAAGCCCTGCAGGGCGATACCCTGATGGTTGCGTTGCTGACCCAGGGCAACGCGTTGCGCCAATCCGAATTCGACAGCGGGCGCCGCGCCGGTTTCTGCCTGATGGGCGCGTGCCAGGACTGCTGGGTATGGACCCGCAGCGGCGAACGCCTGCGCGCCTGCTCCAATGAAGTCCGTGACGGGCTGGATATTGTCACCACACAACCGGAGGCGACATGGCCATTGCACGGGTAGTCATCGTGGGGGCCGGGCCGGCCGGCGTTCGTTGCGCCGAAACCTTGCTGGCGGCCGGCATCAAGCCGATCCTGATTGACGAAAACCGCCGCGACGGCGGGCAGATCTACCGTCGCCAGCCCCAGGGTTTTACCCGTGACTACACCACCCTGTATGGCAGCGAGGCCGCCAAGGCCCAGGACCTGCACCAGAGTTTCGACCGCCTGCGCAACGCCATCGACTATCGCCCCGACACCCTGGTGTGGAACCTCACGCCGGGGCAACTGTGTTGCGTCAGCCAAGGCCGCCACAGCATGGTGGATTACGACGCGCTGATCCTCTGCACCGGCGCCACCGACCGCCTGATGCCCATCGAGGGCTGGCAACTGGCAGGCACCTACAGCCTGGGCGGGGCGCAAATCGCCTTGAAAAACCAGGCAGTGTCCATCGGCCATCGCGTGGTGTTCATGGGCAGCGGGCCGTTGTTGTACCTGGTGGCCAGTCAATACATCAAGGCCGGGGCCGAGGTGGCGGCGGTGCTGGATACCTCGCCCCTGAGCCTGCGGATCAAGGCCTTGCCCAAGCTGTTGGCGCGCCCCGGCTTGCTGTTTACCGGGATCAAGCTGTTGGCGCAATTGTACCGGGCCAAGGTGGCGGTGCACTTGGGTATCAAGCCGCTGCAAGTGATGGGCGATGCCGCCAATGGCGTGGGGGGCGTACGTTTTACTACCGGTAATGGACGAACAGTGACCGTGCAGGCTGACGCCGTCGCGCTCGGCTACCACCTGCGGCCGGAAACCCAATTGGGTGACCTGGCCGGTTGCGCGATGGCGTTCGATCACGCCTCCAGCCAATGGTGGCTGGCCACGGATGATGCCGGGCGCACGTCGGTCAAGGGGGTGTATGCGGCGGGTGACGGCGCGAAAATTCGCGGCGCCGATGCCGCCGAGCACGCCGGGCGCCTGGCGGCGTTGGCGCTCCTTGAAGACCTGCAGCAACCGGTGGACGCCGGGCTGCGTGACGAACAACGGCAAGCCTTGGCGGTGATGGACCAATTTCGCCTCGGCCTGGCCCAGGCATTTCCCTGGCCCAGCGAACAGGCCAAGGCGCTGCCGGACAGTGCCATTGTGTGCCGCTGCGAGATGATCAGCGCCGGTGAATTGCGCCGCACAGTGAATGAGAAGGGCGCTTGCGAAGTTAACCGTGCCAAGGCCTTCAGCCGGGTCGGCATGGGGCGTTGCCAAGGGCGTTATTGCTCCCAGGCCGGGGCAGAAGTGATTGCTGCAGAGGCGGGCGTGCAGGTGCAGGAGGTTGGTCGCCAGCGCGGCCAGGCCCCAGTCAAACCGTTGTCGATGCTGACCGAGGAGGTTTCGTCATGAGCGTGCAAAAAGCAGATGTGGTGATTGTCGGCGGCGGCCTGATGGGGTCGGCCACTGCGTTTTTCCTGCGTCGGCGCGGCCAGTCGGTCATCCTGCTGGAGCGCGACCAGATCGGCCAGTACGCCAGCGGCGTGAACTTCGGTAACGTGCGTCGGCAGGGACGGTTCCTTGGGCAACTGGCGTTGGCCAATCGCTCCTGGGCGTTGTGGAAACGCCTGCCGGAACTGATCGATGACGATCTGGAATTCATCCCCAGCGGGCATATGCGGGTGTGTTATCGCGAAGATCAAATCGCCGAGCTGGAGGCTTATGCCGCCGCGCCGGAAGCTGAACAGTTGGACCTGAAAATCTATCGCGGCGCGGAGTTGCGTCAACGCTTCAGCTTCCTTGGCCCGGACGTCAAAGGCGGCTCCTACGCGCCCCATGACGGCCACGCCAACCCACGCCTGGCGGCACCGGCTTTTTCCCGCGCGGCCAGGCGGCTTGGCGCGCAGATCGAAGAGCGTACGGAAGTGGCCGAGGTGCAGAAGGTCGGCGCTGATTTTCACATCACCACCACCGATGGCCGTCAGTTCCAGGCGGCGCAGCTGCTGATCACTGCCGGCGCCTGGGGCCAGAAGCTCTCGGCGCAGTTCGGCGAGCCGGTGCCCCTGGACACCCACGGCCCACAAATGGCAGTGACCGAGCCGGTGCCCTATGCGTTGCCTACGGTGATCGGCGTGTACACCAGGATTCCCGAGGAAGTGATTTACTTCCGCCAGATCCCCCGGGGCAATATCGTGATCGGTGGTGGTTACCGCAGCAAGCCGGACATGCTCAACCGTCGCGCCTATGTGGAACCGCGCAGCATCATCAACCAAATCAACCAGATGCGCCGCCTGCTGCCCGGCGTGGGTAACCTGAATATCATCCGGGTGTGGAGTGGCATCGAAGGCTACCTGCCGGACTCGCTGCCGGTGATGGGGCGCAGCGGCACGGTCGATGGCCTGTTCTACGCCTTCGGTTTCTGCGGCCATGGCTTTCAGCTCGGCCCGGGTGTTGGCGATGTGATGGCTGAACTGCTCAGCACCGGCGCTACCAGCACGCCGATCGACGCGTTTTCGATTACCCGGTTCGCCGCTCCAGCGGAGCAACGCAGCCAGGCCTCATGACCAGGAAACCGCCTGAAGCGCAGCGCGTTGCGCTTCAGGCTTGGCGGTGCTCGAACTGCGCTCGCAACAGCTTTGTACTCAGGTCTTCCCAATGCTCGACAAACGCGTCGCGCGCCGTCTCGAAATCCCTGCTGCGCAGGCACTCTATCAAGCGCTCGTGATCGGAGACGATCTCCTTGGGGTCTTCATAGCAGGGCTGTTGCAGCACCAGCAGCAGTTCAATCTCGCTTTCGAGCATGGCATAGCTTCGCTGCAGTCGCGGGCTGCCACTGGCGCGGATGATTGCTCGGTGAAAGTCGCCATCGGCCGTGACGATTTCTGAGCGTGGAGCATCGGCGGGTGCTTGACGCAGTGTTTCCACGGCGCTCAGTGCGTCAGGTGGGATGACGCCATTGAGAATGATCATGCGCACCGCCTCGGTTTCCAGAACCCCTCTTAATCTGGCGATATCCACGATGTCGTTCGGCCCGAATTCGGGTATGCAAAACCCGCGATTGGGCACCTTCAGCAATAAGCCGAATGCAACCAGCAACTGCGCCGCACTGCGGAACGTATTGCGTGCCACCTCGTACTCATCCGCCATTTTCACGTCCCGCAGGAACTCACCGGGCTCAAAGTCGCCGTTCAGGATTCGGCTTTTGAGCTTGGCGGCCAGCACCTCGACCGCCGAAAGCTTGGTTGAGTGCGTGTCAATGTTCGCGCTGGGAAAAATCATTTTATACAGGACCAGGGTAGGGGCTCGGCAGAGGGCTGATTCTAATACGCTTCGACGGCGGTGTACCAGCAATGAACCCAACACCTCAATAAGTTGTTCAACAATAAATTATTGAGTGAAAAAATTCATAGATATTTTTGTGCTTTAAAATCAATTAATTATATATATTTTAAGAGATTTTAAGGGTTTTTTCATAAAGATTTTTACGAGTTGGCCTTTTAATATAAAAAATTGTAGCACAATATCTGCGCATCAAAGACGTGCGGCGCACGGCTTGTCAGAGGCTGGGAGTGCTACGATGCGAGTGATTCGGAAAGATCCGTTGAGTGAGGACCTTGCTGCACTGCAAGGAGATTTGGCGGCACCGTTCACCCCGGTTTCCCAGGAGGAGGGTGCGCAGGTCCTGCGCGAGCAGTTTGGGGTGAATGCGGATTTGACCCGGTTCGCGACCGAAAAGGACGATACGTTTCGGTGCGACTGTCCAGGCGGCAAGTCCTACGTGCTTAAAATCGCCAACCCTCAGGAAGTCCCACTGGAGCTTTCGCTGCAGGTTGAGGTGATGCGCCATATTGAACGCAAGGCGCCGCAGCTTCCGATCCCCAGGGTGTATCCATCCCTGGACGGTGAGTACCTGACGCGAATCGCAACCCGCGATGGCGATTCAAGGCAAGTACGCCTCATGAGCTTCCTGCCCGGCACGCCGCTGGATAAAACCACGGTAAAAGCACAAGGGCGCGAGCATATCGGCCAATTGCTTGCCCGCCTCAGGCTGGCCACCGCCGACTTTTCCCATCCGGCAGAGTCACGCAAGGTGTGCTGGGATGTTCAAAACCTGGGGACACTTGAGCCATTGTTGGGGTTTGTCGCCGAGCCGCAGCGCCGCCAGCAGTTGGAAGCGGCCCTCGAACGATTTTCTCCGGTCGAGGGCTTGATCGCCGGTTGCCGCAAGCAGGTGCTGCATAATGACTTCAACACTTCGAATATTGTCGTTGATGCGCACAGCCCGCAGTTTGTCAGCGGCATCATCGATTTCGGCGATACGGTCAAGACGGCTATTGCCATTGATGTAGCCACGGCAATGATGAATCAGTTGGGCAGGGCTGAAGCCATTGGCGACGTGGATATTTTTGCCTCGGCAAAGGATCTCCTAAGGGGGTATCTGCGCGTTGCCGACCTCACACCTGAAGAACTCTCCCTTATCCCGCACCTCGTCATGGCGCGCTTGGCCGCCCGGGCCTTGATAACCACTTGGCGATCGCAAATGTTCCCGCAAAACAGCGCGTACATCTTGAGGAATGCCGCGCCCGGCTGGAGCCAGCTTGACTGGATGCTTAACCGATCACCCTCGCAAATGTCAGCACTGCTGATGTCCTTCGCCGATTAATGCTTGCTTGTTAATGGGGATTCAAATGAACAACTCAAAAATCGAGGCGACCCGGGGTGATATGCCCAACGGGTTCAATCCGGCCAACACCGAGCGTCTGGACGCGACGACGCGTGAGCACATTCAGCGCCGTGTCAACCTGTTGGGCCCTGCCTACCGTTTGTTCTATAACGAGCCCGTGGGCGTGGCCCGCGCGAAAGGTGCCTACCTGTACGACAAGGACGGCAACGAGTATCTGGATGCCTACAACAATGTCGTGTCAGTGGGGCACTGCCACCCTCGTGTCGTCGCGGCGATCACTGAGCAGTTGAGCACCCTGTGCAGCCACACCCGGTACATGCAGGACGGCATTCTCGATTATGCCGAGCAACTGCGCGCGACCGCCGACGGCGAGATGGGCGCTGACGGGCAAATGATGTTCACTTGCAGTGGTTCGGAGGCTAACGACCTGGCTATCCGTATTGCACGCCACCACACCGGCAACACGGGTGTCATCGTTACTGCCGAGGCCTATCACGGAAACTCTGCAACCGTGGCGGCGTTTTCACCCTCGCTGGGGGCGAACGCCAAACTTGACCCATTCGTTCGGCGGGTGCCCGCGCCGGACTCCTACCGTATCCCGCGTGAAGCGCTGGGGCGTTATATGGCAGACCAGGTCAGCGCACAAATTCAGGACATTCAGCGCCATGGCGGTGGCGTTGCAGCATTCATTGCCGATTGCCTGTTTTCCTCCGATGGCGTGTTCTGTGACCCGGTCGATGTGTTTGCGCCGATTGCCGAGGTAGTGCGCAAAGCCGGTGGTTTGTTCATTGCCGATGAGGTTCAGTCCGGTTTTGGTCGCAGCGGCACGCATTTCTGGGGGCATCAGCGTCACGGTATCGTTGCGGACATCATCACCATGGGCAAACCCATGGGCAACGGCTACCCCGTGGCGGGCCTGATGGTGCGCCCCGAAATCGTTGCAAGTTTTGGCCGCGACATGCGCTACTTCAACACCTTCGGCGGCAACAGCGTCGCCATTGCTGCTGCCCAGGCAACGCTCGACATCATTCGAGACGAGCAACTCATGGCCAACGCCAACCGCGTAGGAGGCCTGATCATGGCGGGTCTCAACGACCTCGCCCTGCGGTATGAGCAGATCGGCGATGTCCGTGGCACGGGTTTGTACTTCGGCGTCGAACTGGTCAAAGACCGGGGCTCGAAAACACCCGACATGAAAACCGCTTTGCGCCTGGTCAACCATCTGCGTGAACAACGGGTGCTCATTTCCGCCACCGGACCTGACGCGAGCATCCTGAAAATTCGCCCGCCACTGATATGGACAGAAAGGGAAGCCGGCCGGCTGCTGGACGCCCTGGAAAACGCATTTGCCGCGTTGTGAACCCCCGGCCTGCCGCGTTGGCAAAGTCTGCCGGGGCAGGCCGGGTAAACGGTAGTTTGTACCAGGCAGCGCATGCTTTTAACCGTTTATGCATGGCCTCATGGTGGCATCATAACTCCATGAAGCCCGATGCCCCAGGCGTCGAAAAACTGCCTGCCCCGCTATGACCTCAACCCTCATTAAGGACCGCATTCATGAGCTTTCTTCGCCCCAAATACATTACTTTCGACTGCTACGGCACCTTGACCAATTTCAAGACAGCCGCCATGACACGCGAGCTATTCGCCGACCGCGTTCCGGTTGAGCGCATGGATCAGTTCGTCAAGGACTACGCCGCTTATCGCCTGGATCAGGTGATGGGCGATTGGCGGCCGTATGACGAGATCCTCAAGACCGCCCTGGCGCGTACTTGCCAGCGCTGGGGGATCGAATACCGCGAAGAAGGCCAGCTGTATTATGACGCCGTGCCGACGTGGGGCCCGCATCCGGATGTGCCGGCGGGGCTGGCAAAAATCGCCGACAAGATTCCACTGGTGATTTTCTCCAACGCCATGGACGAGCAAATCATGTCGAATGTCGACAAGCTCGGCGCACCGTTTCACAAAGTCTTCACCGCCCAGCAGGCCCAAGCCTACAAGCCGCGCCTGGCTGCGTTCGAGTTCATGCTCGACAGTCTCAACTGCGGGCCGGAGGATGTGCTGCATGTGTCTTCAAGCTTCCGTTATGACTTGATGTCGGCCCACGACATGAAGATCAAGCACAAGGCTTTTGTTGCCCGGGGTCATGAGCAGCCGGCACATGCCTCCTTTGGCTATCACCAGATTCCGGATATCGGTGGGTTGCCTGGGCTGGTCGGTCTATAGTCTCAAGACATTCTTCAAGGCAAAAGGCGCTGAACCGGGTTGAGGCTGACCGGGTTCACGCCTTGCGCCGTGCAATGGAGTTACGTTTCATGAAACCGCGCGTACTGGATATTCTCAAACAGCTGATGGCTTTCGATACGGTGTCCTCCGAGTCGAACATGGCCTTGATCGATTATGTGCGCGACCTGCTGCTGACCAAGGGCATCGAGTCGCTGATCGTCAAGGACGAGAGTGGCAAGAAAGCCAACCTGTTCGCCAGCACCGGCCCCAAGGATCAGCCCGGCGTGTTGCTGTCCGGGCACACCGACGTGGTGCCGGCGGCGGGGCAGGCGTGGACCTTTCCGGCATTTGCCGCCACTGTGCAGGACGGGCGCATCTACGGGCGCGGCAGTTGTGACATGAAAGGTTTTATCGCCCTGGCTATCGACGCCATGCTTGTTGCTGCCGACCTGCCGTTGGCGCGGCCGTTGCAACTGGCCCTGTCCCATGACGAGGAGATCGGCTGCGTCGGCGTGCGCCGCCTGCTGGACGTACTGCACCTGGCGCCGATGCGGCCGTTTCTGTGTGTGATCGGCGAACCGACCAACATGCAGTTTGTGCTCGGCCACAAGGGCAAGGGCTCCTATCGCACCTATTGTCGTGGCCAGGAAGCGCATTCGTCGCTGTCGCCACGGTCGGTCAACGCCATCCACGTGGCCTGCGACTTTATCGCCGCCCTGCGCGACAGCCAGCAGCAGTTGCAGCAACACGGCGCCCAGGACCACGACTACGACGTGCCTTACAGCACCGTGCATGTGGGCCAGATTGCCGGTGGCAAGGCACTGAATATCGTGCCGAACCTGTGCACCCTGGATTTTGAAGTTCGCAACCTGCCCGCCGACGACCTGGACCAGTTCCTCGAGCAAATGCGCGAACGCGCCGAAGTGATCGTGCATGAGGCGAAGAAGCTGTCCAGCGTGGCCGCCATCGAGATCGAAACCCTCAATGTCTACCCCGGACTGGACACTCACCCCAGCGTCGAGGCAGTGCGTTTTATCCAGCAATTTGCCGCGCCGGATACCGGCACGTCCAAGGTCTCGTTCGGCACCGAAGGCGGCTTGTTCAAACAGCGTCTGGACGTACCGGTGGTGGTCTGCGGGCCGGGCTCCATTGAGCAGGCGCACAAGCCCGACGAGTTTATCGAGATCAGCCAGATGGAAGCGGGTGAGCGCTTTCTGCAGGGTTTGCTCGGTTCGCTGACGGCCTAGCAGAGCCTGCCGTCCTGGGCTGAATTTCAGCACGGCACGCTGCTGCAACCGTGCTTTCGGCATCCTCGTCCGTGGCGTCTCCCTAGACTGGAGCGTGTCTCGGATCAGGACTCGACCATGCTCACTACTCGCTTGCAAGACCCCAGCCTCCTGGCTGAACTCGCCTACGTCGACGGCCAGTGGATCGCTGCCGACAGCGGCGCCACGCTGGCCATCCACGACCCCGCCACCGGGCAGTTGCTGGCACGTGTGCCGGCCATGGACGCGGCGGACACCCACCGCGCCATCGCCGCAGCGGAGCGCGCCTGGCCGGCCTGGCGTGCACGCCCGGCGGCGGAGCGTGCGGCGCTGCTGGAGCGCTGGTTCCAGGCCATGCTCGACAACCTCGACGACTTGGCGCTGATCATGACCTGGGAACAGGGTAAACCGCTCAATGAAGCCAAGGGCGAAGTGCGCTACGGTGCCGGTTTCGTCAAATGGTTCGCTGAGGAGGCACGCCGGGTCTATGGCGAAACCATGCCGGCGCCCAGCGGCGACCGTCGCCTGTTGACCCTCAAGCAACCCGTGGGCGTGTGCGCCGCCATTACCCCATGGAATTTCCCCAACGCCATGATCACGCGCAAATGCGCGCCGGCGCTGGCCGCCGGGTGCCCGATCATCGTCAAACCGTCGGACCTCACGCCGCTGTCGGCCTTGGCCCTGGCGGTGCTCGCCGAGCGCGTCGGCATTCCGGCCGGGGTGTTCAACGTGATCACCGGCTTGCCCGCCGGCATTGGCGAAGCACTGACCGGTAGCCCGCTGGTGCGCAAGATTTCCTTCACCGGCTCCACCGCTGTCGGCCGCCTGTTGATGCGCCAGAGCGCCGAACACATCAAGCGCCTGAGCCTGGAACTGGGCGGCAATGCGCCGTTTATCGTGTTTGACGATGCCGACCTCGAACAGGCGGTGGCTGGGGTGATGCTGAGCAAGTTTCGCAATGCCGGGCAAACCTGCGTCTGCGCCAACCGCATACTGGTGCAGGCCGGTATCTACGCGCGTTTCGCTGCGCGCCTGGTGGAAGAGGTGGGCAAGCTCAAAGTCGGCAATGGCCTGGAGGAGGGCGTGAGCATCGGCCCGCTGATCAACCCGGCGGCGGTCAGCAAGGTGGCGCGGCATATCGACGATGCCCTGGGTCAGGGTGCAAGGTTGTTGTGCGGCGCGATCCCCACGGGCGACAGCCAGTTTGTGCAACCCACGGTGCTTGGCGACTGCCACGCCGGCATGCTGCTGGCCAACGAAGAAACCTTCGGCCCGGTGGCACCGCTGATGCGCTTTACCGACGAGGCCGAGGCATTGGCCTTGGCGAATGCCACGCCTTATGGCCTGGGCGCCTACTATTTCACCCAGGACTTGCAGCGTTCGTGGCGCTTTGGCGAGGCCCTGGAGTTCGGCATGGTGGGGCTCAACACCGGGATTATCTCCATGGAGGTCGCGCCGTTTGGCGGCATCAAACAGTCGGGCCTGGGGCGTGAAGGCAGCAAGTACGGGTTGGATGAGTACCTTGAGGTCAAGGCTTTCCACATTGGCGGGTTGAACTAGCGAGGCAGGATCGATGAGCAAGGCATTCAGAATCGCCGCGATTGCCGGCGATGGCATTGGCAAGGAAGTCCTTCCCGAAGGGCTGCGGGTATTGGAACAGGCCGCCAAGGTGTGGGACTTGAACCTGAGCATCGAGGTGCTCGACTGGGCCCACTGCGATTACTACCTGGAACACGGGCAGATGATGCCCGATGACTGGTTCGAGCAGCTCAAGGGCTTCGACGCGATCTACTTCGGCGCGGTGGGCTGGCCCGACAAAGTGCCGGACCACATTTCCCTGTGGGGCTCGTTGCTCAAGTTCCGTCGTGACTTTGACCAGTATGTGAACATCCGCCCGGTGCGCCTGTTCCCCGGCGTGCCGTGCCCGCTGGCCGGGCGTGAACCGGGGGATATCGACTTTGTGGTGATCCGCGAAAACACCGAGGGTGAATATTCATCGGTGGGCGGCAAGATGTTCGAAGGCACCGCGCATGAGTTCGTGCTTCAGGAGTCGGTGTTCACCCGGCGCGGGGTTGACCGCATCCTCAAGTTTGCCTTTGACCTGGCCCAGACCCGGCCGCGTAAAAAGCTCACGGCGGCGACCAAGTCCAACGGGATTTCCATCAGCATGCCGTATTGGGATGAACGCACGGCGTTGATGGCGGCGAATTATCCAGAGGTGAGCTGGGACAAGCAGCACATCGATATTCTGTGCGCGCGGTTTGTGCTGCAACCGGATCGGTTTGATGTGGTGGTGGCGTCGAATCTGTTCGGCGATATCCTCTCCGACCTGGGCCCGGCGTGCGCCGGGACGATTGGCATTGCGCCGTCGGCGAACCTGGATCCGGAGCGGCGCTTTCCGTCGTTGTTTGAGCCGGTGCATGGCTCTGCGCCGGATATTTATGGGCAGAATATTGCCAACCCGATTGCGATGATCTGGTCGGGGGCGTTGATGCTGGAGTTCCTCGGCAATGGCGATGCACGCTACCGCGCGGCCCATGATGGGATTTTGCGGGCGATTGAGGCGGTGATTGCCGAGGGGCCGATTACCCCGGATTTGGGCGGGCAAGGTTCAACCCAGGATGTCGGCTTGGCCATTACCGAAAGGCTCCATCTCTAAAGTGAGCACAGTTAAAAATGTGGGAGGGGGCTTGCCCCCGATGAGGGTGTGTCAGTTGATAAGTTTTTAACTGACCCTCCGCCATCGGGGGCAAGCCCCCTCCCACATTTGGATTGCGGTGTGTCAGTAACCCAACTGCCGATCGATCTCACCCAGCATGGGTTCACCGCCTTGATGCCGCCGAATATTCTCCAACAACACCCCAAACGCACTCGCCGGCTGGGTCATGGCGGCAATATGCGGCGTCAGCACAACCTGCGGGTGATCCCAGAACGGATGGTCCGCCGGTGCCGGTTCCTCGTGCAGCACGTCCAGCACTGCGCCACTCAGTTGCCCGCTGTCGAGTGCTTCCAGCAAGTCCTCCTCCACCAGGTGCGCGCCACGTCCCATGTTGATCAGCGCTGCGCCCCTTGGCAGTTGCGCAAACAGCTGGCGGTCGAGAATGCCCTGGGTCTGCTCGGTCAGTGGCAGCACACACAACAGAATGTCGCACTGGCTGAGAAACGCCGGCAGTTGTGATTGCCCGGCGTAGCAATCCACACCCGCTATCTGATGGGTACTGCGGGCCCAACCGGATAAGGCAAAGCCCAGCGGGGCCAAGGTCGCCAGGATCTGCTGCGCCTGCGTGCCCAACCCCATCAGCCCCACGCGCCGGTTTCCCGCAGGCTGCAACAGGTGCGCCTGCCAGCAGCGCGCACTCTGCTGCTGACGGTAGCGCAGCATGTCGCGGTGCAGGCTGAGCACCGCCCAGCTGGCGTATTCGCACATGCCACGGGTGATGCCCGGGTCGAGCAGGCGTACCACCGGCAGTTCGGGCGGCAAGCGCGACAGGTCGAGCTGATCCACACCTGCCGACAAGGCAAACAACACTTTCAGGTTGGGCAGTACCTGCTCAAGATCCTCCGGTGCCTGCCAGGCGGCCAGGTACTCGATGTCCTCGGGGTTGCCGATATCCGGCCAGGCGCGCCACTCGATATCCGGCGCGTGTTCGGCGAACAGCGCCTGCCAATGTTGGCCGCGCACCGGGTCAGCTTTATAGAGCAAGGCCATGGGCTTTTCCTGCAGGGTTTAGGTAGCGCTCATCATCCCCCAAGGCCGGCGCAGGATCTGTTGAAAGGCGGGGGCAAAACAGTTGATCCGAATTTCTCACGGGCCAAGTTCGGCGTGTTTGGTTGCCGGCACGCCGTACTCTGAACAGCATCGCAACCACCTTCCGGTTGCCGCATTCACGATGGGAACAGCCATGAATAGCAAAGTCGACGAAACCCCTCATTTGCTCCGTCAGCGCGAGCAATTCGTGCCCCGTGGCCTGGTGACCGCGCACCCACTGGTGATCGACCGCGCCCAGGGCGCCGAGTTGTGGGACGTGGATGGCAAGCGTTACCTGGATTTTGTCGGCGGCATCGGCGTGCTCAATATCGGCCACAACCACCCCAAGGTGGTGGCAGCGGTGCAGGCCCAGTTGCAGAAGGTCTCCCATGCGTGTTTCCAGGTGGTGGCCTACCAGCCTTACCTCGACCTGGCGCAGCGCCTGTGTGAAATGATCGGCGGGCAAGAGGCTTACAAAGCGGCGTTTTTCACCTCCGGCGCCGAAGCGGTGGAAAATGCGGTGAAGATCGCCCGCGCCCACACCAATCGCTCGGCAGTCATCGCCTTTCGCGGCGGCTTCCATGGTCGCACCTTGCTCGGCACCACGCTTACCGGCATGAGCCAGCCCTACAAACAGAACTTCGGGCCGTTCGCGCCGGAGGTGTTCCACACGCCGTACCCAAATGCCTATCGCGGTGTGACCAGCGAGCTGGCGCTCAAGGCGCTGGATGAACTGTTTGCGACCCAGGTCGCGCCGGAACGCGTGGCGGCAATCATCATCGAGCCGGTGCAGGGCGACGGCGGTTTTCTCACTGCGCCGCCGGAGTTTCTCCAGGCGCTGCGCGCGTTGGCCGACAAGCATGGCATTGTGTTGATTCTCGACGAGATCCAGACCGGTTTCGGCCGCACCGGCACCTGGTTCGGTTTCCAGCACGCCGGCATCCAGCCCGACCTGGTCACCGTAGCCAAGAGCCTGGCCGGCGGCCTGCCGTTGTCGGGTGTGGTCGGCAAGGCGCACATCATGGATGCACCGCTGCCCGGTGGCCTCGGCGGCACCTATGGCGGCAATGCCCTGGCGTGTGCGGCAGCGCTGGCGGTGATCGACGCCTTTGAACAGGAAGAGTTGCTGGCGCGCAGCCAACTGCTGGGCGAACGCCTGCGTCAGGGCCTGCTCGGTTTGCAGGCTCGCTACCCACGTATCGGCGACGTACGCGGCACCGGCTTTATGCTGGCGATCGAGCTGATCAAGGACGACTCGGCCCGCAGCCCGGATGCCGACCTCAACCAACAGGTGATCGACGCCGCCCGCGCCGGTGGTTTGCTGGTGATCAAATGTGGCGTGCACCGCAACGTGCTGCGCTTCCTCGCACCGCTGGTGGCCACCGAGGCCCAGGTCGACGAAGCCGTGCAGATTCTCGACGCGGCCTTGGCACGGGTCTTGAACTGAGCCTGTGCCCGCCAGGGGCGAAACGCATCAAGGAGGCTTGACCCACCATGGGGCTGACAGATTATCGAACGCTGTTGATCGACTGCGATGAAGTGCTGGTGGACCGTGACTCGGGGGTCTGGGCCGCGTTGCAACCGTTGCTCGAGAGCCGTGGCGGGCAGCCGAACAGGGAACAGGTGCTGGCCGAGTACAACCAGGTGGTCGCGGCGCTGTACCCGCGTTTCGCGGAGCTGGGTTTCAGTGGCGTGTTGTGTTTCGCCCATCGCCAACTGGCAGAAAGCTGGGGGCTGCACGCCAGTTGGGAGGAGGGCATGAGTTTTGCGCGTTCGGCGGGCAATTGGTCACTGTTCGAGGACGCGCCGGGGGCTATGCTCTACTTGCGCAAGTTTTATCGCTTGCGGGTGCGCGGCGATCGCGACGCCGAGGATCGCAGCCTGTTGTGCGAGCGGCTGGGCATTGCACCGGAAGATTTCATTTCCCTGGCCGATGACCCGCAATGGCTCAGCGCGCAAGCCGAGGAGGCACAACCGGTGCTGCATGTGACCGGCCCAAGCGTCGGCGCTGAGGGCGTACTGGACCGCTGTTTGATCGGCCGCCACCGGGCCCGGCAGCCTTTGCCGTGCGCCGCGGATTACTGCATCAACAGCATGGCGGATCTGGTCGCGCAGCATCAGCTGTCTTTACGGCGCTGATTTTGCTAGAAGATTGTCTTACAAACGGCAGTCAAGAGGTAGGCAATGGAAGGGCAAGTCAAGCTGGACCGGATCGACATCAGTATTCTGGTTGAACTGCAGAAGGACGGCCGGATGACCAACGTCAGCCTCGCCGACGCCGTGGGCTTGTCTGCCAGCCCGTGTTTGCAGCGGGTCAAGCGGCTCGAGTCGGCGGGGTATATTTCCAGCTACAAGGCGCACTTGAACCTGGCCAAGATCACCGACTCGGTCACGGTATTCACCGAGATCACCCTCAGCGACCACAAGCGCGAAGACTTTGCCAAGTTCGAATCGAACATCCGCCTGGTCGACGAAGTGCTCGAATGCCATCTGATCAGCGGCGGCTACGACTACCTGGTGCGCTTCATGACCCGCAGCATCCAGCACTACCAGGAAGTGGTCGAGAGCCTGCTGGACAAGAACATAGGTATCTCCAAGTACTTCAGCTACATCGTCATCAAGTCGCCGGTGCTCAAGGACGGCGTGCCGCTGCGCAAGCTGCTGCGGCACTGAGACCCCTTATTCCTGCAACTGCAAAGCCTGCTGCTTGAGCTGGCGTTTGCGTGCAAACGGCAACTTTTCATCATCCCCATACGGCGCGCTGTACCAGTTGCCGTAGGTCGGGTTGGGTAGCAAGAACCAGCGTTGCCCCAGCCAGCCCGCATACGGCGCCACGGCTTGGCGCTGGGCCTGCAGGGTGTTGTGTTCGGCCTGGACGAAATCCCCCATGGAGTCGCCGGCCATCAGCAGTACCCGGGCGTGGCTGGCCACCCATTGGCGACGGCAATTCTTGCCATAGCCCGCGCTTTCGCAATGGCCGGTGGGGGTGCTGGCGGCCAGGACCTGTTCGCCGCTCTCAACCGGAAAACCGCGCAGGCGCAGGTTCTTGACCGTGGCGGCGACCTGGCTGTGTTCGCGGTTGGTCAGGTAATAAACCTTGATGCCTTTTTGCTCGGCGGCTTGCAGGAACGCCACCGACCCAGGGAGTGCCTCGGCCTTGGCCTGGTCGACCCAGGTGTTCCAGCGCTCGTAGGAGTAGACCTGGTTGTTGATGATGTCGCGGGCGTTGAGCGGCACGTTGTCCAGCAGGGTTTCGTCGATGTCCACCACCACCGCGGGCGGCAGGCCTTGCAGGTTGCGCGGGGGAAAGGGCAGGGCGTCCCAGCTCGGGTCGGCGAGGGCCACGTCAAGTTGGCGCGTGGCGTTGGCGAAGAGCTGGCGGTAGATCATTTCGTGTTCGATGGAGGTTTGGGTCCAGAGCACGGCGTCGAGTTGGTCATTGGCGGGTGGGGTATGCTGGCAGCCTGCCAGGGCCAGGCAGAGGCTGGCGAACATCAGGTTACGCATGGCGAGGTCTCGAAGAAGGGCGCTTGTTGGCGTGACGGTGTTATAGCCTACCGGCATTTAGCTGATTGCCTCTATCCAAATGTGGGAGGGGCAAGCCCCCTCCCACATTTAATCTCCATGGTTTCTGGTTAGAGGATGTTCAACGGGTAGCTGACAATCACCCGATGCTCATCACTGTCACGCTGGGTGGTCACCTCGGTGCGCAGCGAAGCATGGCGCAACGCGATGCTCAAATTCTTCAGCGGCCCTTGCTGGATCACATAGCTCACCGTCAAGTTGCGTTCCCACTCGCTTTTGTCACCCGTTGGCGTGCGGATATTCGAGCCGCTTTCGTACATGCCCATAAAGCTCAGGCCCGGCACGCCGACACTGGCAAAGTCGTAACCGTAACGCACCTGCCAGGTGGTTTCCCCGGCGCGCTGGAATTTGCCGATCATCGACTCGGTCATGAAATACGCTGTGGAACCATCACCCTGGTTCAACCACACCGCATCGCTGTCGCCGCTCACCTGTTGCAGGCCGGCGGCAATCGTGTGGCCGTCGACCAGGTAAGTGAACAGGGCGCTGTTCAAGCGGCTGTCGACCTTGCCCTTGGTAACGCCGTCGCCGTAATAACCGAAGGTGTAGTAGGCCGGATCGTTGCCGTTGGCGCCGTCGGAGTGGTTGTCGAAGTGGCGCAGGTCGGTGCGCAGGGTGCCGGGGCCGATCTGCCAGTCGTATTTGAGGCCCAGGAAGTTCTGTTTGTAGAAGTCCTGCAGGTTGCCGTAGTAGTACTGCAGGGTCAGGTCTTTGGTGGGTTTGTAGTCCACGCCGCCGTAATAGAACTTGTTGACGAAGGTGCCGGTGCGCGCATTGTTGGCGCCGGGGATCGACATGCCCATCTGGTCGCTCGAGCCACGGCCTTTTACATGCTCCAACTGGCCGAGGGTGAAGGTGAAGTTCTCCAGGTCCTTGGACTGCACCTGGCCGCCGTTAAAGGTTTGTTGCAGCATGCGGTCGGTGGACATCACCACCGGCAGCATCGGCACCAGGGTGCCGTATTTCAGCTCGGTCTTGGCAAAGCGCGCCTTGGCCGTCAGGCCCAGGCTGCCGAACTCGTCCACCGCGCGGCCGTCATGGTCTGTGGGGAACACGTTGCCGTTGAATGCGCTGCTTTCGGGGTTGTAGTGGCGACCCTTGCCGGAGTCCAGGCGCACGCCGAACATGCCGATGGCATCCACGCCGAAGCCCACGGTGCCCTGGGTGAAACCCGACTCGAAGTTGGCGATGAAACCCTGGCCCCATTCCTGGGTGTAATTGGGGTCGGCCGCGCCGCTGCGATTGTCGGCGTTACTGAAGAAGTTACGCGCCAGTATGTTGAGCTTGCTGTCTTCCACCAGGCCTGCGGCGTAGCCCTGCTGGGCGATCATCAGGCCGCAGAGGCCGGCGAGTACGGTTGGTGCGCGATTGAAAAGCTCCATCGGTGTCATCCCCATGTGTGGTTGGTTTTTTTGAGGGCAGTCAAAGGCGGCAGTGAAGTTTTTATTTTTCAGGAGCAACGGTGGCCGACACGACGTGCAGTCGCACCGGCGGCAAGCGGTACAGAATCAACAGGGCGAGCACGCCGATGCCGGCGCACAACAACAGGCCCACGCCCACGGACTGGGCCAGTGCGTCACGGGCCAGGTCCAGCCAGGGCGAGGCTTCAAGAGGGGTATGCAGCAGCGCCTGCGGGTCGGCATACAGGGCAATTCCCTCGGCGTGGTTGGCGGCGAGAAACACCCGCTGCAACTGGGCACCGTAAAGCAGGTTGACCAGCACACCCATGCCCGCCGTGCCCAGCAACCCACCGACCAGGCGCAACGATTGGGTGAGCGCGGTGGCGATACCGAGAAACTGCCGTTCGGCCAGGGTCTGGGTAAACACCGTGAGGTTGAGCAGGATGAATCCCAGCCCCAACCCCGCCAGCAGAATCAAGCCGAGCAGCCCATTGAACGAGCCTCCACGCCCAACCACCGCCAGGCCCACGCAGGCCAGCAGCAGCGCGACAAACCCGGCCAACGGCAACACATTGGGGTTGCGCAGCCGGGTAACGATGCGACTGTTGACGATGGCCCCCAAGGTGATGCTCAGCGCCAGCGGCGTGATCAACAAACCGGCGTCCTGGGGCGAGTAGCCGTAGGCGCCTTGCAACAGCAACGGCAAGTAGAACAACAGCGAAAACATGATCGCGCCGGCGGCCACCGACAGGATGAACAACAGTCGCAGGCTCGGCAGACCGAGCAACGCCTTAGGCAACAGCGCATGGGGGCAACGGCGTTCCCAGTGCCACAACGCGATGACCGCGCTGATGCAACCCAGTCCCAGCGCCGCACTCAGGGCCAGGCTCGAATGCCCCAGCCACTCCACAAACAGTTGCAGGCTGCCCAGCGCCAGGGCGATCAACAGCGCGCCAGGCCAATCCAGGCGAATGCCGGCGCGTTGCTGCGGGCGATACCAGGGCAGGAAACGCCAGGCGATCAACAGCGCCAAGCAACCCAATGGCAGGTTGATATAGAACACCGAACGCCAGCCGAACGCGCCGGTCAGGTACCCGCCCAAGCCCGGGCCGATGGCATTGACCACGCTGAACAGCGCGCTCAGCAGCATCTGCCAGCGCAGGCGTTGGCGGGTATCGGGGAACAGTTCGGGAATGCAGGCGAATGCGGTGCCGATCAACATGCCACCGCCGACGCCCTGCAACGCGCGGCCGATCACCAGCACCAGCATGTCATTGGCCAGGGCACAGGCCAGGGACGCCAGGGTGAAAATCAACGTGGCGGCCAGCACGAATGGCTTGCGCCCGTAGTAGTCCCCCAGCCGTCCGAAAATCGGGATGGTGACAATGGACGCCAGCAGGTAACCGGTGGCGACCCACGCATAGAGTTCAAAGCCGTTCAGCTCGGCGACGATGCTCGGCAAGGCATTGCCGATCACGGTCTGGTCCAGGGCCGAGAGCATCAGCACCAGGGAGATGCCGAGCATGGCCAGCAAGGCCTGCTTGAAACTCAGGGGAGGGTGGGCCGCCACGGTCATCGTCGGTCCTCAGCGCAAGGTGGCGACGGCGGCGGCAATGCGCGCGCAGCCCTGGTCGAGGGTGCTGATATCGGTGGCAATCGACATGCGGAAAAACGGCGCCAGGCCATAAGCCGTGCCGGCCACCACGGCCACGCCCTGGCTTTCCAGCAGGTACATCACCACCTCGCTGTCGGTGTGCAGCATTCTGCCGTCGGGCGTGGTTTTACCCAGCAGGCCGGCGCAATTCACATACAGGTAGAACGCGCCATCGGGCTTGCGGCAGTTCAGGCCGGGGATCGCGTTGAGCAGTTCCAGGCAGCGGTCGCGGCGTTGCTGGTAGACCAACACGCTGTGTTTGACGAAGGTCTGATCACCGTTGAGTGCTTCGACGGCAGCCGCCTGGCTGACCGAGCAGGCGTTGCTGGTGGACTGCGATTGCAGGGTGGCCATGGCGCCGATCAGGTCGGCGGGGCCGGCGGCGTAACCGATGCGCCAGCCGGTCATGGCGTAGGTCTTGGACACGCCGTTGACTACCAGGGTGCGGTCCTTCAAGGCCGGTTCGATCGCCAGGATATGCGGGTTGTCCAGGCCGTCGAAGCGGATGTGCTCGTAGATGTCATCGGTCATCAGCAGCACGTGGGGAGCGTCCAGCAGCACATCGGCCAGGGCGCGCAACTCTGCGTGGCTGTAGCTGGCGCCGGTGGGGTTGCTCGGTGAATTGAGCAGCAGCCAGCGGGTGCGCGGGGTGATCGCCGCGCGCAGTTGTTCCGGGGTGAGCTTGAAGCCGTTGTGCTCGGGGCAGGCCAGGGTCACCGGCTCGCCTTCGCAGGCCAGCACCATGTCCGGGTACGACACCCAGTAGGGCGCCGGGATCAGCACTTCATCACCCGCGCCGAGGGTGGCGGCGAAGGCGTTGAAGATCGCGCTCTTGGCGCCGCTGGTCACCAGCACTTGCGCGGCGGTGTAGGTCAGGTGGTTTTCCCGCGCCAGCTTGTCGACGATGGCCTGGCGCAGTTCGGGAGTGCCGGCGTTCTGGGTGTAGCGGGTCTCACCGCGTTCGATGGCGGCGCTGGCCGCTAGGCGGATGTTGGGCGGCGTATCGAAATCCGGCTCGCCCACCACCAGGTTGATGATGGACTGGCCCTGGCGACGCAGCTCGTTGGCGCGGTCGGACGCGGCGCTGCTGGGCGATGGTTTGATGCGTTGCACACGGGCGGCGATGCGGGAGGCAGTCACGGGCGTTCCTCGTTGATGGCGTTGACGGGAGTCACAGTACGAGGGGCGGGGGAGGCGGCCATAAGACGAGTTTGTTCTGGTTTGATAGGCAGTGCTTATGGCTGGGGTTGCGCTGAAATGGTGCGCCCAGCCCTGGTTGCTCCGGGCGGGTGCTTTGGATGGGGGATTGAGGGCAGCCATAGCAAAGCCTTATGGCTGATGCCGGGCTGGCCTACCTTTTGCAGATCACCATCGATCCCTGTGGGAGGGGGCTTGCTCCCGATGGCGGTGCGCCAGTGACAGATGTGCTGACTGACACACCGCTATCGGGGGCAAGCCCCCTCCCACATTTAAAGTGTTAAGGCCGCAATCCCCCCTCACACGAGCACCGCCCATTTGAACCTGCGCCGATTGAAGTATTTCGTGAAACTGGTCGACATCGGCAGCATGACCCAGGCCGCCGACGTCCTGCATGTAGCGCAGCCGGCGTTGAGCCAACAACTGGCAACCCTGGAAGCGGAGTTGCAGCAACAGTTATTGATCCGCACCAAGCGCGGCGTCACGCCCACCGAAGCGGGTAAGGTGCTGTATGGCCATGCGCAGATCATCCTGCGCCAGTGCGAGCAGGCGCAGAGTGATATCAATGCCACCGGCCATGCCTTGTCCGGGCAGGTGTCGGTAGGCCTGGCGCCTGGGACGGCGGCGTCGACCTTGTCGCTGCCGCTGTTGCGCACGGTGCGTGAGCGCCACCCCGGCATCCTGCTGTACCTGAATGAAAACTTCGGCACCACCTTGAGCGAGCTGATCATGAACGGCCGCATGGACATGGCCGTGCTCTACGGCGGGCGCGAGGTGCACGGCCTGAGTTTTGTCTCGTTGCTGCGCGAGCCGCTGTACCTGGTGAGTGCCGACCCGGCCATCGCCAACCGTGAGGACATTCCCCTGGCCGAACTGGCCGACATGGACATGCTGCTGCCACGCCCCTACAACGTCATGCGCCGTTTGGTGGACGAAGCGTTCCTGCGTATCGGCCTCGGCGCGCGGGTGGTGGCCGAGATTGAATCTTCCACCACCCTCACCGCCGCCGTGGCCGATCACTTCGGCTCGACCATCCTGCCGGAATCGTCCGCGCGGGTGATGGCGGCGGACCCTGCGGTGCATCTGTGCCGCATCGTCGAGCCCGAAGTCGAGGCGCCGTTGGCGTTGTGCCTGTCCGGGCATCTGCCGTTGTCGGTACCGGCCCAGGCAGTCAAGGCGATCCTGCTGGAGCTGGTGGCGCAGATGCGTGGCAGCGCGGCTTGAAGGGTCATAAGGGCGGCTTATCACCCCAAAGCCAAAGCGTCTTGGCCGCTGTTCGAGGGGCTCGGTAGATTGGACCCATCCACTCAAGACACGCTCGACAGGCAGGGGCCATACATGGATTCAGCACGTATCAAGGGGTTGATGGATTTGCTGGCCGAATCCGATCTGCTGGAGCTGAGCCTCACCGAAGGCGACAGCACATTGCGGCTGTTCAAACAGCCGGGGCAGACGGTTATCAGCGTCGCGCCCAGCGTGGTCGCAGCGGCCAAAGCAAGCGCACCGGTTGCCACCGCCGTTGAAATCAAGGCCAGCCTCTACGGCGTGCTGCACCTGACGCCCGCCGTCGGTGAAGCGCCGTTCGTGACCGTGGGCCAGGCCATCGAACCCGGCCAGACCGTGGCGGTGATCGAGGCGATGAAGATGTTCCATCCGGTCAAGGCCAAGGTCGCCGGCCAGCTCGTCGAGATCCTGGCCCAGGCCGGGGTTGAAGTCGAAGCCGGCCAGGCCTTGTTCCGGCTCGGTTGACCCCCACGCATAGTTGTTATTCAGGTGAATTCAATGTTCGACAAAGTGCTGATCGCCAACCGTGGCGAAATCGCCCTGCGCATTCAGCGTGCCTGCCATGGCCTGGGCATCAAGACCGTGGCGGTGCACTCCGAGGCGGACCGCCACGCGCAATACGTACACCACGCCGACGAGTCGCTGTGCATCGGCCCGGCCACGCCCGGCTTGAGCTACCTCAACCAGACGGCATTGCTGTTTGCCGCCAAGGTCACCGGGGCCCAGGCGATTCACCCCGGCTATGGCTTCCTTTCGGAAAACGCCGGGTTTGCCGAGCGCATCGAAGCCGCCGGCCTGACCTTTATCGGCCCGAGCGCGGCATGCATCCGCACCATGGGTGACAAGGTGGCGGCCAAGCACGCCATGCGCGAAGCTGGTGTGCCCTGCGTGCCGGGACCGGATTCGACGATGCCCAGCGACGACGCGAGCATCCTCGCCATCGCTGCCGAGATCGGCTACCCGGTGATCGTCAAGGCCGCCGGTGGCGGGGGCGGGCGTGGGATGCGCGTGGTACAGGCCGAGGCCGAGCTGCTCGCCGCCATTGGCCTCACCCGTGAAGAAGCGCGGCTGGCCTTCGGCAACCCGGAGCTGTATATCGAGAAATTCCTCGGCCACCCCCGACACGTGGAAATCCAGGTGCTGTGCGATGCCCATGGCCACGCGATCTGGCTCGGTTGCCGCGACTGCTCCCTGCAACGCCGCCACCAGAAAGTACTGGAAGAAGCCCCTGCACCGGGGATTGATTCGGCACTGATCGCCCTAGTCGGTGAACGCTGCGCCGAGGCCTGTCGGCAGATCGGCTATCGCGGCGTCGGTACCTTCGAGTTCCTGTATGAGGACGGCGAGTTCTTTTTCATCGAGATGAACACGCGCCTGCAGGTCGAACACCCGGTCACCGAGATGACCACCGGCATCGACATCGTCCAGCAGCAACTGCGCATGGCGCGCGGCGAAGTGCTGAGCCTGCGCCAAGAGGATGTGCAGCTCAACGGCCACTCCCTGGAGTGCCGCATCAATGCCGAAGACCCGCTGACCTTCATGCCCACGCCGGGGTTGATCCAGCGCTGGGAAGTGCCCGGCGGCTTTGGCGTGCGGGTCGATTCCCATGTCACCACCGGCTATCGCGTGCCGCCGTATTACGACTCGATGGTGGCCAAGGTCATCACCCACGGCGCCACTCGCGAAGAAGCCCTGGCACGTATGCGTTTGGCGCTGAGCGAAATGATCGTGGACGGCATCAGCACCAATATCCCCTTGCACCGCGACATTCTTGACGACCCGGCTTTCTGTGTCGGCGGTGTCGATATTCATCACCTGGAGCGCTGGTTGCAGCAAAGGAGCCCCGCATGAGCACCGCACCTTCCATTAGCCTGTTGGGTTCCAGTGCCTTGCTCTTCGAAGCGCCGGGCGAGCTGGACCTGGCCCCGCAGCAGCGTATCTGGAGCCTGGCCCTGCAAGCCGGTGAGTGGCCGGAAATCCACGAAGCCGTGCCAGGCATGAACAACCTGATGCTCACGTTCCTCAAGCCGCCGCGCGAATTGAAGGCACTGTGCGAGCGCCTGCTGCACGCCTGGGCGCACAGCGAACCGTTGCCCCTGGAAGGGCGCATCGTCGAGTTGCCGGTGGTGTACGGCGGTGAGTTTGGCCCGCATATGGGCGATGTGATTGCCCACACCGGGCTGGACATCGAAACCATCGCCAACCTGCATTGCGAACCGTTGTACCCGGTGTACGCCCTGGGCAGCCACCCCGGTTACTGCTACCTCGGTGGCATGGACCCGCGCCTGGCCACGCCACGGCGCCAGGTGCCGGTGCTGAATATCGGTGCGGGCTCGGTGTCCATCGGCGGCGTACAAACTGGCGTCTCGGCCTCGGCCGGCCCGAGCGGCTGGAACACCATCGGCCGCACTGAAATGGCGTTTTTCGACCCTGCCCAAACCCCGCCGGCGATCCTGCGGCCGGGTGATTTCCTGCGCTTGCGCATCGAGAGGATCATTCGATGATCGAGATTCTATCGGCCACCGCCCTGGCCACCGTGCAGGACTTCGGCCGCTTCGGCAGCCTCGGTTACGGCGTGGGCACCTCGGGCGCCATGGACCACCTGGCCCTGGCCCTGGGCAACCTGCTGCTGGGCAATCCTGAAGACGCCGCTGCGATTGAAATACCGCTGTTTCCGTTCGAAGTGCGCCTGCTGCAGGACTGCGCCTTTGCCGTGACCGGTGCCGCCTGCGATGCCACCCTCGACGGCCAGCCGCTGCCGCCGAACTGGGTGTGCCAAGGCCGCGAGGGCCAGGTGTTGAACCTGGGTTACCCAACGTCCGGCAGCCGCGCCTACCTGTGTTTGGCCGGTGGTGTGGATGTGCCGGCGGTGCTGGGTTCGCGCAGCACTCAATTGCGCGGCGAGTTCGGCGGCCTCGACGGCCGCGCACTGCAACAGGGTGATCGGCTGGGGGCGCTGCGCCCTGGCATCAGCCCGTTGCCGTTGGACTTTGGTGTGTTGGCCCCCAGCTTGGCGCTGGCGTTGCACGTCGACGGCGTGCCCGCCATGCGTGTGCTGCCCGCCGCCGAGTATGAACGTTTTCAGCAAGCCTCCCGTGCGGCGTTCTGGGCTGGCGAGTGGAAGATCACCACCCAGAGCAACCGCTACGGCTACCGCATGGAAGGCGAACCACTGCTGCCTGTCGCACCGATGGAAATCCGCTCCCACGGCATCGTGCCCGGCGTGATCCAGGTGCCCCATGGCGGCCAGCCGATTATCCAAATGCGCGACGCCCAACCCAGCGGCGGCTATCCCAAGTTCGGCAGCGTCATCGAGGCGGATTTGTGGCGCCTCGGCCAGGCGCCGATTGGCAGCAAGGTGCGCTTTATCGAGTGCAGTTATGACCAGGCCGTCGAGGCGCTGGAAAGCAATCGACGTTACTTGCGCGAGGTCGGCCGCCTGGTGGATCTGCACCGTGAAGGAGTAAAAGCATGACCCTTTCGGAAATTCGCCAATTGGCACAGTGGCTCAAGGAACACCACCTGGCCGGCGCCGAATTCAGTCGGCCGGGTGTACAGCTGACCCTCAGGCGCGGTGGCGAGCCCGTCAGCGTTGCTGCGCCTGCCGCCGTTGCGGTGGACGGCCCGGTGCTACGTACCACCGGCCTGGGGCGCTTGCTGCTGACCCATCCCGAACTGCGCGAGCCGTTCGTGGCCGTGGGTGATCAGCTCTGCGCCGGGCAACTGGTGGCGGTGCTGCAAGTGGGTGAACTGCTGTTGCCCCAGCGCAGCCCGACGGCCGCACGTGTCATCGATATACGCGTGCCGTGCGGTACCACCGTCGGTTATGGCGAAGCTTTCCTTGGCTTGGAGCATCAGGCATGAAGATCGATTTGAACGCTGATCTCGGCGAAGGCTTTGGCCCGTGGCGGATGGGCGAGGATGAAGCGCTGATGAGCCTGATTTCCTCGGCGAATGTCGCTTGCGGTTACCACGCCGGTGATCCGCTGATCATGGACACCACCGTGCGCCGGGCCAAGGCCGGTGGCATCGACTTGGGGGCGCATGTGGGCTTTCCTGACCTGATGGGTTTTGGTCGGCGCCAGATGAATATCGAGATCAAGGAACTGGCCACCTATGTGATCTACCAGCTCGGCGCCCTGGCCGGGATTGCGGCGGTCAATGGTCACCGCCTGACCCACATGAGCTTTCACGGCGCCATGGGCAACATGGCCGCCGCCGACGCCGCGCTGGCCGAGCCGTTGGTGCGGGCGGTGGCGGCCTTCGACCCCACGCTGATCATCAGCTCGTCCAGCAGCCGCGCCATTGAAGGTGCGGCGGAAAAATGTGGCCTGCGCGTGGCCACCACCTTCCTCGCCGACCGCGCCTATGACGACGACTGCCTGCTGGTTCCGCGCAAGGTCGAAGGCTCGGTGATCAAGCAGCCGGCGGCCGTGCTGCACAGGGTGCGGCAGTTGCTGGAGGAGGGCACCGTAACGGCGATGAGCGGCAAGGTGCTGCGGGTGCCGGCCCATTCGATCCTGCTGCACGGCGACACCCCTGGTGCGGTGGAACTGGCGCGCACCATTCGCCAGGAAATAGAGCGCATGGGCGGCTGCATAATCCCGATTTCCCAACTGCTGGCCGCGTCATAAGCAGGCCTTATCGCCACACAACCATTGCGTCTTGGTCCAGCGCCTGAAGGCTGGATAGAGTCGAACCATAACCCGGAGCACAAGGATTTCCCCATGCCATTTTCCGACTACAAAACCGCGCTGGTCACCGGGGCTTCCTCCGGCATCGGCGCCGCCGTTGTCGAGCGCCTGTGCCAGGAAGGCGTGCAGGTGCATGCCCTGGCCCGCAGTGCCGACAAGTTGCAGGAACTGGCGGCCAGGACCGGTTGCATCGCCCACGCCATCGACGTCACCGACCTCGCCGGGCTGACCCGGTTGTTCGCCGCAAACACCTTCGACATCCTGGTCAACAACGCCGGCGTCGACAAACCCGGATCCTTGCTCAAGGCCGACGCCGACGGCATCGACCTGCTGATCGACGTCAATCTGCGCGCCGTGCTGCACCTGGCGCGCCTGGCGCTGCCGGGCATGGTCGAACGCGATTGCGGGCACATCATCAATATCAGCTCGATTGCCGCGGCCTACAACTTTGGCGGTAACTCCACGTACCACGCGACCAAGGCGGCCGTGAGCATGCTCTCGCGCCAGCTGCGCATCGATGCGTTCGGCAAGCGCGTGCGTGTTACCGAGATCTGCCCGGGGCGCGTGGCCACGGATATCTTCGCCCACGTGCACGGTGATTCCGAAGAAACCTACAAGCGCTTCGTCGAAGGCTTTGAGTTGCCCCAGGCCGAAGACATCGCCAACGCCATCGCCTTTGCGATTGCCGCGCCGATTGCGGTGAACATCGGGCACATGGAAATCACCCCGACCTTGCAGGTGCCGGGCGGGCTCTCCACCGCACGGCCGCAGGACTACCAGGGCTGAAAACAGCCCCTTAAAACAGAACGGATCGATCCGTCATCGCTGTATCCCGCCACGGCCACGCCGGGTGATTTTGATTTCTGCCCTAGCCCAATGCCGATAGGGATTGACCATGAAGCAAGACTTCGATTTGGCCGCGATTCTGCAAGGCGAGTACGCCGAGCTGATCGTCAAGGGCATCGAAATGACCTTGCAGCTGGCGTTGTTCGCCTGGCTGCTGGCGATGGTGCTGGCGCTGACGCTGGTCACGGTGCGCCTGACCGGCAACACGCTGGCCGACCGCCTGGTGGCGGGGTACGTGTCCTACCACCGCAATGTGCCGACGCTGGTGCAACTGATGCTGTGGTACTTCGGCGTGCCGACGCTGCTCAGCGAACATGCGCAGCTGTGGCTGGCCAGCCACAACACCGAATACCTGTTCTCGGTGATCGCCCTGGGGTTGTGCCAGGCCGCGTATTTCTGTGAAGACATGCGCAGCGGCCTGCGCGCCATTCCCGCCGGGCAGACTGAAGCGTCGCGGGCCCTGGGCCTGGGGTATGTGCGTTCGATGCGCTACGTGATCCTGCCCCAGGGCGTGCGCAACTGCCTGCCGTCGCTGATCAACCACACCGTGCTGCTGTTCAAGAACACAAGCCTGGCGATGGCGATTGGCGTGATGGAACTGACTTACGCCAGCCGTGAAGTGGAGAACTATACGTTCCGCACCTTTGAGTCGTACCTGGTGGCCACGGTGTTCTACCTGGCGTTTTCCCTGCTGCTGATGGGCGCCGGCGCGTTGCTCGCGCGGCACTACAGCAAAGCCCTGGCGAGGTAGATGGCGATGTTCGATATCGTGCAAATCCTGCAGAACAACTGGACGCTGTTCCTCATCGGCCAATACCCCCACGGCCCCTTGGGTGGCCTGGCGAGCACCTTGATCCTGGCCGCGCTGGCGTTGCTGCTGGCGTTCCCGTTCGGCTTGTTGCTGGCAATGGCGCGGGTGTCGCCGTGGAAGGGCCTGTACTGGGTCGCCACGGTGTGGGTCTACGTGCTGCGCGGCATTCCGTTGCTGATGGTGATCTTCTGGACCTACTTCCTGGTGCCGTTGCTGATCGGCCATAACATCACCGGCTTCATGACCATGCTCTGCACCCTGGTGATCTACCAGAGTGCCTACCTGTGCGAAATCATCCGCGGCGGTATCCAGGCGTTGCCCAGCGGCCAGTACGAAGCGTCCCGCGCCCTGGGCCTGGGCTACGTGCGCACCACGCTCTGGGTGATTTTGCCCCAGGCGCTCTACAACGCGCTGCCGAGCCTGATCAGCCAGTTTATTTCGATCATCAAGGAAACCTCCCTGGGCTACGTGATCAACGTGCAGGAAGTGACCTTTGCCGCCAATCAGGTCAACAACCAGTTGCTGACCAAGCCGTTCCAGGTGTTTTTCATCCTGGCGATCATCTACTACCTGCTGTGCTTCGGCCTGACGTGCCTGGCCGGCTGGGTAGAGCAACGCATTGCGCGCAAGCGCCTGGGCGACGGCGGGCAAACCCTGCCTGGCGCACCGTTGCTGGCCACCGATAATTGAAGAGGGCTGCGCTCATGCATCCAATGATCATGTTTTCGAAAATCAATAAATGGTACGGCGAATACCAGGCGCTCACCGACATCACCGCCGAGGTACAACCTGGTGAAGTAGTGGTGCTGTGCGGCCCGTCGGGCTCGGGTAAATCGACCTTGATTCGCACGGTCAACCGCCTGGAAGACATCCAGAACGGCCAGATCCTGTTTGACGGCCAGGACGTGCACGGCACTGACGCGCAGATCAACCGCCTGCGTAGCCGCGTGGGGTTTGTGTTCCAGAGCTTCAACCTGTTCCCGCACTTGTCGGTGCTGGAAAACATCACCCTGGCGCCGAACAAACTGCGCAACCTCAAGGGCGCGGCGGCCAAGCAAAAAGCCATGGAACTGCTCGACCGCGTCGGCCTGGCCCACAAGGCCGGCGCCTACCCGGCACAGCTCTCCGGTGGTCAGCAGCAACGCGTGGCGATTGCCCGCGCGTTGGCGATGGAGCCGCCGGTGATGCTGTTCGATGAGCCCACCAGCGCCCTCGACCCGGAAATGGTCGGTGAAGTGCTGAGCGTGATGAAGGGCTTGGCCAAGGACGGCATGACCATGATGTGCGTGACCCACGAGATGAATTTCGCCCGTGAAGTGGCCGACACCATCTGGTTTATGGACGCGGGGCAGATTCTGGAAAAGAGCAGCCCCGACGCCTTCTTCACCCAGCCTTCGCACCCGCGAGCGCAACGCTTTATCGCCGACCTGCGGGCTCATTGAGCCGCGACGGCTTTGCTCCCTCTGCCATTTTGCTTGTCCAACTTTCCGGAGATTTCCCATGGGTATGAAGCATCTGTTTACTGCGCTGGCATTGGGGCCGTTGGCCATGGCCGTGGCACACGCCGACCAATTGAGCGACATCATGGCCAAGCAATCCCTGAGCTGCGGCGTGTACGCCGACGTGCCGCCATTCTCCGCGCCCGACCCGAAAACCCGCGAGCTGGTGGGCATGGACGTCGACCTGTGCAAGGCCCTGGCCAAGACCCTCGGCGTGGCCCTGGAACTCAAGCCGCTGTCGGTTGAAGCACGTATTCCGGAAGTGAAGATGGGCCGTGTCGACGTGATCTTCGCCAACCTGGCCTACACCAAGACCCGCGCCGAACAGATCCAGTTCAGCGACCCTTACTACGTCGCCAAGGAAACCCTGGTGGTGCGCGCGGCGAATGCCGACCAGCCGAAAAGCTTCTTCAAGGACAAGCGCATCAGCTCCACCAAGGGCTCCACCTCCGAGCAATCGATCCGCCTCGCCGGCGCCACCCCGGTGACCTTCCAGGACACCGGCTCGGCGTATATGGCCCTGCAGCAGAACAAAGTGGTGGGCCTGGTGACCAACACCATGACCGCCCTCAAGCTGGTCAACCAGGCCAAGGCCGGCGGTGTCGAGTTGGCGATTGCCAAGGAACCGATGGCCCTGGAACCCATCGGCGCAGGCATGCGCCGCGATGAGCCGGCGTTTCTGGCCAAGGTCAACGAGTCGCTGATGGCAATGGAAAAGGCCGGGGAAATCGACGCGATCTGGGAGCGTTGGATCGGCCCGAACACCGAGTACAAAATGGTGCGTGAAGACAAGGTGCAGAGCTTGAGCGCGTTGAAGTTCGAGCCGTTGCCGTAACTGCACATAGCCCGCCGGTTTAGCTGACGTACTGGGTCAAACTGTGGGAGGGGGCTTGCTCCCGATAGCGGAATATCAGTGACAGATTCATCAACTGATACGCCCTCATCGGGAGCAAGCCCCCTCCCACATTATCCGGCTGCAGGTTCAATCGGGCTTTTTCAGTGGGGTCTTGGTGCCTGTGGTCGAGCGAATGCTTTCTTTGGGTATGCTGAGCTCCTGAAACAGGATTTCGTTGCCTTGAGCGTATTTGTCGATGAGGTACAGCATGTCGTCGCTCTCACTGACGATGCAGGCGGTGATCACGTCGAGGTTTTTGAGTTGGACGGCGGAGGGCTCGCAATCACGGATTGTTTCATACGCTCTCAACTTTCCATGCGCTATTGATTGAGCATAGGCCAGCGTCCACACGAGCCAGGCGAAAAACGCCAACACGCTGACCAGCAAGGCGCCGAGGATCTGCGTCGTTGCTTTGCTGTAACTCTTCTCCAGTCTTCGCAAAAGCTTGTAGCGACGTGTGTGGGGCGCCAATGCTCTGCTGGGAACAACACGCTCAGGGTTCTCTGTGAAGTACATCAGGCAGGCAAAAATCAGCACTGCGGCGCTGGCAATCAACAACGCAGCCAGCTTGACCAGAATGTCGTTACCGCCATACACCACGTACTGATACGTGTCGTAGCCCAACCGGTTAACGGGCACTCCGAGCTTATTGTTGTAAGTCTCCAGATACGCGTACCCATTTGAATAAAACAGCGCAAATAGCAGCAGCACGATCGGCAGGCTTTGACGCTTTATCACATTCCATAACCCTGCGACGCTAAAGCGTGCAGCGGGCACATCGGTAGGTTTCTGGTCGTCCATGAGGCATCCTTTTTAAGTGAGCGCGCGAGTCTAGCGAGTTCGGCGCAGGTGTTTAAATCAACCGTCGACCGGTTGATCGTTAGTACGCAGGAGGTCTCTGCCCTCGTAGGAATTGCAATGCTGGCCGCTCGGCGTAAAAAATGCTGAATTTCTTCGTCTCCTAAATCCGCGATACGACGCTTCAATGCCAACTCCAGCGCTTTCTGCGCTGGAATATGATCGATGTCCAAGCCGTCTTTACGACTACGGCTCATCAAATCTAATGCCTGCCCCACCTCCAACGGATAAACCATCGGCTTGGCAAACACCAAATACAACGGCGCCACACCCTAGTCAGCAGGAAACGTAATGATCGTATCCTGCCAGGTAATATCCTCGGCATTCCGCCCCGGGTAGTGCGTAATCCCCGTATCCTGCCCCGGCGCAATCGGGTGCACCAGCAGGTTATCCAACCGCTCCGGCGTGCCTGGATAAGGGCTTGGCGCGCTGACCACCGGCCCATTGTTCGGCGTCCAGGTAATGCTGATGCCGTCCAGCACCGCCACCATCGCGCTCTTGTCTGCATTCCATCGGGCCCGAGTAACGGGCACGCGATCCGCACCGCTGTCAGGCCGTTGTCTTTGCGTCGTGGGTGATGTTGTAGCGCCTCATAGGTGGGTGGCTTCCATATCACTTCCTTTTTAAGCGTGCAGAGAGACTCAAGCACCGTTCTGGTGTGGAGTCATGCGAGGGAATCGCGCCGCGATAGCGCCAGGAAGATGCTGATGAATGATGCATACCCAAACAACTGACCATTCGGCTAGGAACGGGTAGAAACAGAAACGTCTGACAAGTTTTTGAGCTTGCCCCTAAGCCCCCTTCCACTTTTTGACCCGGTCCTCCCCATGCGGCACCATTGCGCCCAATCGTATGAACAGGAAGGCCGCGTCCATGAGCGCACTGATCGAAACCCGCGCCCTTACGCGCATGGATGAACGCCGCCAGTTGCCCTTGCTGCAACCCACGAATTTCACCTTGAACCGCGCCGACCGGGTGTCCATCACCGGTTCTTCGGGCTCAGGTAAGAGCGTGTTCCTGCGGGCATTGGCTCTGTTGGACGTGCCTTCCTCAGGGCAGATCCTGTGGAATAACCAGCCCATCGCCAACGCACAAATCCCGCATTACCGCAGCCATATCAGCTACCTGTCCCAGCGCCCGGCGCTGCTTGAGGGCACGGTGGAAGACAACCTGCGTTTCCCCTTCAGCCTCAAGACCCTGCGCCAGCGCCGTTTTGATCTGGCGGCGGTCACCGCACTGCTGGAGCATGCGGGCAAGGCGCCGGACTTTCTGGCCAAGAATGCCAGTGACCTGTCGGGCGGGGAGTCCCAGGTGGTGTCGCTGATCCGCACCCTGCAGCTCAACCCGGAAGTGCTGTTGCTGGACGAACCCACGGCGGCCCTCGACCCGGCGTCCTCTCGCGATGTCGAAGCGCTGATCGACGCTTGGTTCGCCGGTGATAACAGCCGCGCCTATATCTGGGTATCCCATGACCTCGACCAGGCCCGCCGCATGAGCGCCATCCACCTGCAGATGAGCGCCGGCGTGTTGGGCGAGGCATCCCAGCCATGAACTATCAGAATCTCACGGCCTTGGACATGGGCATCGCTGCCTCGCTGATCCTGATCAACGGCGCGCTGTCGTTGCTGTTGCGCCTGGGGCTTGGTCGCCAGTTGCTGTGGGCGGCGGTGCGCACCGTGGTGCAACTGTTGGCCATCGGTTACCTGCTGGGCTGGGTGTTCGAGTTTGCCTACTGGTATGTGGTGCTTCCCTTGATGTGTGCAATGACCCTGATCGCCGGCCTGTCCGCAGCGGGGCGCGGGCGGCGCACGTACCGGGGGCAGCGGGTCGACAGCATTCTGTCGGTGTGGGGCAGTTCGTGGCTGGTGACGGCGGTGGGGCTGTTTGCGGTGATTCGCATCCACCCGTGGTATGAGCCGCAATATGCGATTCCGATCCTGGGGATGATCCTCGGCAATACCCTCACGGGGGTGTCCCTGGGGATTGAGCGCATGACCCAGGAACTGACCTCGGGCCGCAATACCATCGAGATGATCCTGGCCCTCGGCGGCTCACGCTGGGAAGCGGCGCAGGAAGCGATCCGCCAGGCCGTGCGCGCGGGGATGATCCCGACGCTGAACCAGATGACCGTGGTCGGCATCGTCAGCCTGCCCGGCATGATGACCGGGCAGGTGCTGGCGGGAGAGAGCCCGGTGGACGCGGTGCGTTATCAGATCGTGATCATGTTTCTGATCGCTGCGTCGTCGGCGCTGGGCACGGTAGGCGCGGTGTTGCTCACCTACCGGCGGTTGTTTTCCGCGAGCCATCGGTTTTTGCGTGATCGGCTCGAAGAGCGCTGATCCTCAGCCCAAGTCCGGCACCCCGAAATCCAGCACCACCTTCATCGCCTGGGTCTTGTCCGCTGCCAGTTCAAAGGCCTGCACCGCCTGTTCAAATGGCACGGTGTGCGAGATCACCGGGCGCACGTCGACGATCTGGCGATTGAGCAGGTCCACCGCCTGGGCAAATTCGCTGTGGAAGCGGAAGGTGCCGCGCAAATCGATCTCGCGGCTGACCAGCAGGTTCAGTGGCAGCGACACATCCCCGCCCAACCCGACGGTGACCAGCACGCCGCGCGGCGCCATGCATTCCAGGCCGTTACGCAAGGCCTGGGCGCTGCCGGAGACTTCGAACATCACCTCGAAATAGCCCTTTTCTGCGGTGTAGCGCTTGAGTGCGTCAGGCCCGTCGGCGATGTTGTGGGTGCGCGTGGCACCCATTTTTTCGGCGCAGGCGAGGGCACTGGCGCAGAGGTCCACGGCGACGATTTCGGCGGCGCCGGCTGCGCGCAAACTGCCGATCAGCAGGTTGCCGATGGGGCCGCAGCCGGTCACCAGCACACGCTTGCCGAATACCGCCCCGGCACGCTGGATAGCATGCAAACCCACCGACAACGGCTCGGCCAATGCGCCTTCGGCGAGGCTGACATGATCGGCCAGCACATGGGCCTGGTGCGTGTCGATCACCAGGCTCTGGCGAAACGCGCCCTGGATATGCGGAAAGGGCATCGCGCTGCCGTAGAAGCGCATGTTCAGGCAATGGTTCGGCAGGCCTTGATGGCAATACCGGCAGCCGCCACAGGGGCGTGACGGCGACACCGCAATGCGCTGGCCGACCTTGAACCGCCCGGCGTCGGAACCCACCGCATCGATCACCGCCGACACTTCATGGCCCAGCACCATTGGCTCGCGCAGGCGCACGCTGCCGAAGCCGCCGTGCTGGTAGTAATGCAGGTCCGATCCGCAAATACCACCTCGGGCGATGCGCACGCGCAACTGCCCGGGGGCGAGGGTTTGCGGTTCGTCCTGGGGGCTGACCCGCAGGTCTTTCGAGGCATGGCAGACAATCGCTTGCATAAGGTTCTCCGGAGTTACAGCGACGCGGTGATGCCACCGTCGACGTAGAGGATATGGCCGTTGACGAAGCTCGCGGCGTCGCTGGCAAGGAACACGGCGGCGCCGGCCAGCTCGGCCACATCGCCCCAGCGCCGGCTCGGCGTGCGTTGCACCAGCCAGTCGCTGAACTCGGGGTTGGCCACCAGGTTGGCGTTCAGCTCGGTCTTGAAATAGCCCGGGCCGATGCCGTTGACGGTCAGCCCATGGGGGCCCCAATCAATCGCCATGCCCTTGGTGAGCATTTTCAGCGCGCCCTTGCTCGCCGCATACGGGGCGATGCCCGGGCGGCCCAGTTCACTCTGCACCGAGCAGATATTGATGATGCGCCCACGCTTGCGCGGGATCATCGCCCGCGCCACGGCCTGGCCCACCAGGAACGCGCTGTCGAGGTTGGTGCTGATCAGTTCGCGCCAGTGTTGCTCGCTGTAGTCTTCCAGCGGCCCGCGCCGCTGCATGCCGGCGTTGTTGACCAGGATCTCCAGCGCGCCGAAGCGCTCTTCGATGTTGGCCACGGCGGCCTGGATCGCCGCGCTGTCGGTGACATCGAACGCCTGGGTGTGCACCTCCAGGCCTTCCAAAGTCAGCAGCGCAGCGGCATCGCGCAAGGTGCTGCGGTTGCGCCCGTTGAGCACCACCCGCGCCCCGGCCTGGGCCAGGCCGCGCGCAATGGCCAGGCCGATCCCGGCGCTGGAACCGGTGACCAGCGCGAGCCGGCCATCGAGGCGGAAGGTGTCTAAAACGCTGTGCATGGGGATGAGTCTCCTGGCGCACCGGTGATCAGAAATACACTTTCAGGTTCTGTTGCATGGGCTGTACTTCAGCGCAGTGTAGGGTATGGGTCCAATGTTCATTTATGATCCAGTGATCAATATCTGTGATAACCAGGGAGGCTTGATGGAACTCAAGCACTTGCGCGCCTTTGTAGTATTGGCCCAGGAGCTGCATTTCGGCCGGGCGGCGGCGCAGCTGTCGATTGTGCAACCGGCGTTGAGCATGCAGATCAAGTTGCTCGAAAGCGGCCTGGGCGTGCGCCTGCTGGACCGCAATCGCCACTCGGTCACACTCACCGAAGCCGGCCGCGTATTTCTGCCCGAAGCCCAGGCCACCTTGCATCAGGCGGCGCGGGCGGCGGATGCGGCGCGGGCCTCCAGCCGTGGCGAAATTGGCCGGGTACGCCTGGGGTTTGTGTCCTCGGTACTGCCGCACTTGTTGCCGCAATTGATCCGCGCGGTGCACCAGCGTTACCCGCGTATCGAACTGGAACTCAAGGACATGCCCGGCCCTGACCAAGCCGCGGCGTTGAAGAACGGCCTGCTGGATTTCGGCCTGATGCGCCTGCCCGCCGCCCACCCCGGCGTGCAGACCCGGGCGGTGCTGCGCGAGAGTTTCTGCGTGGCGTTGCCGATGGACCATCCGCTGGCGGCCCTGCAAACCATTCAACCCGCCGACCTGCTTGAAGTGCCGGTGTACATCCTGGCGCGGCGTTATGCGCCGGGCTTCCATGATGACTTTATCCAGGCGCTGGGCATCACCCTGGAGATTGCCTCGGAGCTGGGCGAATTCACCACCATGCTCGCGCTGGTGTCCGCCGGGCTGGGCGTGGGGGTTCTGCCGTTGCAGGCAGCGCGGGCGTTGCCGGCCAATTGCGTGTCGCGGCACCTGGACTTGGGTGGGTTCGAAGCCAGCACAGGCTTGGCCTGGACCGAGCTGGACAGCGCGGTGAAGACCACGCTGTTCAACCTGATCGTGGAATTGTTTGGCGAGTGATTGTTTCAGTGGTTGAAATGCTGGATTGTAAATCCTGGTGATTCCTTCGCTCAGCGCAGCGGCGGAACATGTGAAGCGTCGAACCCCCACCCATTGGAGCCTCTCATGTCTCAGCCTGCGATCAAACACTATGGTTTCCCACTGTCCGGTCACTCCCATCGGGTTGAGCTGATGCTCTCGCTGTTGGAGTTGCCCCGCGAATTTATCCTGGTGGACCTCAAGCAAGGCGCGCAGAAAGCGCCGGACTTTATCGCCACCGTCAACAGCTTCGGCCAGGTGCCGGCGATTGATGACAACGGTGTTGTGCTGGCGGATTCCAACGCGATCCTGGTGTACCTGGCCAGCCAGTACGGCAAGGGCCAATGGCTGCCGACTGACCCCGTGGGGCAGGCCCGCGTACAACGCTGGCTGTCGGCCGCCGCCGGGCAATTGCACGCCGGCCCCGCTACCGCACGCCTGGCTTTGGTGTTTGGTGCCCAGGTCGACACCGACTCTGCCATCAGCCGTTCCCATGCGCTATTGGCGATCGTGGAGCAGCAACTGAGCCACAGCCGCTTTCTGGCGAGCGAGCAGCCGAGCATCGCCGACGTTGCGTTCTACACCTACGTGGCCCACGCGCCGGAAGGCAACGTGTCGCTGGCCGACTACCCTCACGTGCGTGCCTGGCTGGCCAGCATCGAAGCCCTGCCGGGGTTTGTGGGCATGCCGCGCACGGCGGTGGGCTTACAAACCAACTAATCATCAAGAGGGCTGCCGATGGACCGATTCCATGAAATGCAGGTGTTCCTGGCCGTGGCCGAGGAAGAGGGCTTTGCCGCCGCCGCGCGCCGTCTGAAAACCTCGCCGCCCAGCGTGACCCGCGCCATCGCCGCCATGGAACACCGCATCGGCACCCAACTGCTGGCGCGCACCACCCGCAGCCTGCACCTGACCGAAGCCGGCCAGCGTTACCTGGAGGACTGCCGGCGCATCCTCGCCGACCTCGATGAAGCCGAGGAAGCGGCGGCGGGCAGTTACTCCATCCCCTGCGGCCACCTGACAGTGACCGCGCCGGTGCTGTTTGGCGAGCTGTATGTGGCGCCCGCGTTGGGCGATTATCTCGACCGCTTCCCGCTGGTGAATATCAATGCGCTGCTGGTCGACCGCGTGGTCAACATGACCGATGAGGGCGTCGACGTGGCCGTGCGCATTGGCCATTTGCATGAGCCGGGGCAGCAGGCGATCAAGGTCGGCGAGGTGCGCCGGGTGGTGTGTGCCGCGCCGGCGTATCTCGACCAGCACGGCCGGCCCCGGCACCCGGCGCAATTGCGTGACGCCAGGATCGCCACCTCATCCTCCAGCCAGTTGGTGAGTGAATGGAGCTTTGTCGAGGAGGGCCAGCCGTTGACGGTAGCCATCGAGCCGCGCCTGGTGGTCACGGCTAACAACGCCGCGATCAACCTGGCACGGTTGGGCTGGGGCATGACGCGCGTGCTGTCCTACCAAGTGGCGGCGGCGGTGGCGGCCGGTGAGCTGGAGATTGTGCTGGAGGAATTCGAGCCGCCGCCGCTGCCGATCCAGGTGGTGTTCCAGAAGAGCCCGCGGGTGCCGGCCAAGATCAACACCTTTGTGGATTTTCTCAGCCATCGCCTGGGCCAGGACGCCGCCCTCAACCCGGCGATGAAGCGGCGCGGTTGATGGAACGTTATCGCGATATGCAGCTGTTCGCCGCGCTGGCCGGGCACCCCAGCCTGGCCTCGGCGGCGCGCAGTGCGCAGGTGTCGGGCCCGACCCTGATGCGCGCGGTGGCGCGCCTCGAAGCCCGCCTGCGCGCGCCATTGCTGGCGCGCAGCACCCAGGGTGTCAGCCTCACCGACGCCGGCCACGCCTACCTGGCCGACTGCCTGCGGCTGCTCGCCGCCGTGGCCGCCGCCGAAGCCTCGGCCAAGGGCCTGCACCATGAGGCCCAGGGCAACCTGCGGGTATTCTTGCCGTTGCTGTTCAGCCGCTACGTGATGGCGCCGGTATTGGCCGGCTATATGGACCGTTATCCCGAGGTGCACATGGAGGCGCGCTACCACGACTACTACCCCAACCTGCACGAAGAGGGGCTGGATGTGGCGGTCCTGGTGGGCGAGCTGCCCAGCTCGGCGCTGATCGCGCGTCGAGTAGCGCAGGTGCGGCCGATCCTGTGTGCCAGCCCCGAGTACCTCGCGGCCCATGGCGAACCGCAGCACCCCAGCGACCTCCAGCACCATCACCTGATCGCCAGTGCCGGCCAGGTGCACTGGGATTTTCACGGCGGCCCGCTCAAGGCCCGTGCGCGCCTGGGTTGCGCCACGGTGCAAGGCGCAATCAATGCGGCGGTGCAGGGCGCCGGGTTGATTCGCTGCCTCAACTACCCGCTGCATGAATACCTGCTCAGCGGCCAGTTGCGCCGCGTGCTGGCGGATTTTGAACCGCCGCCCTTGCCCCTGCACGTGGTGTACCGCGAGGGCCGTAACGCGCCGATGCGCGTGCGCAGCTTTGTCGACCACTGCGTCGCGGCGTTGCGCGAGCACCCGGCATTTCAGTTGGCGTAACAGTGGATTGCCTGGCGTGGCTATTCCGTCGTTGGCGGGTCGGGCGCAGCATCGGTTCATCCAATCGGAGGTGAGCAGCATGAATCCCATCGAACACTCCCCGTGGCACCGCGGCGAACGCCAACTGCAGGCAAGCGCCGGCGCCGCCGAGCGCATGGCCGTGATCGGGCCCAAGGTGATTCGTGATCACCTGCCCGAGCAGCACCGCGATTTCTATCCTTTGTTGCCCTACCTGATGCTCGGCGTGGTGGATGAGCACGGGATTCCCTGGGCGACCATGCTCGAAGGCGCGCCGGGCTTTGCCCATTCGCCCGACCCGCTGGCCTTGCAGGTCGACAGCCTGCCGTCCAACAGCGACCCGGCACGTTCCGGCCTGCGTCGCGGCGCCAGCGTGGGCGTGCTCGGCATCGACCTCAACACCCGCCGCCGCAACCGCATGAACGGCCGCATCGCAAGCCTTGGCCACGACGGTTTTGCCGTGGCCGTGGTGCACACCTACGGCAATTGCCCCAAGTACATCCAGCTGCGGCCGGTGGATGCCATCGCACGCAAACCCGGCACCCTGGCTGAACGCAGCACCGGCCTCGACGCCGCCGCGCAAGCGCTGATCCGCAACGCCGACACCTTCTTCGTCGCCAGCTACGTGGACGTCGACGGCGAACGCTCGGTGGACGTTTCCCATCGTGGCGGCAATACCGGCTTCGTACGCGTCGAAGGCAATGTGCTGACCATCCCCGACTTTGCCGGCAACCTGTTCTTCAACACCCTGGGTAACCTGCAACTGAACCCGGTGGCAGGCCTGCTGTTTATCGACTTTGCCTCGGGGGATGTGTTGCAGATTGCCGGGCGCACTTCGCTGATTCTCGACGGGCCTGAGGTGGCGCAGTTCGAGGGCGCACAGCGGTTATGGACGGTCACCGTCGAACAGGTGGTACGCCGCCCGGCAGCCCTGGCGTTGAGATGGCAGTTCGCAGAGTTTTCGCCGTACAGCTTGGCGATGGGAAGCTGGTGACCAAAGCCTGCTCACTGCTTTTTGGGGGGCAGGGCTGCCGGTCTTATTGGGAAGCTTGGGTAGAACCATAGGACGCAGCGGGGAACAACTGGTTAGTCATCTCGATGATCTTGTTCTCGGCATTAATGAACTTGCCCATCCGCGCGCCCCCCGAGGTCGAGTCATAGTGCGCCTGGCCGACTTGGCGACCATTTTCAAACACCTGGATATCGGCATAGCTCATGTACAGCGCCAGGTCCCAGCTCCATTGGCCGATGTAGGTGGTCGACAATGCACAACTCGCCGGCGGGCTGCCCGGCGGCAACTGGCGGGTCTGGAAGCCCTTGCTGCGCAGCTGCGCGGTATAAGTGGTATTGAAACCGGCCCGCAGGCCTTCGGCGGGGATCATGCAAATTTCGGGGGATTGGGCGGGGGACAAGGCAACGGGAGTGACGGTTTGCTTGATGCTGCAGCCGGCGAGGGCGAGGGCGGTCAGCATAAAAGCTGGAACTAGCAGTGGGCGCATAGCGACCTCCATGTCGTGAGTAGTGGCGTGATGATAGCAGGCGCGCCCTCACGCCGGGCACGATCTCCAAGGTGCAGGCGATCAAATGTGGGAGTGGGCTTGCCCGCGATGGCATCACCTCGGTTTATCTGATCAACCGAGTTACCCGCATCGCAGGCAAGCCAGCTCCCACAGGGGTTAAGCGTCAGTCTTGGGACCAGGGATTAAGCGTCAGCCTTATCCGCAAGAGCGCTCTGGCGAAAACCCACTACGCTTACCATTCGTGCCCCCCGGTCAACACTCAATTGCGTCTCCCCCTGTGTTTACCCAACCCCCATCGCGCAATACTCCTCCGGGATTTTTTTTCGAGGTTTCAACCATGACGTTCCCGAGCCGCCTTGCGCTCTTGATCACCGCTTCTGCTGTTCTCACCGCCTGCGGTGAATCCGCCAATCTGCCGTTTCAGGCCGGTGTTGGGCCAACGCCCCAACTGCCGGAACCCAGCACCTCGCTGATCCCCACGCTCAAGGTGTCCAAGGCGGTCGGCTGGCCCGCGCAGGTGCAACCGACTGCGCCGGACGGCTTCACCGTCACGGCCCTGGCCGACAACCTTGACCACCCGCGTTGGGTCTACACCTTGCCCAATGGCGATGTGCTGGTCGCCGAAAGCAACCACCCGCCGATGCCCGCAGGCGCCACCGACGGCGGCAGCGGTGTGCTTGCCTGGGCGCGCAGCACGGCGATGGGCATTGTGATGAGCCGCATCGGCGCCGACGCCCCGAGTCCCAACCGCATCACCTTGCTGCGCGATGCCGACCACGATGGGCACGCCGAAGTGCGCAGCGAATTTCTCAGTGGCCTGACGTCGCCGTTCGGCATGGCGCTGGTGGGCAATGAGCTGTACATCGGCAACGCCGACGCGGTGGTCAAAGTGCCCTACACCCAGGGCCAGACCCACATCGACGCCACCCCGGTGAAAGTCACCGACCTGCCCGCCGGCATCAACCACCACTGGACCAAAAACCTGCTGGCCAACCCGGAAGGCACGCGGCTGTACATCACCGTGGGCTCCAACAGCAATGTCGGCGAAAACGGCCTCGACGCCGAAGAAGGCCGCGCCGCCATCTGGGAACTGAACCTCGCCAGCGGCGCAAAACGCCTGTTCGCCAGCGGCCTGCGCAACCCCAATGGCCTGGCCTGGAAGCCCGGCTCCACGCAGCTGTGGACGGTGGTCAACGAGCGCGATGAAATCGGCAGCGACCTGGTGCCCGACTACCTCACCTCGGTGCAGGACGGCGCCTTTTATGGCTGGCCGTGGAGCTACTACGGCGGCCATGTCGACGTGCGTGTGCAACCGCCGCGCCCGGATAAAGTCGCCGAGGCCATCGCGCCTGATTACGCATTGGGCACTCACGTTGCGCCCTTGGGCCTGACGTTTTCCGCTGCGCGCGGCATGCCGGCGGCCTTTGCCAATGGCGTGTTCATCGGCGAGCACGGCTCGTGGAACCGCAACCCGCAGGCTGGCTACAAGGTGGTGTTTATCGCCTTCAAGGACGGCCAGCCCGCAGGTGCCCCGGTGGACTTTCTCACCGGCTTCCTCAACGCCGCAGGCGAAGCCCAGGGCCGGCCGGTGGGGGTGACCCTGGACGGGCAGGGCGCCTTGCTGGTGGCCGATGATGTCGGCAACACCGTCTGGCGGGTGGCGCAGCGCAAACCTTAGGTCGCCTGGCAAAAGCCTTCACCCTGCCGTACCATGCGCGCGCCTCACAGTGACGTGAAGCGCAGCGCCAGGATGGCATCGCATGTGTGTCCTGTAGCGCTTGCAGCTCCTTTTCTGCCCGCGTTCAGGATTCGACATGTTGCGTTTTTCCAGGCCTTTGGCCGTGTTTTTTATGGCCGTCGCCTTGACCGGTTGCGGCACACAGCCCGCCTCGCTGGTCAGCCAGCCGCTGCAACCCGGCCCCACCGAACCGGTGGCTTACCTGGTGGGCTCCATCGGCCCGCAGAGCCTCATTGCCTCACCCGCACCCAACCAGCGCCTGCTGTTTCGCAAACGCGGTTCCGCCTATGGCGCGGCCGGTGTGTGGGTCGGCGTCGGGCGCGAAACCCCGCAGGATGTGAAAGACAAGGACGGCGCCGCCAGTGTGTTCGTGCTGGCGCTCAAGCCTGGGGATTATGAGTTCTACGATTTCCAGTTCTTCTCCAGCAACTACTCGCCAACCCTCGGCACCACCTTCACCTCGGTGCAGGCGCGGGAGAAATTCAACCTGCCGCTGCGCCTGCAAGCCGGCAAGGCCTACTACCTCGGCGAATTCCGCTCGCTGTGCCTCGGCGCTTCCCTGTGTGCCTTCCGTTGGCGTGACCAACTGGGTCGCGACGAGCCCATCGCGCGCCAGTCCGCACCGGGCATGCCGGCCCTGCAGCTGCTGCCGCTGGATTATCGCAGCGCCGCCCCTTACATCATCGCGCCGCTGCCCGCCGGTGCGAGCCAGAACACCCTTCTAGAGAGTCGCCCATGAACCGCTGTATGACCCTTGGCGCCGTGGCGCTGCTGGCCGGTTGCGCGAGCACCAACACCTTGCCCGAGCGCACGCTGCCCGATGGCAAGGACTACCTCAAGCCCATCCATGTGATGGTCGATGACCCGGAAAACGCCGCGCAGATTCGCAACCAATTGCGCGAAACCGGGGTGTTTCGCAGCGTCGAAAGCGGCATGGGCAAGCCTGGCGATTACTCGGTGCTGATCCGCTCCAACGTGCAGCGCGACATGCCGCCGTTCCCCGTGGTGCTGCTGAGCGCGGCGACTCTGTTTCTGTTGCCGTTGTCGGTTAGCATCGACACCACCACCGAATTTTCCCTGCAGCAGGATGGCAAGTCGTTGAAGCAATACAGCTACCGCAACGTTACCCACAAATACAGCTGGTTGCTCGATGGCATCGGCGGCATGCAGCAGGAAAATACGACGCGCATTGCCCGTGCGTTTGCCCAGGATGTACAACGCGACGGCGTGCTGCCGGTGGAGAGCGCGCAATGATCAGAATCAGCCTGTTGGCCGGCGTGCTGTTGCTCAGCGGTTGCAGCACCGCCCTCAAACCCCTGGACTACAAGGCCGAGCGCGCCTATGTGCCGATGAGCGTGAGCCTGCCGCCGCCCGCGTCACGCTTCGATGAGCAAAAGCAGCGCGAAGTCATCCAGGTGCTGCGTGGCACCGGCGCCTTCAGTTTCCTCGACGGCGGATTCAGCAAGACCGGCTACAGCCTGCGCCTCGACCAGAGCGGCGGCAAAGGCGCCGGGGTGTTGCCGGCGGTGCTCGGCGCGCTGACGTTGCTGACCGTGCCGATTCCCTACACCTACGAGCGTCAGCTGCACGGCACCCTGTACAAGGACGGCGAATTGCTCAAAGCCTATGCCTACAAGCGCGGCGGCTGGACCGCCACCACCTGGTACATCCCCATGACCGAGCCGCGCAGCGAGAGTGAAATGCTTGGCGAGCTGATGCGCGACCTCGACCACGACCGCCTGATTCCCTATCAGTAAGCCTTGGCCGACAGCGCCGGCGCTTGCTCCCAGGCGCCGCCCAGTGCGGTGTACACATTCACCTCGGCCACCAGCTGCGCCAGGCGGTCGACAATCAGTGCCTGCTGCGAACTGAACAGTGCGCGCTGGGCGTCGAGGAACGTGAGGTTGCTGTCCACGCCGCTGCGGTAGCGGTGCTGGGCCAGGTCGTAATAGGCCTGGTTGGCGGCGACGAAATCCCGTTGTGCGTCGAGTTGGTCGGTGAAGGTCTGCCGCGCGGCGAGGCCGTCGGCGACTTCCTGGAAGGCGGTCTGGATGGACTTTTCGTACTGCGCCACGCTGATGTCCTTTTGCAGCTTGGCGTAGTCGAGGCTGGCGCGCAGGCTGCCGGCGTTGAAGATCGGCAGGTTGATCTGCGGCTGGAAGGTCCAGGTGCCCGAGCCGCCCTTGAACAACCCCGACAGCTCGGTGCTGGCGCTGCCGGCGTTGGCGGTGAGGGTCACCGACGGAAAAAACGCTGCGCGGGCCGCGCCGATATTGGCGTTGGCGGCTTGTAGTTGGTATTCGGCCTGGAGGATATCCGGGCGCCGTTGCAGCAGATCGGACGGCACGCCCGCGGGCACCCGCGCCACCAGCTCATCGGCCAGGGCGCGCGCCGGCAGGTGTTCATCCACCGCGCCGCCCACCAACAGGGTGAGGTTGTTGAGGTCCTGGGCCACCTGGCGCGCATAGCGGGCCACGCTGGCGCGGGTGCTTTCGACGCTGGTGCGCGCCTGCACCACCTCCAGCGCCGAGGCCTTGCCGGCGGTTTTGCTGCGCGCGGTCAACTGCCAGCTGTGTTCGTCGGCGGCCAGGGTCTGTTGGGCCAGGGCCAGCAGTTCCTGGTCGGCGCGCCACGTCAGGTAGGCGTTGGCGACGTTGGCAACCAGGCTCAATTGCGCACTGCGCCGTGCCTGTTCGGTGCCCAGGTAGGTGAGCATCGCCTGCTCGCTGAGGCTGCGCACGCGGCCGAACAAATCCAGTTCATAGGCACTGAGCCCCAGGGTGGCGGAATAGCTGGACGTGATCGCCGGCTTGCCGGTACCGGTCACATCCCCTGGCAGCCGCTGGCGTTTGCCGGCACCCGTGGCAGACACCGCCGGGAACAGGTCGGCACGCTGGATGCGGTACTGCGCCTGGAACGCCTCGACATTCAGCGCCGCCACCCGCAGGTCACGGTTATTGAGGAGCGCCGCATCGATCAGCTGGTGCAGCGCCGGGTCGTGGAACACGCCTTGCCAGTCCGAGGTGGGCGCCGTCCGGTACACCCCGCCTTGGGGATACTGCGCCGGCACAGGCGCTTCGGGCCGCTGGTACTCGGGGATCAGCGAGCAACCGCCGAGCATGCAGGCCACGCCGACGCTGGTGAACATGCGCGTGTTCATCAGGCGCCCACCATCCATTTGGCCAGGCCGTGCCGGCCACTGACGCCGAGCTTGGCGGCGGCACGCTTGAGGTAGGTCTCGATGGAGCTGTTTTTCACGCTGAGTTTTTCCGCCATCTGCGGCACGGTGCCGCCGGTCAACAGACCCAGGCACACCTCCTGCTCGCGCGCCGAGAGGGTGATGTCACCCAGGGACAAGCGCTTGTAGAACTCGCGCTGCAACTGTGACTGCTCCAGCAGGGTGTGGGCCGGTTCGACCTGGGCCTGTGGCACCTGGCGCAGGCTCTGGGCGTGGCACTCGATCAGCGGCAGCAGGGTGTCCGACAGGCACTTGAGAAACGACAGTTCGGCCAGGGAAAAACCGCGCTGGGCCGGTGGCCGGTAAAACGAAATCACACAGCGCCGGTTGCCCTGGCGCGACACCAGGTTGCACTGGTGCGAGGTGCCCCGGGGGTGGGCACTGTCGACCTTGGCCTTGAGCTGGATCAGCAACGGGTCCTGCATGCCGAGCATGTCGCGCAGCAGCGGGTGGTCATTGATCGAGTGCAGGGGCAGGGGCGGCGGCAGGTCCTGCTGCTGGCCGGCGCTGCCAAGCAACTTGATATCGAGCACGCTGTCGCGCACCTCGTCGAGGGTCCATTCACTGAGATCCACCAAGTGGATCGGCACCCATTTGTCCACCAGGTTCAGCATGTAAGCGGCAAAATCGCCCTGGCCGCTGCTGGAAATCAATTCACCCATCTCGGCATAAAAATGCGCGCTTTGCGTGTTGGCAATACTGCTCGTCAAACTCATAGCCCTTTCATCCTTGATGTCGAAAACCGTCACAAAATCCCTGGGCCTCTGCGGGGCGATCCGTTCCTCATGAAGCAGAGTCGGCATCCGAGAGTGTATTGAGCCCGTGGATTTGTCCTACGTATGTAGCAGAAACGAGGGACACAACGTGCCATAAAAACATCGTCATTAATTCGACGTTTCTGACGTGCAATTCCGGCGGTGAAAATCTACAAAGGCGCTTTATATTTACTTAACGTGTTGATAAATAATGGAAATATTTTTATTTAAAAACACTCTTAAAAATCCGACATCGGCAACTTATAGCCAATGTCCTACAGCTCTTTAATCGTTTCAGCAGTGCACCATCAGACAAGCCCGTTACCCTCCCTTTGGATGTCCGGGTTTCGGGTGTCAGAGCGCCTGCGACCCCCATGCTCAAATCCGGCTATTTCGCCGTCCCCGTGCGGCCAGTGCCTGACCATGAGAAGGATCTTATGAAGCATTCCCCAAGCTTCCCCCTTACCGCCGCCCAGCAGGATGTGTGGCTCGACCAACTGCGCGCGGGCGATTCACCGCTGTACAACATCGGCGGCTACGTGGACTTCGCCGGCGCCGTGATGCCCGAGCTGATCCAGCACGCCGTCGAGCAACTGGTGGCCCGCCACGATGCGTTGCGCACGCAACTGCACAGCGATGCCGACGGCTTGCCCCGCCAGACCTTTGCCCCGGCCATGACGGTGGAGGTGCCGGTGCATGACTTCTCGGCGCTGCCCGACCCACAGGCCGCAACCCAGGCCTTGATGCAGGCACACATGGCCCGGCCGTATGCGCTGGAAGGCGCGCCGCTGTTCCGGTTTTTCCTGGTCAAGCTCGACGCCAATCACTACCGCCTCGGCACCCAGGCCCACCACCTGATCCTCGACGGCTGGGGGTTTGGCCAGATGCTGCAAGCCCTGGCGCAGCTGTACAGCGCCCTGGAGCAAGGCCGGCAAGTGGACGCGGCGGCAGCGTCCTATATCGACTTTATCCACGCCGACCAGCACTACCAGCAATCCGCGCGCTACCCTCGCGACCGGGCTTATTGGCTCGGTAAATACCAGGCGCTGCCCGAGCCGTTGCTGGTACCCCGGCACACCGCGCAGGCGCCGAGCAACACCTTGGTCGAACCCTTTACGGTCGCGCTGCTCGAACGCATGGAACAGGTGGCCAACCGTTACCAGGCGTCGGCGTTTCATGTGTGGCTGGCGGCGCTGTATGTGTATTTCACCCGTGCTCACCAGCGCGATGAGTGGGTGGTTGGCCTGCCGATTCTCAACCGTTCCAACGCCGTTTTTCGTGGCACCGTCGGCTTGTTTGCCCAGGTCAGTGCGGTGCGTTTTCAGTTCAGCGAGCAGTTGCCTTTCGGCGCATTGGTGCGCGGCGTGCGTGATCAGCTCAAGCAGGACTTTCGCCACCAGCGTTTCCCGTTGAGCGAGATGAACCGCGAGCTGGGCCTGCGCCGCAGTGATCGTGGCCAGCTGTTTGACCTGTCGGTGTCGTTCGAGCAGGACGACCATGACCTGCGCTTCGGCGCCGTGCAGGCGCAGGCGGTCAAGGTGTCCAACCACCATGAGCCGTTGCCCCTGGCCATCCACCTGCGCAGCAACCGCTACCAGGCGACCGCGTGCCTGCATTGCGTCTACAACCAGGCGTACTTCCAGCACGACGAAGTGCAGGCGCTGGCGCGGCGTTTCACGTGGTTGTTGGAACAGGGCCTGGCTGACACCGACCTTAAGATCGGCGAGTTTTCCCTGGTTCCCCCCGCCGAGCAGGCCCGGTTGCAGCATTGGAATGCTACCGCCCAGCTCAGCCCCGCGCCGCACACCCTGCACGCGCGCATCGAAGCCCAGGCCGCCCGCACGCCGGGCGCCGTGGCCGCCGTGCAGCAGGGCCGGCAATTGACCTATGCGCAGCTCAACCAACAGGCCAACGCCCTGGCCCATCACCTGCTCGAACGCGGCGTACAGCCGGATGATCGCGTGGCGGTGCTGGCGCGGCGCGGGCTGGACACGCTGGTGGGGCTGTTGGCGGTGCTCAAGTCCGGTGCCTGTTATGTGCCCGTCGACCCGGCCCACCCCGCCGAGCGCCTGGCTTACCTGCTGGAGGACAGCGCGCCGGTGGCGGTGCTGACCCAACAGGCGCTGCTGGCGCGCCTGCCCGCGCTGGGCGTGCCGGTGATCGCGCTGGACCGCCCGACCTTCCACCTCGGCAGCAACCCCCGCGCAGCCGCCAAACCCTCGAACCTCGCCTACGTGATCTACACCTCCGGCTCCACCGGCCTGCCCAAGGGGGTGATGGTCGAGCATCACACGGTGGCCAATCTTGTGGACTGGCACTGCCGGGCCTTCGACCTGCACGCCGGCAGCCACACCGCCAGCGTCGCCGGGTTCGGCTTTGATGCAATGGCCTGGGAAATCTGGCCGGCGCTGTGCGTGGGCGCGACCCTGCACCTGCCGCCGGCCCACGACGGCGCGGAAGATATCGACGCGCTGCTCGACTGGTGGCGCGCGCAGCCGTTGGACGTGTGCTTTTTGCCGACGCCGGTGGCCGAATACGCCTTCAGCCAGCGCCTGGAACACCCGACCCTGCGCACCTTGCTGATCGGCGGCGACCGCTTGCGTGGGTTCACGCGGGCGCAGACATTTGACGTGATCAACAACTACGGCCCCACCGAAGCCACGGTCGTCGCCACCTCCGGCCGCGTCGAGGTGGGCGAGCCGCTGCACATCGGCGCGCCCATCGCCAATGCCACGGTGTACCTGCTGGATGCCCAGCAGCGCCCGGTGCCGATTGGCATGCCGGGGGAGCTGTATATCGGCGGCAAAGGCGTGGCGCGTGGTTACCTGAACCGCCCGGAACTTAGCGCCGAACGGTTCCTCGATGACCCGCTCAACCCCGGTCGAATGTACCGCAGCGGCGACCTCGCACGCTGGCTGCCGGATGGCCAGCTGGAATACCTGGGCCGTAATGACGAGCAGGTGAAAATCCGTGGCATGCGCATCGAACTGGGGGAAATCGAAGTGGCACTGGCCACCCACCCGGCGGTCAAGGAAGCCGTGGTTCAGTACCGCGACGGGCAATTGCAGGCCTGTTATATCCCGCGCCATGCGGTGGCTGTCGAAGCCCTGCGCAGCCATCTGCAAGGCGCATTGGCGGACTACATGCTGCCCGTGGCGTATGTGCAGCTCGATGCGCTGCCCTTGACCGCCAACGGCAAACTCGACCGCAAGGCGTTGCCAGCGCCCACCCAGGAGGCCTTTGTAACGCGCCGGTTCGAGGCGCCGCGCGACGGCGTGGAAACGCTGCTGGCGCAGATCTGGAGTGAGCTGCTGCAAGTGCAGCAGGTTGGCCGACATGACCACTTTTTTGAGCTGGGCGGGCATTCGTTACTGGCCGTGCAACTGGTGCAACGCATGCGCCAGGCGGGCCTGCGCGCCGATGTGCAGGTGCTGTTCGGCCAACCGACCCTGGCCGCGCTGGCGGCGGTGAGTGAGGGCGCCGAGGTGGCGATACCGGCCAATCGGGTCCCGGCGGATTGCACTTACATCACCGCGGATTTATTGGCACTGGCCGACCTCGACCAACCGAGCCTGGACCGCATCGTCGCCGGCATTCCCGGTGGAGCCGCCAATGTGCAGGAGATCTACCCGCTGGCGCCGTTGCAGGAAGGCTTGCTCTACCACCACCTCACCGACGCGCGTGATCCGTACCAGCAACACGCGCTGTTCAGCTTCTCGCGCCGCGAACAGCTGGACGCTTTCGCCGAGGCCCTGCAACAGGTGATCGACCGTCACGACATCCTGCGCACCAGCCTGGCGTGGGACGCCCTGGACCAACCGATGCAAGTGGTGTGGCGCCGCGCGCGCTTGCGCGTCGAACCCATGGGTCAGGACTGCGCCGCGCTGGACCTGCGCCAGGCGCCGCTGATGGCCCTGGATTACGCCGAAGAGCCCGAGCGCTGGGTGGCGCGCCTGCGTTTCCATCACCTGGTCAACGACGCCACTTCGACCACTGCGTTGGTGGACGAAATCCGCGCCCATCTGCTCGGTGAGGACGCGCAACTGCCGGCGCCGGTGCCGTACCGCAACGTAGTCGCGCAAGCCCGCTTGCCGGCGCAGTTGGCCGCTCACGAGGCGTTCTTTCGCGAGCGCCTGGCCGATGTCGAGGAGCCGACCCTGGCCTTTGGCTTACAGGAGCGCCAGGCCGATCGCGCGAGCATTGAGGCCTTCGAACAGCCTGTCGCGGCTGCCCTCAACCAACGCCTGCGCACTCAGGCGCGTGGCCTGGGCGTCAGCGCCGCCAGCCTGTTCCACCTGGCCTGGGCCCAAGTGCTCAGTCGCGTGGCCGGCCGCGATGACGTGGTGTTCGGCACCGTGCTGCTCGGCCGCCTGCAAGCGGGCGAGGGCGCCGACCGGGCCCTGGGCATGTTCATCAACACCCTGCCATTGCGCCTGCGCCTGGCCGGGCAAAGCGTGGTGGAGGCGCTGCACGACACCCATCGCCAGCTCAGTGCCTTGCTCGCCCATGAGCAAGCCTCGCTCGCCCTGGCCCAGCGCTGCAGCAGCGCGGCGCCGCTGTTCAACAGCCTGCTCAATTACCGTCACACCTCGGCCGACCCCAAGCCGAAGCTGGTCCCCGGCATCGCCTTGCTCAGCAGTGAAGACATCCTCAGCTACCCGCTGATGCTCACCGTGGACGACACCGGCAGCGGCTTTCAGCTCAAGGCCAAGGCCCCGCGAGAGGTGGGCGCCGCACGCTTGCTCGGCTACCTCGATACGGTGCTCGATGGCCTGGTGAACGCGTTGGAAAACACGCCGACAATGCCATTGCGCGACGTGCAGGTACTGCCGGCCAGCGAGCTGCACAGCCTGCTGGTCGACTTCAACGCCACCGCCACCGACTACCCCGATGCCCTGACCCTGCACGCGTTGTTCGAAGCCCATGCGCGGCTCAGTCCCCACGCTATCGCGGTGCAGGCCGGCGAGCAGCAGCTGACCTACCGCCAGCTCAACGAACGGGCCAACCAGCTCGCCTACCACCTGCGCGAGCGCGGCGTGCAGCCGGATGCGCGGGTGGCGCTGTGCGTGGAGCGCGGGCTGGAGCTGGTGGTGGGCTTGCTGGCGATTCTCAAGGCCGGCGGCGCCTACGTGCCGCTGGACCCGGACTACCCGCGCGAGCGCCTGGCCTACATGCTGCACGACAGCCAGCCGGTGGCGCTGCTGGTGCACGCCGCCACCCGCGATTTGCCGGGGAACGTGTCGATCCCGGTGATCGACTTCGACCACTGTGCCTGGAGCCAGGCCCCGGAGGGCAACCCCTTGGTGCCGGGCCTGAGCGTGTCCAACCTGGCCTACGTGATGTACACCTCGGGCTCCACCGGCACGCCCAAGGGCGTGATGATCGAGCATCGCGGCCTGGGCAACCTGATGCACTGGGGCTCCCAACTGTGCCCGAATGCCGAAGGCGGCGCGTTGCTGCAGCGCGCGCCGTTCAGTTTCGACGGCTCGGTGTGGGAGCTGTTCTGGCCGCTCACCAATGGCATGCGCCTGGTGCTCGCACGGCCCGACGGGCATCGTGAACCGGCGTACCTGGCGCAGGTGATTCGCGAGCAGCAGATCACCGTGATCAAGTTCGTGCCGGCGATGTTGCAGCAGTTCCTGGAGCTGGAAGAGTCTGCGCTGTGCACCAGCCTCACCGACCTGCTGTGTGGCGGCGGCGAACTCACCGAAGCCCTGGCCCGTGGCGTACAAGCGCGCCTGCCGAAGGTGCGTTTGCATAACGTCTACGGGCCTACCGAAGCCACGGTGGACAGCAGCGCCTGGACCCTGGAACCCGGTGCGCCGGTGCCCGCGCGGCAATTGCCGATCGGCCGCGCGATCAGCAACACGCGGCTGTATGTGCTGGATGAACACGACGCACCGGTGCCGCTGGGTGTCAGCGGCCAGTTGCATATCGGCGGGGTTGGCGTGGCGCGTGGTTACCTGGGCCTGGAGCAATTGAGCGCCGAGCGGTTTATCGACAGCCCGTTTGTGGCCGGTGATCGTCTGTATCGCACCGGCGACCTGGTGCGTTACTTGCCGGATGGCAACCTCGAGTTTCTTGGGCGCAATGATTTTCAGGTCAAGCTGCGCGGAGTGCGCCTGGAGCTCGGGGAAATCGAGTCGCGGCTGTTGGCACACCCGGCGTTGCGTGAGGTGGCGGTGGTGATACGCGATGAGCGTCTGGTCGCGTATTTCACTGTGCGGTCCGAGGCGCCGAGCCTGGAAGCGTTGCGGGCGCATGTGCTGGCGCAGTTGCCCGAGTACATGGTGCCGGCGGCGTTTGTGCGGTTGGAGATGTTGCCGCTGAACCCGGCGGGCAAGCTGGATCGCAAGGCGTTGCCGGAGCCTGGGGTGGACGCGCTGGTGAGCCGTGCGTATGAGGCGCCGGTGGGTGAGGTGGAGTGTGTGATGGCCGAGGTTTGGGCGCAGGTGTTGAAGGTGGACCGGGTGGGGCGTCATGACCACTTTTTTGAGTTGGGGGGGCATTCGTTGTTGGCGGTGAATTTGGTGGCGCGGTTGCGCAAGGTGGGGTTGGAGGTGGATGCGCGGAGGGTGTTCAGTCAGCCGACGTTGGTGCAGCTGGCGGCCGGTTGCAGGGCCCAGGTTGAGCGGGTTGATGTGCCGTTGGCCGCGATTCCCCAACTTAATCGCCGCCGCAGGATCTAGGGTTGGTAATGCAGTCAATGTGGGAGGGGGCTTGCCCCCGATAGCGGTGGGTCAGTTACAGATGCATTCACTGACACACCCTCATCGGGAGCAAGCCCCCTCCCACAGGTTCAGGCAAGCGCAAGACGCTGGGGGGTTCAATTGATCGCCCGCAGCAACGGCAACACTTGCGCGCCGATGTGAATCGCTTCTTCCAGATGTGGAAAACCCGACAGGATAAAACTGTCCACGCCCAGTTGGTGGTACTCCTCGATCCGTTCCGCCACGCGGGCATAGCTGCCGACCAATGCGGTGCCTGCGCCGCCGCGTACCAGGCCTACACCGGCCCAGAGGTTGGCGGACACTTCCAGTTCCCGCGCGCCGCGGCCGCGGCCTTGCATCAGTTGGGTCTGGCGACTCTGGCCGACGGATTCGTAGGTGGCCATCTGGCGTTGTGCCTGGTCGATGGCGTCCTTGGGGATTTCTTCCAGCAGGCGTTCCACGTGGGCCCAGGCCGCGTCGTCGGTGGTGGCGGCGAAGACGTGCAAGCGCAGGCCGAAGCGCAGGGTGCGGCCCTGGGCGGCGGCGAGGTCGCGCATGCGTTGGATGCGTTCGGCGATCATCGCGGGCGGCTCGCACCACATCAGGTAGGTTTGCCCATGGGCTGCGCCGACGCGTTCGGCGGCTTCGGAGGCGCCGCCGAAGTAGATCGAAGGCACCTGCGCGCCGGGCGCAATCGGCGTGTGGAGGCCGCTGCGGTAGTAACGCCCCGGGTGCGTCGGTGGTTGCCCGGCCCAGACGGCCTGGAACACTTGCAGGAATTCGGCGGTGCGCGCGTAGCGTTCGTCGTGTTCGAGGAAGTCGCCCAGGGAGCGCTGTTCGAAACGGCTGGAACCGGTCACCACATGCAGCGCCAGGCGGTTTTCGCTCAGCAGTTGCAAGGTGGCGGCACGGTGGGCGGTGTAGGCGGGCAGCTCGGTGCCAGGGCGCAGGGTGAGCAGGAATTTCAGGCGGCGCACTTCCTGGGCGAGTACGGCGGTGATCAGCCAGGGGTCTTCAAAGCCGCTGGCGGTGGGCACCATGATGCCGTCGAAACCGGCCTGTTCGGTGGCGCGCACGATCTGGCGCAGGTAGTCCAGGGTCGGCGCGCGCTCGCCTTGCTGGAACAGCCCGACCTTGGGCAGCCCGCTGCTGGTGAGGTGGCGGCCGTCGCCGTTGGTGGGCAAAAACCAGTCGAGCTGGATCGGTGGGCGTGCATCAGCTTTCATGGTGCAAGCGCTCCTTGCGCAAGAGGGGGAGGACCTGTTCGCCAAAACGCAGCACCTCGCGCACCGCCGGGCCGCCCTCCAGAATCACCTGGTTCAGGCCCAGCCCGTGCAGTTCTTGCAGGCGCGTGGCGATCTGTGGCGCGCTGCCCACCAGGATCAGCGGCTGTCCGGGCGCCAGTTGCAACAGGTTCGGGTGCACTTCCCATTGGCGCAGCGGGTGGCGGGCGCGGGGCAGGGTGGCGAGGGGCTCGCTGGGCAGTGGTGGTATCGGCAACAGTGTCGCGGCGTGTTCCCAGGCGCGGTCTTCGCTGTCGCCGAGGATCAGGCCGAAGGTGCAGGCGAAGGCGAGCGACGGTTGAATCGCGCGCCAGCGGTGTATCTCCTTGGCCAGTGTCTGTGGATGGCCCGGCGTCAGCAGGCAGGTGTGGGCATGGGCGGCCAGCAGCGTGTGGCTCTGGCTGTCGTCCAGCACCAGGCTGGGGGCGGGCAGTTCGCGGCGGGCGACGCCGGCGTTTTCCAGTTGGAAATACCGGCCCTGGTAGTCGAGGCCGCTGTCATTGGGCGCCAGCAATTGCTGAAGAATTTCCAGATATTCGCCAATGCGTTCGCTGCGCTGGTCACGGTTGAGCCATTCACCAAACGCGCTGCGTTCGCTGTTGGGCAGGTGCAGCTGCAGCCGATGGTTGCTGATGGACTGCAGGCTTTGCAGGGTGGTGGCCAGCGCCGCCGGCAGCATGACTTCGGGCGGCACGCTGACCGACAACTGCACCCGCCGCGTATGCGCACACAATGCCGCCGCCACGCCCAGGCTATCGGCGCACAAGGCTCCGCCGGGGATCCACAGGCCATCGAGGCCGGCGTATTCCACGGCCTGGGCCAACTGAATCCACTGGCCCGGGCGCGCTGCCCAGTCGGGAGTACAGAGGGGCAGCAGCCAGCTGAATTCAAGGGGCATGGGTAAGCTCCTGGGGTTTTGCCGTGATGATACGCCTTGCCGGGGCGCGAGCGTTTTGCGCTGTTGGTTATTCAGGGGTGCACCTCATGGGCCAGTTGCTGTTGCAGCGCGTGCCCGGCGTTGATGGATTCCGGCAGGCCACTGAACGGGCTGATGGTCAGGTAACCCTGGTTCAGCCACACCGCCTCGTCGTGCTGTTGCGCAGCGTTGGCGGCGGGGCTGTATTGGAAGCCGATACCCGGCTTGCCCGGCAGGTTGAACTGCTTGAGGTCGTCGGTGTATAGCGCCTCGAAGCCCACGTAGTTGCCGATGCGGGTGAGTTTCACGCCCTTGATCTGCGCGTCCTTGGGCAGGTTGATATTCAGGCCCAGGCCCGGCGGCAACAGCGCGCCGTCGGGTTGGCGATGCTGGTCGAGGGCCTTCACCAGCAGGGCGAGCATCCAGGCGCTGCGCTTCATGCGTTGGCCCCGGCGGTAAAGCGGTTGGCCGGGCGCGGCAGGCCGAGGTTTTCGCGCAAGGTGGCGCCTTCGTATTCAAGGCGGAACAGCCCGCGTGCCTGCAGCAGCGGAATCACCTGTTCGACAAACAGGTCGATGGCCCCCGGGAAATACGGGAAGAACACATTGAAACCATCGCAGGCGCGGGCCTGGAACCACGCCTCGAAGTAATCGGCCACGTCCGCGGCGGTGCCGATCACCGGGTTGCCGCCGGCCAGGCGCAGGTACAGCTGGCGGATGCTCAGGTTTTCGCCGCGCGCCAGTTCCAGCACCTTGTCGCGCCGGCTGCCGCGCTGGCCTGCCGGGGTGTCCGGCAATGGGCCGTCGAGGTCATGGCCGGACAGGTCGATGTCATCGCCCAAGGTATCGGCCAACAGGCGCAGGCCCAGCACCGGGTCGATCAAGGCCTGGAATTCCTCGAACAGCGCCTGGGCCTGTTCACGGCTGTCGGCGATAAAGGGCGTGACGCCGGGCAGGATTTTGATGTGGTCCGGGTCGCGGCCGAGGGCGGCGGCGCGTTGCTTGATGTCCTGGTAGAACGCCTGGGCGCCGTCAAGGCTGTGGGAGTGGGCGAAGATCAGTTCGGCCACGCGCGCGGCAAGCTGCTTGCCCGGCTCCGAGGCACCGGCCTGCACCAGCACCGGATGGCCCTGGGGCGGGCGCGCCACGTTGAGCGGGCCGCGCACGGCAAAGTGTTGGCCACGGTGGTTGAGGGTGTGCAGTTTGGCCGGGTCGAAGTACTCGCCGCTGGCTTTGTCACGGGTGAAGGCGTCGTCGTCCCAGCTGTCCCACAGGGCCTTGACCACATCGTGGAATTCCTCGGCGCGCTGGTAGCGGTCGCCGTGGTCGACGTGGTGTTCGCGGCCGAAATTCCAGGCTTCATCCGAGACCACCGAAGTCACCAGGTTCCAGGCCGCGCGGCCCTTGGACAGGTGGTCGAGGGACGCGAACTTGCGCGCGATATGGTACGGCTCGTTGTAGGTGGTGGTCGCGGTGGCGATCAGGCCGATGTTGTGTGTGACGGCGGCCAGGGCCGACATCAGGGTGAGCGGTTCGAAGTGTTCGGCGCGTGCGGTGCGGCTCAGGGCGTCGTGGTGATGGCCCCACAGCGCGACGACATCGGCGATGAACAGCGCGTCGAACTTGCCGCGCTCGGCGGTCTGGGCGATGTGCTTGAAGTGTTCGAAATCCAGGCTGGCGTCGGCCTGGGCCAGCGGGTGGCGCCAGGCCGCGACGTGGTGGCCGCTGTTGGCGAGGAAGGCGCCGAGTTTGAGTTGGTCGGTGCGGCGGGTCATGAGCAGGCCTCCGTTGGACAAGGCATTGGGGGGCAGGTATCGGGCCGGCGCAGCGGCCCGATCGTCTGGGTCAGAAGTTGTAGGTCACGCCGGTGTACCAGTAGCCGCCGGTGGTGCCGTAGGGCGAGAAGTTGCCGTAGGGGAAGCCTCCCGAACTGCTCGCCAGGTCGGTGCGTTCCGGGTACTTGTTGAACAGGTTGTTGGCGCCGGCATTGAGGGTGATCGCCGGGGTCAGGTGATAGTCGATGTTGAGGTCGGTGATCCACGCCGGCGAAAAGGTGCGGTCGAACGCCTCGGCGGTGCCGTACTGGGTGTATTCGCCGTAGCGGGTCAGGTTGAGGCCGATCTCGAACTTGTCGACGGTCCAGGTGGTGCCCAGCAGCAGTTTGGATTGCGGCAGGCCGTACTTGAGGTTGCCCTGGCGCTGGCGGTCATAGCCACCGGTTGGGCCGAGGGCCTGGCGCGCGACGCTGGAGGCGTGGATATCGTCGATTTCGGTGGTGTTCCAGTTGAAGCCCAGGGTGTAGCGCAGGTTGCCGTAGGCGCCGATGCTCTGGCGGTAGTCGCCCACCAGGTCGATGCCACGGGTGGTGGTGTCGAGTGCGTTGGTGAAGTAGGTGACGGCCTGGTTCGGGTTGAGCCCGGCGGCGGTGAGGATTGCGCTGATCTCAGGGGTGCCGCCGAGGTAGCCGGTCTGGGCGATACGGTCCTTGATTTTGATCTGGTAGGCATCGAGGGTGATGCTGGTGGCATCGGTAGGTTGCAGGGTGAGGCCGAGCCCGAAGTTGGTGGATTTCTCCGGCTTCAAGGTGCTGGCGCCGAGGGCCTTGGCTACGTCGGAATTGACCGCCACGTTGCGGTAGTCGAACAGCTGGCCGTTGACGCTGGTTTGCGAGGTGGAGCTGTAGATCTGCTGGGCCAGGGACGGCGCACGGAAGCCGGTGCTGAAGCTGCCGCGCACGGCGAGGATCGGGGTCAGTTGGTAGCGCGTGGCGAATTTGCCGTTGGTGGTGGTGCCCGAACCGTCGTTGTAATGCTCGTAGCGACCGGCCAGGTCGACGTGCCATTTATCGGTGAAGTCCTGGCCGATCTCGCCATAGCCGGCCAGGCTGGTGCGGCCTTTTTGCGCGGCATCTTCGGGCGTGGTGCCGGCACCGGAGATGGTGCCCGGCGCGATCAAGCCACCGTTGGCACCCGTGGTGAACGGGCCGCTGGCATAGGAGGCGTAGTCGCCCTTGCCGATCTTGTAGTTCTCGTAGCGTTGCTCCAGGCCCCAGGAAATTTGCGTGGGCTTGTGCAGGCCGAGGTCAAAGGCTCGGGTCAGGTCGAGGTTGTTGGTCCACTGGCTGAAGGTCTTCACGCCGGTGTCCACCGAGGTCGGCGAGTCCAGGCCATAGCTCAGGTTGTAGGTGTGGCGCAGGGTGGCTTCGGCGTGGTCCTGGCCGTAGGTGCTGGAGAGGTCGTAGTTCCAGCCGGCCAGCTCGCCCTTGCCGCCGAACGCGACCTGGAAGTCGTTTTCGATAAAGCGCAGGGTGTCTTCGACGCCTTCGGGGAACGGCGTGGCGATGCCGTTGAAACTGCCGGGCTGGTGGAAGGCCAGGGGTTTTTCCGAGTTGCGCCGGGTGTAGGTGGAGAACGAGTACAGGGTGAGGGCGTCATCCACCGGCAGCTCGGCGTTGTAGCCCAGGCTGAAGTTGCGCGCCTCGGGCAGGCCAGTGCCGTAATAGGTGTGCTGCAGGCTGGTGTTGCCCGCGCTGTCGGTGTACGGCGCGTTGTCGGAGCGGTCGGAGATCTTCTGTTTCTTCACGTCCAGGGCGAGGTTGATAAAACCGTCGTTGGGCAGGGCCAGGCCGATATTGCCGGTTTGCCGGGCGGTTTCGCCATCGCCGTTTTCATAGTTCTGGCCGTAGCTGGTGGACAGGCTGCCGCCGTGGTCGGTCTGCTTGAGCACGATGTTGACCACGCCGCCTATGGCGTCCGAGCCGTACTGGGCCGAGGCGCCGTCACGCAGCACTTCCACGTGGTCCACCAGGGCAGTGGGGATCATGTCGAGGTCGACCGGTTGCGAGCCGGAGTTGAGGTAGGTGCCGTTGTTGAGCAGCGCGCTGTTGTGGCGACGCTTGCCGTTGACCAGCACGAGTACCTGGTCGCCATTGAGGCCGCGCAGGCTGATCGGGCGCACCACCGAGGTGGAGCCAAAACCCGATGACGCCGGCTGGTTGAGTGACGGCAGCACCTTGCTCAGGGCGCGGGTGAGGTCGCCCTGGCCGGTGGCGAGCAATTGCTTGGACGAGATCACATCCACCGGCGCCGGGCTTTCGGCCAGGGTGCGCGCCTGGCCACGGTTGCCGATCACCACCACGGTGTCGAGGGGGTTGTCGCTGGCCGGGGCGTCGGCGGCGAGGGTCAGGCTGCTGTAGCTGGCCGCCTCGCACAGGGCGAGGAATAACAGGGTGTGGGCGAAAGCCTTGCCGGGTTGGCGGCGGCCTGCGGCGCGGATTGCATTCATGATGGGAAACACTCCAGTTGGTTAAGGCGTTGGCCTTGATCGAGGTCGGCTTGTTGGGTTCAAGCTCTGGTGGGAGGCAAGAGAGCAAGGCCTGTGCCATCTGGAAAAAATGTTGTAAAACAGCGGCTTGCTCGATGGTTGCGGGGGCGGTTGGTGTTTTTCTAACAGGCGTGAGGGCAGGCTGTTGGTTTTTGTGCAGCGCGGTTTGGCGACCATCGGAGTGCGCGCCGCAAGGCTGGGGTCTCGGTGTTTGGCACACGGCTTGCTCACCCCAGGCCATACCTCAACCCAAGGAAGTTTTTTCTGTATGCCCAGACCCGGCCCGCGCAACGCCCTCACTGATATCCCAGGCCTTACGGTGGGCCACGCCACGGACCTGCACGTCGACACCGGCGTCACGGTGATCCGCCCCGATGGCTTCTGGACCGCCAGCATCGACATCCGTGGCGGCGGCCCCGGCGGCCGTGAAAGCGCGGCGCTGGAGCCGGAAAACATGGTCGGCCAACTGCACGCGCTGGTGTTTGCCGGCGGCTCGGTGTTTGGCCTAGGGGCGGCGGATGCGGTGGCGGCGCAGCTGTCTCAGGACCAGGTGGGCTTGCACTTGAAGCCGGGCGCGCCGGCGATTCCGATCGTGCCGGCGGCGGTGTTGCATGACCTGGGCAACGGTGGCGACAAGGCCTGGGGGTTGGACCCGCCGTATCGGCGTTTGGGCTTTGAGGCGTTGGCCAATGCCGGTGTGGAGTTTGAGCTGGGATCGGTGGGCGCCGGGCGTGGCGCCATGGCCGGGGTGTTGAAGGGCGGGCTGGGCACGGCCTCGCTGGACCTGGGGGATGGGTTGATCGTGGCGGCGCTGGTGGTGGCCAACCCGATTGGCTCGGTGTATATGCCCGATGGCAAGACCTTCTGGGCGTGGCCCTGGGAGGTGGCGGGGGAGTTTGGCGGGCATCGGCCTGGGGCGCCGATGGATTGCAGCGACCCGATGCCGGAGTTGTCGCGGCTGGATTCCATGGGGCGTTTGCAGGCGGGGGCGAATACTACGTTGGTGGTGGTGGCCTGTACCGCGCGCTTAAGTGTGGCGGAGTGCAAGCGGGTGGCGATCATGGCCCAGGACGGCATTGCGCGGGCGGTACGGCCGGCGCACTTGCCGTTTGATGGGGACACGGTGTTTGCCCTGGCGTCGGCGGCGGTGGAATTGAGCGAGGGGCCGCGGCGGCAGGTGGAGATTGGGTGTGTGGGGGCGGCGGCGGCGGATTGTGTGGCGC